>CAYLLU010000011.1:0-14180 GCA_964384845.1 uncultured Dehalococcoidia bacterium
AGTGTTCATGTACTGTCCGAGGGAACCTACGTAACCCTTGACCCAGGGCTGTAGGACCCACGTGGACGGGTCGCCAGCCATGAGCGGGAAGTAGTAGTAGTTATCCATTATCATGCGCTCGATCTCTTGCCAAGCACTGCAGTAGTTGGGGTCCGTCAATTCCATCGCCCCTGCAGCGTCGATCAAGGCATCTAGCTGTGGATTACTAAACTTCCCGGAGTTTTTCACTGTACCGGACGTCGAATGACCAAGGTCGCTTAGTATGCCGCTGGGGTCTGGGATACGGGCACCTAGGCTCTGACGCCTGAATTCCACCACGTCTCGCCTAACCTGTCCGGGCTCAAGCCTGACCAGGTTAATCTCGATGCCTAGGTTGTCCTTCCACTGTTCCTGTACTACCTCAAAGATTCGTATGATGGACGGACGACTGATCTCAAGGGTAATCGACGGCACGTTTTCAGCAGTGCCGTACTTGGACGCTGCTAGAGCTGCCTGGGCCTTGGCTACATCGTACTCGTATCCGGTGCCTGCCTGCCAGCATGCGTTGCCGGAGGTGATGATACCGGCGCCGTACTCAGCCAACGGGCCGAGGATGGCAGGTACGATTGACCACATGTCGGCACCGTGAGCCAACGCCTTGCGGATGTTTACGTCGTCGAAAGGCTCATGGTCCGTCACGTATGCGGTGTACCACAGGCCCTTGCCGCCGTTGGGAACCAAGTCGCCGTGATATCGGTTGTCCGGCTGCCATATCGCAGGCTGGCGGACGGAGTCGGCGTAGAGAACATCCAGTTCACCATTCTCGTACATGATGTAACCGGTCTGTAGGTCGACTACATTCTCCCTGTGGATCTTCTTGATGAACGGAGGAGCTCCCCACCAATTGCTAGTGGCAGTGTATTCCTGCTTCGCAGTGTCATCAAAGTACGTGGCGCGGTAGGGACCGGCACCGATGGGAGTCAGCCGGAAGCCTTCTGGGTCATTCTTGGCCTGGTCAGCCTTGAAAGCGCCGAGCATCCAAACCGCCATCTGTAGCGGCCATGTCGGCGTGAATTTCACCATCTTGATCTCTAGGGTTACGTCGTCAATAGCCGTGAGACCAGAGGCTGCCGTGGCGTCGCCTGACTCGACGGCGTCCATCCCAGCGATGGCTCTGGTGTGGAGCAGGATGGCACCCCAGCCTACCTGGTTCGCGGGCCATGCAGCGAACTCCCAGGCATCCTTGATCGACTGCGCCGTGATTGGCGTGCCGTCCTGATAGATCGCGTCGGCGTTGATGTGCAACAAGTATGTCAGCCCATCGTCGCTAATCGAATACCCGGTGGCGAAACCTTGTCGGAGTGCAAAGTTCCTTTCGATCGAGGCCATATGGAACGCAGGCATAAATATCCAAGGATACATCGATCGGTCACCGCCACCCTCAAGATATGGAGGGGCGATACCTTCCTTGGCGTTTTGCTGGTACAGGAAGTTTAGCTCTTGTACTGGTTCCAGGGTCAAGTTCTTGGGGATGTTGGTGGGCCTCTCCAGCTCTGGAAGGGTTACCCTTGAGAAGCCGGCGACTTCACCGGCTTCAACCTCGGGAAGCGAGGCTAGTTCCAATGCAACAATTTTACCGCCTTGTGCAGCGATTGCCGCTGATTGTGCAGCTAAGGCAGCACCCTGCTCTGCAACGGCACTTCTCAGAGTCTTAAGCGACGATTCTACTATCGCTGCCACCTGATCCGCGCTCAGATTTTCCTGACTCGCAAGGGCGGCGGCGATAGCTGAAGACACGTCTCCACCGGTAGCGGCACCCTTGGTGGCCTCTTCGACGGCCGATGCTACCAGCGCAGAAATCTGCGCCGCATCGACACCCTCAGGGATTTCGGGCATGGCACCCGCTACTGCGGACTCGACTAGAGATGAGATTGCCGAAGTATCGATCTTCGGCGCCGGCAGCGAGTCTAGGGCTGCTTTAACGATTGCGTCGACATCGGCACTCGTTAGTTGTTCGCCCTGTGAGGAGGCGATCGCTGCCTTAAGCTCATCAGCTGTCACGCCCGGCTTGGCTGCAAGGGCAGAGTCGATCATAGCGCCAATCTCTGCTGCGCTGACGCCTTCCGGTATGGTCTCCGCTACTATTGCCGCTATCTCTGCTGCCGTCGGGCCGGCAGGTGCGGCAGGTGGGGCTACTACGGCTGCGGGCTCTTCGTCGTCACTTGAGCACGCCAACGCCATCATTAGCACCAGAGCAAGTAGCGAGACCAGTAGGAACTTGCCACTTTTCACACTAGTTAACATGTCCGCCTCCTCATGCTAATCCGATTTGTACAATATAGCTACCGTAGCGTAACTTGTGACGATAGGATTGTCAAGGCCCCACAGCTTCCAGAATCTAACCAAATTCGGGTACGAGTTCCTAGTACAAATATCAGCACTAACGGGGCTCCACAACTAGAATTCTACGGTCAGTAGAAACCCCGGTGAGATTTTGGATTTTGCCACTGGGCCAGCGGACTGTGACCGAGACATCTGAGCTGAAGTTGCCGAGGCCGAAGTGAGCCTCCATCATGCTCTGGCCCATGGAACTTCCCCCGGCCGACGTTTCCCGTATTTGTTTCACGCCGTCGGCTGAGACAGTGATTCTGGCACCGATGCCATCTCGGTTACTCGTAGTTCCCTCCAGGTCTACGATGAGCCAGTGGTTGCCACTGTCACAGACTTTTTCCAGCAACTTCGAGGTCTGGCCGTAGTTTGCGACTACTATGTCTACGCACCCATCGCCATTGAAGTCTATGTAGGCTCCACCTCGACCCACCCCTACGTCGTCGGCACCGCTTCCGGTGGAGACATTGACGAAACCGCCGGTGCCATCATTGCGAAGTAGTGCATTGGGCTGTTCCTTGGAGTTGGCGGGTCTCGCGATGTCGAGGAAACCACTGACGACATATAGGTCCTCATCACCATCGTTGTCGTAATCTAGGAACATCGTTCCCCAGCCGATTCGAGGTCTCAGTCCGAGCATGCCGATCCCGGTAGCGGATTCCGAGGCAGTGCGGGTGAATGCAGGTTCGTCGCCACCGTTTCTTAACATCACGCTGGAATTGATGTTGGTCATGTAAAAGTCCAGATTTCCATCCAGGTCGTAGTCTCCGATCGCTATCCCCATCCCGTCCATCCGAACCTGAGCCCCGGTCTCCTTCGACACATCAGCAAATCGCCACAAGCCGTCTGGGCCGACTCCATCATTGCGCCACAATACGTTGGGCTGTATCTGACGTCCGATGTCATTGACTACGTAGAGGTCCGGATCGCCATCGTTATCGTAGTCGACCCAGGCGGGCTGGAAGCCGGCCCCGTAAACATTGCCTACATCTCCGGCAATCTTTGCCCCAGAGGTATCTCCCAATAGTGAAGTTACATTGGTAAATGTTCCGTTCCCCTCGTTATGGAACAGTGTCATGCCGCGTAGAGCGAGAAAGAAATCTCCGTGCTCAAGCACGTCGTCGATGACTTCGCCCATGTGGCTTACCACGATCAAGTCGACATTGCCATCCTGGTCGTAATCGCCCCAGGCACAACCGGTGAAACGCCTCTTTGCATCATAGTCAGCCATTGTACTTGGGGCTACATCGGTGAAAGTCTCGTCGCCGTTGTTGCGGAAGAGGGCATTCATACCGTGGTTAGTAGCGTACAGATCTAGGTCCCCATCGTTGTCGTAGTCGGCCGCACATCCGCCGTTCCCCTCTACTTCAGGGTTGTCCACTCCGGCGCGGGTGGCTACCTCTGTGAAGGTGCCGTCGCCTTCGTTCCGGTATAGTGCGTTGGATCCCCTCATATCCGGGAAGTACATGTCAGGTCTGATGTCCCCGTTGAAGTCAAAGACCACAACTCCTGCCCCTAGAGGAAACTGCTGAGAATCTGGATCGTGGTGCTGGAACGCTGCTTTGGCGACAGATGTTGCGTCAAGGAACCATGGGTTGGTTAACACTACAGATGAGCCCACAGCTGCCTCCACAGTATCGATGCGTAAGGATTCGTCCACCTCCGAAATCAGGGTGCCGTATGCCAGGATACCGAGACCGCCGGCCACCCCGACCACCCAGGTCGATGTCGCCAATGCCCCAATGGCCCTTTTAGGCATCACACTGGCCAGCCCCCAGAAGGTGATGGGACCTCCCGCCGCAGCCGTGAATAGTAGTGTCGCGGCTGGGGCGGGGCCCATGCCCAGCAGCAGCAATAATGCCACCAGTGGAATCTCGAATAATAGTGGGACGTTGATTAGAATCCCTAGTGTGGCCGCGATGACCACACCCCGCAGGTCGTTACCTAGGTAATCGGCGATAGTGTCTGGACTAACCCACTGGATTGCGAGTCCACTGGCGAACCCGGCCCCGATCATAATTGGGCCCATTCTGATGATGAAATTGAGGCTGGATCGCCCCCAATCGGCGAAGGCCTCCCTCATCACCGCTCCCCAGGGCCTATTATCAGGCACCGTAGTGGCCTCCATAGTGTTTTGGACCGAGTCACCCGTCTCATCATGCCAGGAGACGATCTTTGTCACTAAGGGGCCGATGGCAAGTGCGGCTAACAGACTCAATAGCACGCGACTGACTCCGAGGATCGGGGTGAATACGAGAGCGGCCATCATCAGTGCTGGCAGATTCAGCGTAGACGAGCCGTGTACCATCGCAAGGGTGCCTTCGATGCCACCTCCTCGTCTGCGGAATGCGGCAGCTACTGGCACGATACATGCCGAACATAGGTTCATGACCGGACCTGCCGCGAGTCCCTTAAGCGCACGACTAAGTCTGCCGCCCGATATCGCGGCACCCCCCCCTCTGCTGGGGAACAAAAATCCTTCGGCTAGGCCAGCTACCGTAAAGGCGAATATCATCCCTATGGTCACGAGTTGCAGATATTCTATCGAGAAGTCCCACCATCTTTCGAGAAGGCTAGACTCCGGGTCGCTCTCGATGCAGAAGCCCTGAAAACACTCAGTTTGCGGACCGGTAACGGCGTCGAGGTCCTCCCGGACGGTGTCCAGTTTGGGGAAGCGGTTGAAAGAGAGGAATACGGCCAATATTCCCACGAGTAGGATCAGCCCCACGACCCTCTTTTTGCTAAGTGCCGTTGACATTAGGTATCGTTATTTAGAACTACGAATATTGCTGCCGATAGGGATGTTGAACACCACCAACCTGTGGCCGGCTTCCCGCCCCATGTAATCGTGGCTTCCACCTAAGATCTCTGGTACACCGTCGCCGTCGACGTCGACTACCTCCAGTGTGATCATAAGCGGCGGCACTGTAATATCCAGTGTGTGTCGGGTGAAACTTTGGTTCCCATCGTTCTCCAACCAGATCAGGTTTTGAACCTCAGCCTCAGGATAAACCTTCACTATTTGCATTCCTGACAACACTAGATCCAGGTCATCGTCGTTGTCGAGGTCCGCGGCTTTAACCGCGAATGCACCCCAATAACGCGTAATCTCGTGCTGCACGAAGTTGCCGAAGCCGTCGTTTTCCAGCCAGGCAAGCCCATAGAAGTTGTTGGGCGAGATGTCAATCTGCTCCTCAGGGAAGTCCAACGTGTCTCCATTGGTGAACAGAATATCGATATCGCCGTCCTGGTCCAGATCGACGGGCTCGATCCCAGATAAGCCATAATACTTCACTGGGGCCTTGAAGATCACCTCCATCTCGAAACCGCCACTTCCGTCGTTGCGATAGAGCAGCACTTCTTCAAATTGTTGTGAGAGCGCCACGGCCAGGTCCAGGTCGCCGTCGCCGTCCGCGTCTATCGGGAAGGCGTGTATTGCCCCCGGGCGGTCGTCTAGCACGTGCTCGATGAACTCCAGGTTGCCAGTCTGCTCCAGCCAGACGGTCTTGCCATCCAGGTGGCCAAAGACGCAGATTGCCAGGTCCAGGTCACCGTCGCCGTCCAAGTCGGCCGCCTCTGCGCAGGCCACACGGCCGACATCTTTAAGCAGGACGATTGGCTCAAAATGCTCCCTGCCCATATTCCTCAAAAGCACGACACTACCGACCTTCTTGTTGGTGGGTCGTAGAAATCCGATGTCCGTAACTAACAGGTCTTGGTTCCCATCGCTATCGAGGTCTGTGACGTGGGTACGCACCGGCTCGGTGAGTCCGTCCGAGAGTTCTACGTAATCCTCAAAACCTTGCATCCAAATGATGCGTCCGGACGACGGCTCAGTGACCAGTAATTGCAGGCTGCCATCGCCCAGAAGGTCACCCGCGCGTATGTTGGCGGTGGTGTGGGGTCTGCCATCTGGCAGCAGCACGCGATAGTCGGCGTGCTCCGGCGCGTACGGAGGGATGATGGCTGCCACCGGTGTGGTGGGTGGATTAATAACGGTCGACTTTACGTCCAGCACCGCCGTCGCCGCAGGAGCCGGTTCATCGTTACTGCAAGCGATCGTTGTCAGGAGCGTTACTAACAGAAAGGTAAGCGTCAGTCGCAAATGTATCCCCTCCTTACTTCCCACCTCCGATAGCCTGCCAGATGCAACCCAGCCACCTAATAATACCAAGGGTGCACTTGTCAGATCCCGTACTCGATCTCTACGCGCCGACCACTTCTAGAGGATTCGTAGATCGCATCGATTACCCTGGCGACGGCCAGAGCATCCAGCACGCCCAGGGCCGGCTCACGGTTTCCTCGGATGTCCTCCATGAAATCGTCGACGTAGTTGTGGAACCAGTCATCCTCGCCGTAACCGACGTAGGATTTAGGCGTGTACGTGAACTCTCGGATGGGTGCGCCGCGCCACTCGCGAGACGTACTCCCCACCTTCAGCCCGTACCCGGCGAAGGGCATCCACTCTCCCCAACCTTCGAGCCCGCGATAGGCAAGGTAGCCGTCGCCACCTCCCGGCAGCCCAGGTGGGGAGAAAAACCCCTCGTGCAGGGTGCCGAATGCGCCGTTCTCATACTCGAGCACCGCCATAGCCACGTCTTCCAACGGCGCCTCGATGTACCCGACAGGCCGGCCCACCATCGCCTGAACTGCCTTGACCTCGCCCATCAGGAAGCGCATGGCTTCCAGGTGATGGCCGCCCAGATGATGGAGTATGCCGCCTCCCTGGGTGGTGTCTCTGTACGAGAAATCCTCTGGATCGCGGCTGCCGGGCCGCACCTGCGAAGTGACCAGCCTGGTCTCGATGGATAGTGGCCTACCCAGCAGTCCCTGGTCTATGATCGAACGCAGCTCCTTCATTGCTGGGTGGAACCGCCATGGGTAGCCGGCGAAGACCTTCACGCCGGTACTTCTTATCACCCGTGCCAGCTTCGCCAGGTCGTCGGCGCGGCGGGCGAACTGCTTCTCCATATAGAAGTGTTTGCCGGCCTCCGCTAATTTGATGCCGGCTGCGGGGAGCTCGTTAGCGGGTAGCCCTACCATCGCAACGTCGAACTCTTCTTTGTTGATCAGTTCGTCGAGACTGGTGTACGTGTTTGCGCCGGGATCCTGGGTCGCGACTGGGGCGAGGCGTTCGGGCTCAGTGTCCTCGAAATAAGCTACCACCTCGACATCGTCGAGACCCTTGAAGGTCTGGATATAGCCTGGATGTTCCGTGCCGATGCTACCCATGTGCCCGTGGCGTAGACCCACCATTGCGGCCCTCAAAGTCCTTTTTGCTGTCACAGTTGCCTGCCTCCCTTTGCGTTCGAATCTGTCGAGTTGGTTTCTAGCTGCGGCCCCAGAACCTGCTAGACTCCTAGGTTTCTAGTAATAAGTTCGTGTTGGCCCTCGGTTTTGTAGACACGACTGTGTCGTACTCTGCTTCAGCCCATTGTCAAGCTGAGGAGGTCCGGTACGAAGAATCTGGGGTGGGGCTACAATCCGTGATTATGGGGCGGTCCCTTCAACCCTAGACTCTTAGAATCCGCTCGGGGTGATATGGATTTGATCGTCCTGCCTCGGAACTATTTGGGCGCTAACCGAGGAGGTAGATAGATCTATCAAAATGGCTCAATCCCTCTGTAATCTCCCTACTGTTTGGGAACCTCTACCAGGGCCGATCCAGCTTGGTGGGACTTCAGAAATCCTGTCATGATCTGGACGACATGCCGCCCTTGACGGCCGTTGCCGACGCTCTCACCTTTGCCGGTCTCTGCCAGCGCGATCAGTTCCTCATAGGCCGCGACGTATCCCATCGACTGGTAGTTGCTGACTATACCCATGGGCTTGATGATGCGGCTAATTGTGTCTCCCTCGTCGTCCTCACTATACAGCGTCGCCCAGCCGTCGTTGAGCCCGATAGTTATTTTCCCTGTGGTTCCCGCAATGGTCACGCTCGATGTGCCCGTCGCGGTCTTGGGGCAGTCAAAGTATGCCCAGGCCCCGTTGGCGATCTTGATGATGCCGCTAACCGCAGTCTCGCCTTCTGGCTTTTTCCCGCCGTCGCCGCGATACTCGTCCCAGTCGTCGAAGCCCTCCTCAAGCAATCCTATGGTGTGGGTCGGTTCGGAGTCCGCAAAGAAGACCACCGCGTGCAGTGCGTGGGTCCCGTTACGGAACATCATCGCCCGTGGTCCTCCCAAAGACGCCACGATGCTCTTGACTGGGCCGATCCCTCCCTCGCGGACCATGTCTCGAATCTTGTGGTACATGGGATCCCAGGCACGGGTGTGGCCGACGCTCAGAGGAATTCCGTTGTCCTTGCAGGCTTTGAGCATCCGGTTGGCGTCTTTCATGGTCGTGGCCAGCGGCTTCTCGCACATGATGGCCTTTACGCCCGCACTTGCCCCGTCCACAACCATGTCGGCGTGTCGATTGTCTCCCGTACCCACGGTGAGGATGTCCAGGTTGGCCTCGGCCAGCATCTGCTTGTAGTTTGTGTAGGGCTTGGCGTTCGGCCAGGTAGTGCCCCAGTTCTTGCCGAAATCATCAAGTAGCTGAGGCACGATGTCGCAGTACCCGGCGAGTTCTACATTGTCCATGAGTGCTAGACACGCTGCGTGGCCCACTATTATCTCGCGATCGAATGGCGAACCTACCTTGCGTCCCTGCCATGCGGCGCGAGGGCCAGGAGCGGCCGGTACTCCCGAAGTGATCCCACTTAGTCCTACGATGCCTACCCGATATTTCTTATCGGTCATTTGCTTCCTCCAAGCAGTCCTAATTTGTATTCCATTTCTGGACCGGACCTAAGATACTTGCGCAGTTACGGGGTGTCAATCTTATTCCGATTGACAGGTGACTATGGTGGATGTAGGGTTCGTGACCAAGTGAGACCCCATCCAAGTGGCAAGGCATGGATTCCCTTGCCAGATAGAAGAGGTGCCGATTCGATGGATAACACTCCCGTTGAGATAGGTACCGATCGCCAGCTATTCGTCGATGGTTTTTGGATTGCCGAGTCCAGCGGAGTGGAGCGCCGCCTTCATTCACCGGTCCGCCGCGAGGCGGCGATCTCTGTCGAGCACCCCTGGGAGTCCGGCATAACGGCCTATAACACCTTCGTCCAGGACGAAGGGAGATACCGCCTGTGGTACCGAACCGACGACCAGCACGCTAATAATGCCATGCTCCACGCGTACGCGGAGAGCACCGACGGCGTAGTCTGGGAGAAGCCGACCGTGGGGCTTATTTCGTATAGAGGATCTATGCAAAATAACCTGGTATTTGAGGGGCCCAGCGACTGTTTCGCCCCGTTCATCGATGGGAACCCAGGTGCGGCTCAGGACGAAAGATACAAGGCTGTGGCCCGTGGCCCGACCCGCCAAATACTTCAGGCGTACGTCTCTGCGGATGGACTGAAGTGGCGCATGGTGCGGGAGGAGCCAATCCTGACGGATCCACCCTTCGACTCTCATTTCGTGGCGATGTGGGATGCCTGGCGGGGAGAGTACGTGCTCTACGCTCGCGGCTCAGCCGGCAGCGGCGGTCCTTTCAAGGGGGGGGTGCGTTGGGTGCGACGCTCGATCTCGAAGGACTTTCTGAACTGGACACCCTTGGTCGATATCGACACTGGCGAGAAGCCGAACGAGCACTTCTACACCAATTCCTGTGTCCGCTACGAGAGGGCTCCTGGGACTTATATCATGTTTCCGTCGCGCTTTGTTGTCGAGCGGACACCGGACCCTGAATGGGAGTATGGAGAAGGCGTTAATGACATCGTGTTCATGTCCAGCCGTGATGGACTGCGCTTCGATCGCTCCTTCAAGGAGGCTTTCGTGCGCCCGGCCCTTGATCGACGGAACTGGCACGAGCGCGGCATATACATGGACGTGGGGATACTTCACACATCACCTACGGAGATGTCGATCTATGGTATGGAGAACAACCGGCACCCGTCCGTTAATATCCGGCGCTACACCCTCAGGACCGACGGGTTTGTATCTGTGAATGCGGGTTTTTCGAGCGGTGAATTCCTCACCCGGCCGCTGATTTTCAAGGGAAGTGAGCTGGAGCTGAACTACTCGACTTCGGCGGTGGGCGTGGTGCGTGTGGAGATTCAGGATACCGAGGGCCATGCTCTGCCAGGCTACGGGCTCGACGACTGTCCTGACAAGTACGGCGACGAGATCGATGGAGTCATGTCATGGAATGCCGGTGCGAATGTGAGTGGTCTCGCCGGACGGGCCGTGCGTCTACGTGTCGTTCTCAAGGATGCCGATCTATACGCGTTCCGCTTTCGGTAGGTGATTGGGTTGCGAGCATGTAACCACCGATGATGTGCCGAAAACTGATGGGTAGATTAGTATCTGGTGGCCTAGTCTACGGTACCCTAAGCGGATGCGAAGGGTCTGGGGCTGTGGGATCTGTTGTCTTGATAACTATAGAAATGCGTGACCAGCTCCCCAGATACTTCGTTGAGAACTCTTCAGCATGAGGGGGTGGCCCGCAGCACAATTCAGATCGTGTGACTACTACGGTACTCCGAGCTCGCTCGCCTAATCTAGCGTGTGTCGCACTCTAATTAGGCGTGTGCAATACTTCCCGGAGTCGCCGGGTCAATTGTTCGGTGCGGGACTGGTTTAAGTTGAACGCGGATATGATGAGGGTATCTTGGTCGAGTTGTCCCTCGCCTGGGAAGACGCCGGGCTCTCCGGCCCTTAGCTCACGGCACACCTCTACGCCGGACATACCGATGGCCTGCGAATCCAAAACGAGGTGCATGACTGGCTGGCCGGTGACAAGATCTTCGAAGATTCTCGGATCGGCTGGCAGGCCACTGAGGCCGTCTGCGATATACTCCAACAGTCCGCGTTGTCCGGAAAAATCGGCGCCGATCTTTCCCTCTACGAAGAGACGCAATGCTGTGAGCACGCCCGCAATCTCCTCCTTGGCCACCTTGAACCCCCGCCCGATTCCGTGACGAGGCAGTCCCACCAGATCAGATTTGGTTATGAAATCTTCCGGTGGGTCCCAGACATCGAATCGTTCGTCCTGGTCTAGGTGTTGCAGGGCCACGGAGGCGATGTGCAACTTGGCGCCGCGCAATAGGCCCGTGGATTGAGGTCCGAGGATCGCCTTGCCGCCCGAGAACGCGATCAGGTCCGCTCCGGTATCGACGAAAGCTCGCAGGTTGGATGCAGGAGGCAGCTCGCCGGCGGCATCCACGATGACGGGGAGTCCGTGGTGGTGGGCCACCTCGACCACTTCTGTCAGCGGTGGCTTCGAATTGCGGTCAGCGATGTAGGCGATTGCGATTGTCTGCGGGGTTATGGCGGCATCGTATTCCCATATTTCAGTGCGCCTGACGCCGCCTCCTGCTGCGGCCTCGTTCATGCCGATCTCAACAAGCCGCCCGCCGGCGAGCCTTATGGAGTGGTCGTAGCCGGTCCGCTGCTCCTTGGAGATGATTACCTCGTTGGGCATGCCTGTGGTGTCGGGCAGACGGTCGATCTTAGCGGGGTCCAGCCCGGCAAGGACGGCAGCGGTGGCGAGGGTGAGAGCGGAGGAGGCACTGGCGGTAACGTAGCCCGCCTCGGATCCGGTTAGCTCGCTGATGGTGCGGCTGGCGGCTGCCTGAAGCTCGGTCATAGAGACCGACTGCAGCGCGGCCTCGGACATCGCCTTGACCACCTCCGGAGGCATTAGCGCGCCCCCAATGCGGGTCGATGCGCCCGCGACGTTAATGATTGCCCTGGCTCCCAGTTGCTCGTATATTCCCACGGTGGGACCTCCTGTTGTCGTTTTGCTACTTGCAGGGTACCACGGGGGCGTGCATGAGCAATTGCAATGGGAGTATGTCGATACGTCGGAGGTGGCACGGATCAACCTCGAGTTGCTGTAGAGGCCCAGCTTTCTGGTGGGCCTCTCGCATCGTCCTCATGTCGGTGACGCTCCAGCGCGTTGCCTTTAACCACCCGATCAGCCACCTCAAGATGAAGGAAAGAAGGATGTCTGGCACATCTGGAGGTGACTGGGATTCGACTTATAGGCGACATTGTACAGCGAGAGCTTGTCCGATCTCATGACAATGACAATAGCGAAGTCCATGCCCCTCTAAACATCCTATTCCATCATTTCATCATCCCGTTAAAAAAGACCGCCCCCGTCGTACTCGCCTATTATATTTGAAGTATCTGGCCGGGCAGCCTTTGGGTGTGATTCCCATCCTCGAACACTATCTGGCCGTTGACGGCCACCATGTCGATACCACTTGGGTATGCTTGGGGTGTGTCGTCGGTGGAGTTGTCCTTCAGATGTGGTGGGTCGATTATGACCAAGTCCGCCGCCATCCCAGGCGCGAGCCGGCCTCTGTCATGAAGTTGAGCCGAGTCGGCTGGTAGGGAGGTCAGCTTGCGCACGGCTTCCTCAACAGTGAAGATGGAGCGCTTAAGGGCGTATTCCTCAATGAACCTCGGTGCATAACCGTAGCTGGAGCGGTTCATGACCATCTCGCCGAGAAGGCCGTCCATCGCACCGATCGCGCCGTCGCTGCCTACACTGCAGTACGAGTCGGCCAGCAGCATGTCCAGGTCATCCTGACGGGTGAAGATGTGCCGGATCAGTACCCCTGTGAAGTCTGGTCCTTCGTCCGATACGATCCTAAGGATAGTCTGCGTGTGATCCAGGCTCATCTCCTTTGAAATCTCCTCCAGCGATCGTCCGATGAACTTCGGATGGGCCCTTGAATGAGCGATGTAGAAATTGTCAAAATCACCTAGGCGTAGTAGGAAGTTCGTCGGACGGTCGATGTATTCGCGACAGTGATCGGCCGTGCCGGGGTCTCGTAATCGTGCGATGACATCCTCTTTGGGTCCCTCGCATATCCAGGGTGGCAGTAGGTCGGTCAGGTGGGCCGGTCCCCAAGTATCGGGGAACGTGTCCATAGCTACCCTGAGCCCGTCTTCACGTGCGTCTCGTATCATGCTGAGCACCGAGTCAAATGCCCTCGGCGGCGCATATGGCCGCGGTGCCAAGTGGGAGAATTGTACCGGTAGATCGGCCTTGCGCCCGATGTTCAGTGCCTCGGTCACGGCGGCTTCGAAGTGGTCTCCGCGCTGGCGGATGTGGCTGGCGTAGATGCCGCCGTGGAGTGCGGCGACCCGGCTCAATTCCACCAGCTCCGCCTCCTCTGCGTGTTGACCGGGAGAGTATTCTAGGCCCGTGGACATGCCAATGGCTCCGGAGGACATCGCCTCCTCCACTAGAGATTTCATTTGGTCCATCTGTTTTCGTGTTGGTGGACCTGGATTCCAACCCATGGCGGCCAGTCGAATTGCGCCGTGCGGGACCAGGGGTGCCACGTTGAGTGCTTGGCCACGTGCCAGGAGGCTCTCCAGATACTCGCCGAAGCTGGTCCACGCTAAGTCCAGGCCCCAGTCTTCGTTGTAGCCGATGGTGATCGTCTTGGTCAGGTCTTTGTTCGGGGCGGGGGCGGGTCCATGACCGCAGTTTCCTGTGACGACAGTGGTGAGGCCCTGACGGACACCGGACTGGGCGAAGCCATCGACATAAAGCGGGAAGTCCGTATGGCTGTGGATGTCGATGAAACCGGGGCAGACGACCTTACCTCCGGCATCATAGGTATTCTTGCCTTCTATATCTGCAGCGCTTCCGACGTATCTGATACGGCCCTTATCGATTACCAGGTCGGCCTCAAAGCTGGGCTTGCCGGTACCGTCTATGATTCTTCCGCCACGAATAACCATGTCGGCCACTGTGTTATACCTCCGTTTTTGGTACTAGAAAGTAGACTATAGATTCTGGCTTTG
>CAYLLU010000011.1:14280-35765 GCA_964384845.1 uncultured Dehalococcoidia bacterium
ACTGAGCCGGAGTATCTGTCGATCATTAGTCGGCCTGGATTCAGCCAATATACTGTGAACATCGAGCTTAGGACTTAAGGTGTGGACCTCCTGTCAGGAGACGTCAAATACCCTTGTAATTAACTATTTGACGCAAGGTGTTCGTTACGGTCACCAGATCTCGTTGATCCTCCATTACTTGATCGATGGGCTTGTAGGCGTCGGGGTGCTCGTCCAGCAGGGCCCTAGCGTTGTCTTTGTTCCAGGCCTTCCCCTCCATCTTAGAAAAGAGAGAAGTAGTCGTGAACCGGCTCTTTGCCTTAGTCCTACTAAACATACGTCCCGCGCCGTGGGCCGACGAACTATAAGAGTCCGGGTTGCCTTTGCCGTCGACGATGTAAGTAGTGGCCCCCATTGAGCCGGGGATGATGCCACGATCACCGATGCCTGCCCTGATCGCGCCCTTCCGAGTCAACCAGACACGCTGCCCGAAGTGCTCCTCTAGGGCCGCGAAGTTATGATGGCAGTTGATCCTGTCGAGGACTGTGAATTCGCCGACGAACCTTTCCAGGTCGTCGAGTGCAGCGTCCATCATGAACTCGCGGTTGGTGTATGCATATGCCTGTGCCCACTGCATCATCGGTACGTATGCTTCAAAGGCGTTGCCGGTGAGCCGCGCCAGATCGGGGTCCTCCAGTTTTTCGTTGCTCTCGGATTTTGCGCGGGCAATAAATATGGTGGCAATGAGATTGCCGATGCCTCTAGAGCCAGAGTGCAGGACGACCCAGACAGAGTCGTTCTCATCAAGGCAGACTTCCACGAAGTGGTTTCCGGATCCGAGCGTACCGAGCTGCCGTCGGGCCGTGACGGTGATGGGCTCGCGCCGTTTGCGCCACCCTTGTTCCAGGATGGACTCGCCAGGAATTGGGTGCGCCTCAAGCCACGCCGAGGATCTGGGGTTAATAGACACATGACTTTTGCCGGCCCCGGCAGGGATGGACTTGCTGAACCGGTCCACCAATGGCTGCATGTCGGTTGGGAGGGAGTCCAGTTCTAGATCGGTGCGCACCGCAATCATGCCGCAGCCGATATCTACGCCGACGGCGGAGGGGATTATAGTGTCGATGGAGGTCGGGATAACGCTGCCTATGGTAGCACCGATGCCGATATGGGCGTCGGGCATTAGGGCAACGTGGCCCACGATCCCCGGCGCGGTAGCCAAGTTTACGGCTTGGAGCCAGGCGCCCTCGTCGAGGATGCTTGCCCAACTCTTGACATTAGCTGGGCGCGGATCGACTTTGGTGCTGTTCATGTTTGGATATTCATTACATGTCTATTGTCGTCGTGTTGGCACGGAGACGTTATCTGTGTCCAGACATTATTTCTTTCACCCCTTACCCTGTGCTCTCGCGGGAGCACATTGTGCGCTCCTACGGTTCAACCTAGACCGGGCCTAGGTTGCGCCACCAGCGTAACTCATTGCTACCACGCTCGGCGCATACAACGATGTCGAGGCGTCCATTGTTGTCCAGGTCAACGGCGATCGGCTGGGCAACCTAGGGCCACGGTGATTTCAGGATCTGCATGTCCCAGGCACCTCTTGGATCCCCGCGGTGTTTGAAGAGGGCGACTCGCCCCTCGAGGCCCCATGCGGTGGCGATTACTTCCATTTGCCCGTCGCCGTCGACGTCTGCAGCCACCGCCTCCGATGCCTGGTGAAACTCCTCGGCGATGATGTGTTTCGTCCATCTGTCGCTCGAAGTCTGTTCGTACCAGGCGATCTGGGAGCCAGAGGTCTCCAGATCTAACTTGGAGTTGGAGACGCCGCGGATGGCCATGACTAAATCTATACCCCCGTCTCTGTCCATATCGACTGGGTGGCCGTGGTGGGGCCTCGGGGCCGTGTCGATGACGTGCCGTGGCCAAGGACTGGTGAATGAGTCCCCGGGGTTTTCGTACCACACAAAGAGATTATCAAGGGTCGCTGTCCCCACGAGGTCGGGTCTGCCGTTGCCGTTCACGTCGACTGCGGACACCATCCGCGTATCATTTACTCCCTCGTCGATGATGCTCTTGACCCACTCGCCATCTTGACGATCGAAGTACGCGAACATATTGCCCTTCACCCAGCTCGAGGCAACAATCTCTACTTGGCCGTCGCCGTCGTAATCTGCGACTGCCACATCGTACGCGCCGGGCAGGTCCTCATGACATATATAGTGTTGCGACCAGGAGGACGCGTTTCTGGGATCACCGTCGAACTCGAACCACAGAACGCTGCCGTTGATATTGTCTATGGTCACTATCTCGGGTCTGCCGTCGCCGTTGATATCCGCGATTGCATGGCGCTCCAGCCACTCGTCGGCGCGCTGGTGGACGACATGTTTCACAAAACCACCCTCGCCGTCGTTCTCGTACCAGTAGAGTCCTACTCCGGTGTCTGTGCTAACCAAGTCGAGGGAGCCGTTGTCGGTCAGGTCGGTCGCCGACACGCCGATGGTGTAATTGTAGCCGTCACTTATCAGCCGTTCTTCGAATCTCACGAACTCGGTCATTACCGGCACCTCTGATCACTCACTTTTGGGGCACTTTGAACAAGAACAGCCCCATGCTGACGGTCTTAAACCGTAGTTAGACAGGCCTACTGGCCAGATCGAAAATGTCGGGGCTGCTGTTTCAAGTCACGGTTATAGCAGTCAGGCTCCCTGAAGTAGATCACTGTTCTCGAAGCTGAAGCCCGGTGAACGTTGTGACGAGACGTGGTGGCTGCCTAAGGTCAGGTAGCACGCGGTCTCATCACGGATAAGCCGTTTGTGGCAAAAGATGTCGGGCATCAGTGTGTTGATCTTCAACCGATTGCCCTCTACAACAAACTCTTTGATGAGGAGATAGCTCGGCCGCCCCCCTTCACTATTTAACGCACCGGTCGACCTTTGCCATGGCCACTGCAATCCCTGACTGGGTCGTGGATTCGTACCATGAGGTTGGCATGCCCGAATAGTAGATGAACCTAGTGATCCCCTAGATGACCGGTGGCCACAATACGGTAAATCGCCCAGCGTCCTAGTCGCCTAGTCTGAGAAGCCGCAATATTGTTGAAACTTGACCAAATTTCCCGGACTGGGCTCAGGATGCGATCTCTCCCTGAGGTGAACCAGATGTATCTCGCATTAGCAACCTGACAGACTATCCCTTGCGATTAAGGGCAATCTTCCGGAAGGCCTGGATGATGTCGGAGACGTCCTCCTCGGTGAGGGTTGGAGTCATGGCGAAGTTAATATTCCTACTCAGTAATTCCTCTCCTACTGGCAAAACTACCTTGCGGTAGTCGACTGGCCTGTCGCGTCCGGCGTCCAAAGGGAAACGGCTTTTACCGTAGAGCTGCGGTTCCGCCAGGAACGGGTTCCGATACAAAGGGCCGTGTTCCGGAGTCCCTAAGTAGGGCCCGTGCAGGGGCACCCCCTCTGCCGTCACGGCCTTTGCGAACTCTGGTGCAGTCCATCCAAGTGAGTCGGTGTCTATGGTGAAACTAAGCATCCAGTAACTATGACGGTCACCCTCTCTCACCCTTTGGGGTACTATCCCGTCGATGTCCGCGAGACCGTCAATTATATTGCGGGCGTCTCGGACTTTATTTTCAATATAGCCGTCGATCTTTTGCATTTGGGAGAGGAGGAGGGCCGCGGTCACGTCGTTGATTTTGTAGTTTGGTGCCAGGAAGTAGTTGGCGTAGGGACGTCCTTCGAAGGGACCATTATCCCGAGGCAATGCTGCGTCGCGAAAGAGTATTGCCCGGTCCCACAGGGCCTTGTTGTTGGTAATAACGGTACCGCCCATGCCCGCCGAGAGGTGCTTGCCACCAAAGCTGAACCCGGCGATATCGCCGAAACTACCCACAATTTGGCCCTTGTGCTTAGCAAAGGGAGACTGGCAACAGTCCTCTATCAGCCACAGGCCGTGACGGTCCGCAATGTCCCGCAATGCGGTCATATCACAGGGGTTACCGAACAGATGCACGGGCATGATAGCGCGGGTCCGCGGGGTGATCTTTCGCTCGACATCTTCCGGGTCCAAATTGTATGTATCGTCGATATCGGCAAATATGGGAACGCAGTTGTGCAGTAACGTCCCGATTATGGAGCCTCCGGAGGTCCAGGGTGTCGTGATAATTTCATCTCCAGGATCCGGGTTGATGGACGCTATGCATGTGTGCATAGCTGCCGTCCCGGAGGACACCGTAGCGGCGTACTTGACCCCGTGACGGTCGGCGAATTCGCCCTCGAACTGGTCGACCCGAGGTCCTTTTCCTACGTTGCCCGAATAAATAACCTCCGCGATAGCCGCCACGTCTGCATCACCGAACTCGTGACTGGGCCCAAAGGGCTGCGTTCGTATTGGCGTCCCGCCGTCTATTGCTAATCTATGGTCCATCTGAAAATCCTCCTAATAACCGGCAATGAAATTTTGTGACATTTTAGGCGCTCACACCTTGCGTATCGAAGATGGTGTGAGCCTACCGCCGCTCACGGTGCTTGTCAATGGTTATCGAGTGGTGTGGGACGAGGCACGGCGGGGGAACCTGGAAAACAGTGGCCTCGTGTGTTGAGTAAAAGAGACCATCATAGTCCTGTCAATACTGGATGTGGGACTGAGTCCCATGCCGGGACGACTACTACTCCAGGAAATCTCGGAGCTTTTTGGAGCGGGTCGGGTGGCGTAGTTTTCGGAGCGCCTTGGCCTCGATCTGTCGGATACGTTCGCGGGTCACGCCAAAGTCCCGGCCAACCTCCTCTAGGGTACGCTGCCGTCCGTCCTCAAGACCGAACCTGAGTTGGAGGACACGTGCCTCGCGTTCGTTAAGAGTGAACAGGACGTCGTCGACCTGCTCCTTGAGAATCATGTTCGAGGCGGCCTCCGACGGTGCCAGGGTATTACGGTCCTCGATAAAATCTCCCAGATGACTATCCCCTTCCTCTCCAATCGGCGTTTCGAGTGATACAGGCATCTGGGAAACCTTGAGTATCTCTCGCACCTTCTCAGGCGAGATATCCATGCCCTTGCCGATCTCTTCGCTGGTCGGCTCGCGTCCGTTCTCTTGGACCAGGCGGCGGCTGGCGCGCAGAAGCTTGTTGACCATCTCAAACATGTGCACAGGTATGCGGATCGTTCGCGCTTGATCGGCGATGGCACGGGTGATGGCCTGACGTATCCACCAGGTCGCGTATGTGCTGAACTTATAGCCTCTCCGATAATCGAACTTCTCTACGGCACGAATGAGCCCTATATTGCCTTCCTGGATCAGATCCAGCAAGGACAGACCTCTGCCAATGTACTTCTTGGCGACACTAACCACCAGTCGAAGATTAGCTTCGGCAAGATGTCCTTGTGCAGCCTCCCCGACGTCTTTGATGGCGGCCAAGTGATCTTGGAATATTCGTTCAAAGGGGTCAAGTTGTTTGGTGAATTCGCCCTCGTTCAACTGTTCACTCATATCCGAGAGTAGGGTGTCGTGACCTACGATTTCCAGGGCGTCCTTGGGGAGGAGCCGGCTGTCAAGAGAGAGTGCGCGTATATCGGAGCTGGCTTCGAGAGGATCTTTGTTCAAGGAGTCTGCGACGAAGTTGAGTAGCTCGTCGTCGAGATTACCGTCCAAGGAAGCCCTCAAGTCCTCATGAGCGACGACTGCGTCGATCGTCTGCTCTCCCGACAGTCCAGAGAACTTACTGATCGCCTCAATAAGTTCCTTTGCATTTGAGGTCCGAAGCAGAAGTTGCAATATGACCTGCCATGCCCTGGGAGGACGCCCCTCTGGGCTGGTCAACTCCTTCTCAATCGTCTCGATGTGTCTACTGGCTTCTATCGAGCAGGCCAGAACACGCTCTTCGGCTGCCTTTAGAAGATTTACGCGGCCGATCTCACGCAAGTACAACCGGACCGGATCATCGATGATATCCGTTGCTGCCAGGCTCTGTTCAAAGGCGCTTTGCGACTTACTTCTAAGGTCTGATTTGGACTTGCGGGCCGATTTGTCGCTGTCGGCGATGTTGGCGCCTGCTTCATCGAAATATTCGTCGTTGGAATTCATTTGATTCTCCGTCATATCTTTCACAATGCCGAGGGATTATGGTCTGTCGTGGGTCAGTTATCCACTCCGAGTACCCGTCTCTGAGAAGTGTAACATCAGGTTCTAGACAGGATTTCTCAGATTGATCCAAACAGGGCGATCATCTCATAGAACCTTTCACTGTACCAATGCTACTCTGACTGGGAGGTGCAAGCAAGCCGTTGTAAGGTCTGATCCCAAGCCATTACGATCACAGCAAGTGCTCACAGAGGATCATATTTCGACGCCAAAATGTTCGTACCGTTCGGCGGCCTTATCCATGATCTCGGGTAAGTCTTCTTCCAGGACATACCGCTGAGCTACTAGATTCCGCGCGGCGTCATGTACCATTTCCAGATACACGTCCTTGGATGCATACAGTTCCTCTATGGATGGTCGAGGGTCTCCCGAAGACTCGCGCTTGGCACGAGTGGGTGCGAAGGGAAGTGTCCATCCCGATAATCCACCGGACAAACCCATGATCAAGTCGGGGTTGCCGTTCTCAGGATGGCGGAGGTTCCAACCCGTGTGAGTTGCTAAGGGCACCTGGAGATCTGGGAGACGTATTCCGGCGACTTCATTGTAGCTGTCGTCCACATCTGATACCAGTGCAGGATACGGTTTGCCCAGACCTGGTGGCAGGGTGATGGTACGGCCTAGGTGTGTTTCGTGGCCGTAATCAAGCCGTATGGCCCGTGTTGGCCTGGCGCCAGGCAGCAAGCCAGGCAGAGCTGCGAATCACGGTGCCAGTATGGAGGATTCGACGGCGGTCCTCGCATCCACGCTTGGGTATTTGCTGGGCGGGGCAGACTTATCTTTCGAGACCCACTTGTGCAGGCTATCTAGCACGGCGCGAAGCAGTGGATTATAGTCGACGGTGTTGAAAGGTACCTGGCCTCGGATATCATCGCTAGGGCGTCGCACCATAGGCGGAAACTCGCCTGATCCGTGCTGGGTACCTGCGAAGTGGTAGCGGCTTACAGATTCGTGCGCTGGCGCGTCGGACATGGTCTCCAGATTAGTGTGGATCAGGGCTGCGTCGCCACGCCAGTACTCCGAGGAAGTGTTAATGAATATGATTCTCGGCAATACCCCGTGTTTTTCCAGAGAGGCCAACAGCGAACCAGTCTCACCGCTCACTGGGTCCCGCTGCGGCAGGTCGGTAAATGGGAATAGTTCAGGGCAGATGAAGCAGATATCCTTGGACGGTTGGCCAAAACGTAAATTGAACTCGCCACGCATGCCGCCGGCTACGTGAGCTAGGATCCCATCCAGTGCCATACGTCCGGTCTCGTCCTTGTTCAGGCCCAGATGGACATACTGTCGCAGGAATCGACCGGACTGCGAGCGTCCGAAGGCGTAGGCATGGTCAATTGTGCCTGCCAAGGGATTATGGTCGGGGCCGGCGTATTTCAAGAACGAGACGATGTCCCGCACGGCTGCCATTCCCAGTCCCACGATGGCGCTGCTGGCGCTGCGGTAGACGATCTGGTATATCCGGCCGGGCTGGAATCCAGATATCAGGTGCGCCAACCATTCGTCCGAGTCTGCCGGGCCGCCCCGGACAAAGGACCAGCTTGCACGGTCGATTAGTGTAGGGGTATCGTTGGGATGATCGCAAACGTATAGGGCCGCTCCCGGATCGTCGGGGTCCACCGGCGCATGTGTGCTGTGGTCGCTGTGCGAAAGTCGCAAAGTGTTGGTGGGTGTGTCGACTTGGTACCATCCCAGCAAGTTTCCAGTGAGCGAAAGTCTATTCGGGCCAAGGGCTTCTGGCGCGATCTGCATCCCGACCAAACCCGGTGTGTTGGGGAGGTCCGATTGCCACCCACACCAAACCAACGTGTATCCTTGGCGCATCAAGAATCCGTTCCCGGACTGGAGTTGTTCTAGGGGCTGCAGGTTAGGGTCGGAACTGTTGAAGTTTTTAAGGATAGTCTTATTGCCGCGATTGACCACGTCCAGAAGTAGGGCCCTATTGCTACCTTGCGGGTTTGAGGGACGCAGCAAGGCGAAATCAGATGAGAACTCGACCCTGCCATTGGAGTCTCGTGGCGCAAGCTCGATGTCGATTATTGACGTGTTTACGTTGGAGAGAGGATCGACGGCGAAGTAGGCCGTGCCTTCCAGTAGCTCGTACGGGCCAACGTTGCCGAATGATACGCCGCCCTCGAAGGGGGTTCTACGCTCAATTTTCAGGCTTGTTATGGGGATATGGGCCTCCTTTGTTGTGATATTCGGTAAGCGGTATTATCCAATCGAGCCATGGCGATGCCACAGAGCATCCCATTGCCAAGGACGAGCGTCCCTGGCAATGGGATGAAAGCCATGTTGCGATTGCGCGAACGAGATTGGCTAAGGTTTTTGGGACTAGGCTGACGCCGCGCCGCACACCGTCTCTACTACTAGCCGGGTGACCGTGTAGGGGTCCATGTTGGCGTTGGGTCGCCTGTCCTCGATGTAGCCCTTTTGATCTCGGGCGACTTGCCAGGGAATCCTGATCGACGCGCCTCTGTCAGAGACCCCATAGCGAAATTCCTCATAAGACAATGTTTCATGCTGTCCGGTTAATCGCTCTTCGATTCGATCACCATAGTTTGCTATGTGAAGGTCTCGTTTGTTGCCCAGAGCCTCCGCCGCAGCGACGCACGCGTCGTAATTTTCCCTCATTTGCCTGGTCGAGAAGTTGGTGTGCGCGCCGGCGCCATTCCAGTCTCCCCTGATCGGCTTCGGATCCAGTGTCGCGCTAACGTTGAATCCCTCACCTATGCGGTACAGGAGCCATCTGGCTATCCAGAGATGGTCGCTGGCCTCCACGGGTCCGAGAGGGCCTACCTGAAACTCCCACTGCGCGGGCATTACCTCCGCATTGATCCCGGAGATGCCGAGGCCGGCTTCAAGGCAGGCATCCAAGTGTGCTTCGATGACTGGACGGCCAAACACTTCATCTGCGCCGACGCCGCAGTAGTAGCCACCCTGTGGCGCGGGGAAGCCATTGGGCGGCCATCCTAACGGTTGTATCCCCTGGAACAACGTATACTCTTGCTCTATACCAAACCATGTGTCGAAGTCCGCGTATTTGTCTGCGGCGGCCACACAGGCATTTCTGGTATTGGATGGGTGCGGGGACATATCTGTGAGGAGCACTTCACAAAGAACTAGTTTATTTTTCCCTCCGCGAACCGGGTCGGGGCAGATGAAGACGGGCTTTAACACACAGTCCGAATTGTCGCCTGGCGCCTGCTCGGTACTTGAGCCGTCGAATCCCCAGATAGGTGGTTCTTCGCCGTCCATGACGATCTTGGCTTTACATCTCAATTTTGCGGTTGGCTTCTGTCCATCGATCCAGATGTATTCTGCCTTGTAAAATCCCAATATTCGAATCCCCCTTTATTATTTGAGCCGATTTTATCGCACTTAGACGTGCCTGACATGGCGTCCCGAAACCATCGTCCATCTCGGGAACTCATCTAATCATTTCAGAGGTCCACCAGCCATGCTCGAATCATCTCATTGACTCGGCCTCAAATTGAGCTTAACCGATATGTGTTACACCGTTATTGCGAAGATGTTAAATAGATGTTTCAACCTAATTTGGGAGAGTTGTACTGGATCCACATAAGAACTTGGTATCAGGCGACACGCACTGAGATGTAGACTGGTGGCTATCCGGGAGATCGCTTTCAGCCCTGGATTAATAGCCCGTACTCCCTTGAGGCGTCCTGGAACCAAATCCGGAGGTAGTCTGCGAAGCTGCGTCGTACCACGAGGTCAAAGGTCGGTGTGTCGTCCACATATATGATGGTCACCATCGCTTTTGCCACCAGGGTCTGAGCGCACTGGCCGCGAACAAAAAACCTGGGATGGAGGTCCAGAGTACAACCCTTTGCCAGAAGATCACGGGTCTTTGAGCCGCTGAGGCGGATCATGGTTTGTCCCCCGGTCTGGTCGGTGACTGAGCAGAACATATCATTCAGGGCATCCTCCAGGGCCGCTGCGATGGTGCTCTCGCTTTTCGGAGGTGTGATGATCTGCCATTCGTCTGGGCCCAACCATAATGTGACGAGGCCGGTGCCCCTGGAAACAGTATTGGGTGCAATGGGCAGTTCGAACCCCAATACCCTTTTCACCATCTCCAGAAATACGTCGTCACCAGAGTCCCCTCGCAGGTTGATGTGCCCGTGGAAGGGTCGTTCACTGATCTGCAAAACAGCCTGATCGTTCGACTCGACCGCGAATTGGCTCAGAGGAGAGTCTTGGCGGGTTTCATCAGACATTCTGGCGCTCTCCCCTAGGGTCGTAGAAGATTGTGCCCGAAACAAGAGCCTTGATCCTGCGACCATCTGCCAGCGGGACGTACACGGTGTCACCTTTGCGTTGGCGTCCGTCTTTCAGCACGGCAAGGGCTATCGAGCGGCCCAGCCCCGAGCTGTAGTAGCTGGACGTGATATGTCCCAGCATTGGCATTGGAGTACTGGAGGCGTTCCCTTCTACAATTTGTCCGCCTTCGGGGAGCACCACCGAAGGTTCCTCTGTGAGCAGGCCGACGAGTTGTTTCCTGTCTGTGCGGGCGGTGTCCTTTCGTGACAGGGAGCGATTGCCCAGGAAATCCTTTTGCTTAGAGACCATCCCTCCCATCCCAAGGTCGTTAGGCGTCATAGAGCCGTCGCTGTCTTGGCCAACTATGACGTAGCCTTTCTCAGCCCTCAGGCGATGCATGGCCTCGGTCCCGTAGGGTGTGATACCAAGTTCTTCGCCGGCCTCCATCGTTGCTTCCCACACGGTGCGGCCGTAATTGGCGTTTACGTTGATCTCATAGGACAACTCGCCGGCGAAGCTGACTCGGAAAATCCTCACCCTCACACCCAGTACTGTGCCTACTCGGACGGATAGAAACGGGAACGCGTCGTTGGATAGGTCTACGTCACTGCAGAGCCTGGCAACAACGTTCCTACTATGAGGGCCGTTGATGGATACGGTCGCCCAGTGATCGGTCACGGATGTTAGATAGACCTTCAGGTCCGGCCACTCGGTCTGGAGCCAGCGTTCCAGCCAAGCCATCACGTGAGCGGCACCCGAGGTGGTCGTGTGCATAAGGTAATGGTTCGGACCCAGCCGAGCGGTGACTCCATCGTCCATGACCATACCATTATCGTCCAACATGAAGCCGTATCGACATCGGCCAATGGCGAGTTTGGAGAAACCGTTGATATACATGCGGTTCAGGAACTTGCCCGCGTCGTGGCCCTTGATGTCTATTTTGCCGAGGGTCGAGGCGTCCAGGATGCCGACGCCACTGCGGACCACCTGGCATTCTCGCTCAACCGCCTCATCCATAGATTCTCCTGGGCGGGGATAGTACCAGGGGCGCTTCCACTGATCCACGTTCTCAAACAGGGCCCCCGCCTCTTCGTGCCACTCGTGAAGTGCCGTCTTCCGGATCGGGTCAAACAGGTCGCCCAGATCTCTCCCTGCAATGGCGCCGTATGTTATGGGTGTGTAGGGTGGCCGGAAGGTGGTCGTACCCACGGATCCAATGTCTGTCCCGATCGTTTGCGCAAGTATGCCGATGACGTTGATGTTTCCCAACTTGCCCTGGTCCGTGCCCATACCCGCGGTGGTATAGCGTTTGAGATGTTCGATGGCCTCATATCCTTCGCGTGCGGCGATAAGGATGTCGTCTGTGGTCACGTCTGTCTGAAGGTCCACGAATCGCTTAGGGCCTCTCTTATCGGATGAGGGCGTCGAGATCTCCCACATCGATTGGATCGGCCTCTCGGCGATATCGTCTGTGTAAGGGGCCTCCGAAACGGACTGTCCGTCGCCGAACCCTGCGGCGTGGGCGGCCTCGGCTCCAGCTGCGAAACCCTGGGACAGGCACTCGCCTAACGAGAAGGCGCCGTTGCATGAGCCGGCGGACCGCTCCGCCTGCACGGAGGGGCCCGGCACGAAGCAGGATTTGCCCTCGTCGAAGCGGGGTCGACCGCCTGACTGGGAATGGAGGTGCACGACCGGGCTCCAGCCCCCCGAGACGGCCAGTAGGTTGCAGTCGAGTCTGCGGGATTTGCCGTTGCCGAGTCTCACAACCTGCACTCCTTTTACGTGCTTACGGCCATGCACATCGACGACGGCGTGGTCTATGAGCACCTCAATCCCGCTCTGCCGGACACGTCGTGGCAGCTCACCGTCGGGCTGCGGTCGCACATCGACCACCGCTGTAACCTCGCCGCCTGCTCCTACTAGGTCCAGCGCAGCCCTGTAGCCGCCATCGTTGTTGGTGAACACGACCGAGTGGTCGCCTGGTTTGACGGAGTAGCGGTGTAGGTAGGTTGACACCGCTGAGGCCAGCATAACTCCCGGGCGGTCGTTGTTGCCGAAAACCAGAGGGCGCTCCATTGCGCCTGTGGCCAGGACGACCTGCCCAGCACGGACCCGCCACAAACGCTGGCGAGGTACGGTTGTATCAGTCGGCCCAAGGTGGTCCGTTACCCTCTCCAGTATCGTCAGGAAATTGTGGTCGAAGTATCCGGCAACGGTACTGAGGGGTAGTAGCCGTACCTCCTCCATTCCAGCAAGCTCTACTATTGCTGACGCTGTCCATTCCATGGCCGGAGAACCCTCGATGGTCTCACTGCTACCGAGGAGGCTACCGCCAAGCTCGCTTTGCTCGTCCGCCAGAATGACGCGTGCGCCGGTCCGGCCTGCTTCCAGTGCAGCAGCGAGACCCGCAGGACCGCCCCCGATGACCAGCACGTCGCAGTGGGTGTTGTACTTTTCGTAGCGGTCCGGATCGGGTTCCGATGGAGATACGCCGTAGCCGCCGGCCTTGCGAAGCTGGTGTTCGTACAGCGGCCACAGCCTCCGGGGCCACATAAATGTCTTGTAGTAGAAGCCAGGTGGTAGGAATCGCGAGAACAGGCCTGTCACGGCCCGGAGATCGAAGCCGACGCTGGGCCAGCAGTTCACGCTGGTTGCTACGAGTCCGTCGTACAGAGCAATCTGAGTTGCCAGTATATTTGGCGCCGTGCGGGCCTTCTCGCCGAGTTGCACCAGGGCGTTGGGCTCTTCCGAGCCGCTGGCGACTATGCCACGGGGCCTGTGGTACTTAAAACTGCGGGCCACCAGGTGCACACCGTTGGCCAGAAGCGCCGAGGCAAGGGTGTCGCCGTGATACCCCTGGTTGTTTTCGCCGTTGAATGTGAATACGACGGGTGCGTCTCGGTCGCTGCGTCCGCCCGCGGGCAAACGAAGAGATAGGGTCACTGTTCATTGCCTCCGGGTGGCCTATCTCCAACCTTGTAGACAGCGCCGAACTCATAGGTGGTGGTATCGCGCTGAGCGTTGAACCAGCGCCTGCATCCAGCGGTGTGGCACCACTGCTCCAGATGGGGGCCCCGGGGGTTCTTACTCATGAATAGGTAGTCGGCCCACTCGGCGTCAGAGATCTTATCTGGCTCCGGTGGGCGAATGACATGGGCCTCGCCTCCGTAGGCGAACTCGGATTCGTCCCGAGGTCCGCACCAGGGACAGGGTATTAACAGCATTTTTGTCCTTTGGCGGCCCTTCTCAATGGGCTACCCCTGCTGCGCCGTGCTCGTCAATGAGATGGCCTGTTATGAAGCGTTCGAGGGAGAAGGGCGCATTGAGATCATGTGGGCTGTCGTTGGCGACGGTATAGGCGTAAACCCAGCCGGACCCCGGTGTGGCCTTGTAGCCGCCGGTGCCCCAGCCACAGTTGAAATACAGTCCATTAACCGGCGTCTTGCCGATGATGGGACAGGCATCGGGGCAGGTATCCACCGTACCACCCCACTGGCGCAAGAGCCGGAGGCGACTGAAGATTGGGAACATCTCCACAATCGCCGAGATGGCGTGCTCCAGTACTGAAAAACTACCGCGCTGACCGTAGCCGTTGTAGGAGTCAATGCCCGCGCCCGACAGAATCTCCCCCCGATCGGTCTGGCTGATGTACATGTGGACGGCGTTGGACATTATAACGGAGTGGAGAACAGGCTTGAGGGGTTCGGACACCCATGCCTGTAAGGGGTGGCTCTCGATAGGTAGCCTGAAGCCGGCCATGTTGGCCACGACGCCGGAGTTGCCCGCGACAGCCACAGCCACCTTGCTGGCCTTAATGTAGCCCCTGGTGGTCTCGACGCCGCTCACTCGGTCGTTGTTGCGACGAATCCCTGTGACCTCGCAGTTCTGGATGATATCAATGCCCCACGCGTCGGCCGCTCGGGCAAAACCCCAGGTTACCGCGTCATGACGGGCGGTGCCGCCTCGCCGCTGGAGCGATGCACCAAGAACCGGATAGCGGGCAGACGGGGAGGTGTTGAGAATGGGCACCAGTTCGGCGACCTCGGCCGTCGTCAACAGCTCGCTATCTATGCCGTTCAGTCGGTTGGCGTTCACGCGGCGGGAGATGTCTCTCATCTCCTGAAGGCTGTGGCCCAGACTGAGGACCCCGCGCTTGCTGTACATCAGGTTGAAGTTCAGGTCCTGGCTGAGGTTTTGCCAGAGCTTAAGTGAGAACTCGTACAGGTGTGCTGACTCGTCCCATAGGTAATTGGAGCGAACGACCTCCGTATTGCGTCCGGTGTTGCCTGCTCCGACGTGGTCCTTTTCGAGGACGGCGACGTTGGTGATGCCGTGTTCCTTGGCCAGGTAGTAGGCGGTTGCCAGACCGTGGCCGCCCCCGCCGACTATGATCACGTCATACTCTGGCTTGGGCTCGGGGCTTCGCCAAGCCCTGGGCCACTTTTCGTTATGGCTCAGGCCGTTGCGTACGAGGTTAAGTAGCGAGTACTTCATAGTTCGTTTTACGACAGACTTCACAGCGGCACTTCGAAGGCAATCGACGCTCAAGAAACTTCTTCACACTGGTCGGGTGTAGTACTGTCCTGCCGTCTCCGCCGACCACTTCATCGGATATTAGTGTGGAGGGTACAACCTACCAGTCAAACTTTCTCCTGACGACGGTAACTATGCTCACCTGATATATCAAAATGCACATTCTTTCACAGTCGTTGAACATATCCTAGTCGAACTTTTGCCCACCGAGGAAGATAGCGCACATCACATGAATGCCAGTGTCGTTGTTCAACCCGAGGTGGGCTGGCCTCATACATATCTCCGGTTAGCCCAAACATACCGTGAACTGCCACACCTGCGGTACTGGATATTTGGTGTGGTGTGAATGATCCTGCGGTCCTCCAGGTGATGATGTTAGGGACACTCGGTATCGCTGTCAATCGTGTTGTGGTGCCTATCGCCAATTGGTGTGGTATGGCCCGTGTCTGACGGGTGAAGCGGTCTTAGCAAGTGCCGCGACGCAGTACCCTTCCTGGCATCGCCCCCGTGTGTTTGCTGTTGTCCACTATCGCGACACCGTTTACCAGTACATGCGGGATTCCAGTAGGGTACTGGTGAGGATCCTCCCAAGTTGCGTTGTCGATTACGGTGTCGGGATCGAAGATGACCAGGTCGGCCACGAGGCCCTCTTTAACCGTACCTCGCTCTTTCATTCCCATGCGCTCTGCTGGTAGGCCGGTCATCTTGCTTATCGCGCTCTCGAGTGTTAGTAGGGCAGGCTCGTCTCGAACGTAACGCCCGAGGATGCGGGGATAGGTCCCATAGAATCGAGGATGTGGGAGCGCGGTGGAGTAGGGCCCGTCCGGTGATACGGCACGGCCGTCCGATCCGATCATCGCCAGGTCGTGGCTCAAGAAGTATCGCACATCGCCCTCGTCGCGGTTGTGTACTCGGGTGGGTACCGAGCCACCCTCCTCCTCAATAAGTTGTAACACGGCCTCTGCTGGCTCCACATTGCGGATTCGGGCAATATCTTCGACGCTCTTGCCTATAAGTGGCCGGTTCGCCGCTGTATTTGTGTAGGCCACGTGCCAGGCATCCCACAAAGGCTGCAGTCCCCCATTACCGATGGCCACCTCCTTGCATATACGGGGCCTTGTTTTGGGATCGTGCACGCGGTCCACGAAGTCGTCTACGGTGCCTGTCTGTGCCCACAATGGGACTAACTGCTGTAGACTGCCACCGGCCGCAGTATACGGGTACACGTCGTAAGTAATATCGAGCCCTTGTTTCCGAGCCTCGACGAGTAGGTTTACCATAGCCGGTCCGTCGCCGAATACCCGTCGGTCGATAATGGCCATGTGGGAGAATTGTACGGGTATCCCCGCTCTTTGGCCGATTTCAATTGCTTCCTTGATTGATGACAAATGTTTTCCGTTCCCCACGCGGGCATGGGTTACATAGAAGGCTCCTTGATACCCGGCTGCAACCTTGCATAACTCGACCACTTCCTCAGTGGAAGCATAGCCGGAGGGAGCGAGAGAAAGGCCTGTTGAGAGCGAAAAGGCACCCATCTCCATAGTCTCAGCGACTAGGTTTTTCATCTTATGCATCTCATCTTTGGTCGCGCGGCGATCTTCGATGGCCCCTACAGACACCTGGAGAGCGGCATTCCCAAGCTGTGGAGCGACGTTGATGCTTATCCCGTTGTTGTGTAGGTTTTCCCCCCACTCGTCCAGAGTATTCCAGGTCCAGGGGGTGCGACCAATGAGGGTTTTACCCAAGTTTTCCTGGAGGGCCTTGGGGCCCCCTATGCTGGCTGGGAATGGCGAGTAACCGCAATTCCCAGTGACCTCTGTGGTCACGCCCTGATGGGCCTTGCTTTCGCCGCCGGGGTCGTCGAACAGGGTTACGTCGGAGTGGGAATGCATATCGATGAAGCCAGGTGAGACTATATAGCCGGTCGCGTCGATCCGTTTGGCAGCTTCGGCGTGGCCGAGGGCACCGATGGCCGTTATCCGTCCACTGCTTAGTCCGAGGTCGCCCTTGTATCGAGGAGTGTTCGTGCCATCAATGATTGTGCCGTTTAAGATGAGGGTGTCGAAAGGCATCGCTATTTCTCCTGGCGCCGATTTTTCGCAGGTCCAACTGATAACTGTTATATAAATTGTATCGAAAACATAGCGGAATGTTTGACGGTAGTTATACGTCAACCTACAATGGCACTTGCTCCTGAAGGCTCCAACTACTTATACCAGGGCTGCTATAACGTTTTCTATTTGGCATGTCACTGATCTGTCTATACGAAATAAAGCACCAGTAGCAGATCTCATAGGTATTCCAAACTCTAGGAGATACATTTGGCAAACAAGACATATCGTGTTGGTATTGTCGGGCTGCGGGGAATTGCGGCAGGGCCGGTAAAAGAATCGCCACCATACCCTCTAAGTAGGCAACTTTTCACCTCTCACGCCGCGTGTCTATCCTTAATGCCTCAGGCTGCCGTTGTGGCCTACTGTGATATGGACCAGGAACTACTTTCCCAGTTTGAATTGAATTGGGGTAGAACCTGGCCCAACTCCAAGCCCTATACAGATTTCAACAAGATGTTGGACGAGGCGAATCTCGACATTCTGTCAGTGTGCACGGGAGATGCAACCCACGCCAACCTGGTTGTTCGTGCAGCCGAGACGGGAGTCAAGGCCATCATGTGCGAGAAACCACTCGCCACGAGCATGGAAGACGCTAATCGCATGCTTAAGGCCTGCGAGGACAACGGTGTGCCTTTGAGTGTGGGCCACACACGGCGGTGGCGGCGCATGTATCATAAGGTCCGGGAGGCCGTGCGCTCTGGCGCCATCGGCCCCATAGACACGATCGTCGCGTCCCACTGGGGAGCGCGCGCCATGCTATTTCGCAATGGTACTCATATTATCGACGGCATAGGCTTCTTCGCCGAGTCACCTCCTAAACAGGTCTGGGCCAAATTAGAAGACGGCTTTGACGACTGGGATGTATATAAGGGCCAGGGGGGCAAGGATCCCGCAAGTGAACCGGGCGCAAGTGGATTCATTATTCACGAAAACGGAATCCGATCCTTCTACGTCGGGTCCAAGAATTCTGTAGTGCCTTCAGCGACGATTCAGATCACTGGGCCGAAGGGCCAGATCGAATTCCAGATGAACGGTGGCGTAGCGAAGTTGCTGACACGTGCCTCCGATGGCGAGACCTTGAATCAGGATTTGATCCCCGATGATTACCAGTCTGAATACTATGTGGCTGCCTATGAAGAACTAATCGATCTCATTGAGAAGGGGGGAGAGGGCGTAGGCACCGGCAAACACGGGCGTTGGGTAGTTCAAATCATGATCGGTTTCTTGAACTCCCACCAGGCCGGCTCGATTTTGGTCGACGTGCCACAATAGATCGAGTGAGACCGGATTATGGATTCAATCTACGCACAGTTGTGTAGTGGTTGCCATGTAGTTGGTTGTTTTGGGTGGTGGAGAGATTCGCCTCCAGTGAAGCGCCACCGGACGGAATAGATTTCGTATTCGTTCGTAATCGAAGGGCGATTCTTGCTATTTTAACTTTTGCGGCTCGTGCCACTCGTGCCAAGGGAGGACTTCGGGTGCAGGGTTTGTATAACACAGAGTTCGTCTTAATTGACAGGTACTAGAACCCGTAAGAGACCAATTGCCACGCGGTTATCGAAGTAGTCTATTCACCGATGAGTAAAATAAAGTACCATATGGGGGTTATTGCATGACACAGGTACTTATGCTAGGCTCTGACCTCATGCTCTCGGATGGGGGGAGTAGCCTATTGGTGCTGATATCCTACTGGGTAGTTGTTACGATCGGATAGGTTGGCCAGGAGGAAAAGGCGGACAACATAAACCTGTTGTATGGAAAAGCCCTTGGAGGATACCCTGCGACATGCGAGTGACTCACTTGGGTTTGTCGATTCACAGCGTAGTTAGTAGGGAAAAGTAATCTGATTCTTTCACAATGTTACGATACCCTATGCGAGGGGGCTGCAGAGTACGAAGAGGATTCTCGTCAGTTCGTGGTGTTGTTGACACGAATGACCGGTAATCGGTTTACGGTTTCCCGGAGGGTACCACGGGGCTTCGCATACGGTTCGAGTGGCTCAGTCTCAAGATTGGTCAGTGGAGTGATATCATGTGGCGAGATCGTCGAGGGATCAGGGGAAGACACTAATGGACAACGTTCTGGAAATCAGGGATCTGGCAACGCATTTCTACACCCACGACGGCGTGGTCAAGGCCGTCGATGGTGTCAACTATGAGGTACGTGAGGGCGAGACCCTCGGGGTAGTTGGCGAGAGCGGTTGTGGCAAGAGTGTGAGTGCACTCTCAGTCATGCGCCTCGTCGCGGATCCGCCGGGGAAGATCGTCCGCGGTGAAGTGATGTTCGAGGGACGTGACCTGCTCACCCTCAGTGAATCCGAGATGAGAGGCGTTCGTGGCAATCGCATCGGCATGGTCTTCCAAGAGCCGATGACATCGTTGAACCCGGTCCTTACCATCGAGAGACAGCTGACTGAACCGTTGGAACTTCACTTAGATATGACGAAAGCGCAGGCGCGCACTCGAGCGAGTGAGTTGATGGAGATGGTGGGCATACCGGATCCGGGACGCCGGGTCAAGGACTACCCGCATCAGATGAGTGGTGGTATGCGCCAAAGGGTCATGATCGCGATGGCGATCAGTTGTAATCCACGGTTGATCATAGCTGACGAGCCCACCACAGCGTTGGATGTGACCATCCAGGCGCAGATCCTTGAATTGATGCAGTCTCTTTGCAAGGATCTTGGCACAGCTTTGGTTATCATTACCCACAACCTCGGAGTTGTCGCGCGTTATGCCTCACGGGTAGTAGTAATGTACGCCGGGAAGATCATAGAAACAGCGGAATCTGGCCCGATCTATGCAAATCCTAGTCATCCGTACACTCTCGGTTTGTTGAACTCAGTGCCTCGTCTTGATGAAGAGGTGGGCACCAAACTGGAGCCGATTGAGGGTCTGCCTCCGGACTTGATCGATCTCCCTAACAGTTGCAGCTTTGCTCCGCGGTGCAGATATGTGATTGAGAAATGTACTACTGAAATTCCGCCGCTTAATGAGGTCGAGGATGGACACGCATCGGCCTGTTGGAGAGCTAGTGAACTAGCCGAGATTGGCGTCAAGGTCAGTTAAGGAGAAACAGTTGGTGCAAAGTAACGGCAACGAGACACTACTTGAAGTAAACGACCTTAAGATGCACTTCCCGGTAACGTCGGGGATCATCTTTCAGCATAAGATCGCAGACATCAAAGCGGTCGACGGGGTTAGCTTCAAGATCAACAAGGGCGAGACGTTGGGCCTGGTCGGAGAGAGCGGGTGTGGTAAGACGACAGCAGGGCGCTGCATACTACAGCTGTACGAGTCCACTTCGGGTGACATCGTGTTCGAAGGCACCCGGCTGAACGGCCTGAACAGTCGAGACATGATACCGTTCAGAAGGAAGATGCAGGTCATATTCCAGGATCCCTATGGATCACTCAACCCTCGCATGACATGCAGGGACATTATCGGCGAACCTCTGAAGGTCCATAAACTCACGTCAAATAAGGCCGAGTATACCGAACGGGTGTCCGAACTGCTTAGTGTGGTTGGCCTTAACCCCTATATGGCGGATCGTTATCCTCATGAATTCAGCGGAGGACAGCGCCAGAGGATCGGTATCGCTCGTGCTCTGGCGGTCAACCCCAGTTTCATTGTGTGTGATGAGCCAGTCTCGGCTCTGGACGTGTCCATTCAGGCGCAGGTTATTAACTTACTAGAAGAAATGCAGGAGCAGTACGGCCTAACGTACCTATTCATCGCCCACGATCTGTCAGTGGTACGGCATATTAGCGACCGAATTGCGGTGATGTACCTCGGTCACATCGTTGAGATCGCCAGTAAGGAAGAACTGCACGAGAATCCTTTGCATCCCTATACCCGGGCGTTACTATCTGCAGTACCTATTCCGGACCCCTCCCTAGAAGCCGAACGGCAGCGTATTGTACTAAAAGGTGACGTGCCGAGTCCGATGAATCCACCAGAGGGATGTGTGTTCCACACCCGCTGCACGGACATGATCGAGGATTGCAAGGCCGGGATGCCGGTACTACGCGAAGTCTCCCCAGATCACTGGGTGGCATGCATTCGTGCCGACGGCTATGGGGACAACTAGGTTATACGCCTCTACCAACTTGGGTTGGCCGATCATGTCCAGCGCTGTGGCGCTTTCGGGCACTAGTTAACCAACTACAAGGTCGTTGTACCCGTTCATCAGCCACTTTAGATTGAACTGCACCAAACGCAGGTTCTGTTAAGGTCACTCTGAATCTTCTTTCGCCCAGTCAGCATGTCGTCGTCTCCGTTGACGCGGAGCCAGCCTGGTTTATGGCGCTCACTGACGACCTGTGCTCTTTCAACCGTTCCCAGCAGTTTTCTATAATGGGACTATATCTTATGCCGATGGATCCCAGCTTAGCCAGGGACGGTACATCCTACCTCCACGGACTGTATCCACATGCT
>CAYLLU010000012.1:0-15911 GCA_964384845.1 uncultured Dehalococcoidia bacterium
CCTCTGCCACCGTTGTCAGTTTCCAGGGTCCTACACTTTCCTGGTCTCCCAATACAACGGTAGAGTCACGGTGATGGAACGGTACGATTTCTGTAACGCCGCGTGATCGTAACTCTGCCAGGGTTGCGAAGGCCCACCCGGGCTGTGTGGTCATCACCAGTGGTCCGTTATCTCCGGGACCTGGAGGTGGATTTGGGGTCCGTCGTCTATTACGAGCCACGGCGTAGAACTCGCTCGGGCCTGGACTGGGTATGCACGGCGTCCAGCTCGACTGGTTTGTCACTGACCAGAACGTTGGGTTTTCCAGTGGCGAGCTGGTAAGGATCCTCAAAGGTCGCACGGTCGATGATTTGGCCGGCTTCGGCGTCTGGGAGGTTTCCAATGGTTGTTATGTGATCGCCGGTTATGCCGACGTCAACCTCTCGAGGTACTGCACCCGTGCCGTCGATCACCATCCCATTATTGATTAATATGTCGAATGCCACCTGTATCCTCCGCAAATATTGTTAATCGTATTGTTTGGCGGTCTTTCTGTGCCCCGACCAAAGAGAAAGATTGCGTATCACTGAGGGACACACTCTGATTATCTTTAGAGATGATTATCCCCTCTACACACCTTGTTTCGGTCCGATAATCGCATGATGGGCTACATCTTGGATGGCTGAAATTCTATTATCGTCCATCAAGAGGGAGATGTGCAGCTTATTCCCAAAAGAGTTTGTTAACTATGGGGGATGGAAAGATATGCTCATTCCCTATATATTCGTGATCTAACCGATTTGCGTCTCTATCGAGACAAATGGCAGGGTTTGGGAGAAGGAAGTTTACTTATAGATTATGGTGATGAATAATGGAATGCCAAGAGCCGAGTAACCTTGCGTAGACAGTCTGATAGTATCCCTCAAGGAGGCCGTTTAATGCCAGTCAAAGGTCGGTTATCTAACTACATCAACGGGAACTGGCATCTCTCCAATGCTTCTGAATACCTAGAAGTGACTAATCCCGCCACCGCCGAGCCCCTAGCAGAGGTGCCTTTGTCTCCTCCGGCTGATGTGGATGAGGCCGTCCAGGCCGCGGCAGAAGCTTTCCCAAGCTGGCGTCGCACACCTGCCGTCGAGCGCATTCAATATCTCTTTAAACTCAAAAGTCTTCTGGATGAGCACTTCGAGGAGCTAGCTAAGCTGATCACCGAGGATTGCGGCAAGACTCTGGCGGAGTCGCGCGGTGAATTACGCCGGGCGGTAGAAAACGTCGAAGTCGCCTGCGGCATTCCCACTATGATGCAAGGCTATAACAGCGAGGACGTATCACAGGGCATCGACGAGTTCATGGTTCGCCAGCCACTGGGAGTGGTAGCAGCAGTGACTCCGTTCAACTTCCCTGCGATGATTCCCTTCTGGTTTATGCCCTACGCCATCGCCTGTGGCAACACATTCATCTTGAAGCCGTCGGAGAAGGCACCTACCACGATGAAACGGGTCTTCGAACTCTTGGATCAGATCGGATTGCCACCGGGAGTGGTGGGTCTGGTTAATGGCGGGCGCGAAGCGGTAGATGCCATTCTAGATCACGACGAAGTGAAAGCCATTAGTTTTGTAGGAACCACCGCAGTGGCAAAGTACGTCTACGCCCGCGCGGCGGAGAAGGGTAAAAGGAGTCAGTGTCAGGGGGGTGCCAAGAATCCTATAATTGTGCTGCCCGACGCTGATCCTGAATCGACTGCAGGCGCCGTGGCGGCTTCAGCTTTTGACTGTGGGGGCCAAAGATGTCTTGCAGCCTCCCTAGCCATCACCGTGGCCGAGGCGCATTCGCCCTTCGTTGAGGCAATCACTGCCATAGCAAATACGCGCAGGATAGGCGATGGACTGATGGAAGAGACAGAGATGGGGCCCGTCATAACGGCTGATAGTAAGAGCCGTATCGAAGGTCTTATCCAAATGGGGGTCGACGAGGGTGCAACGGCACTCGTGGACGGCCGAAATGCGAACATTCCCGGATACCCTAGAGGATACTTCGTGAAACCAACGGTACTGGACGGCCTTGATTTGAACGGGGAATTGGTGAAGAGCGAGGTCTTCGGTCCGGTTCTAGGGCTCCTGAGTGTGGATAGTATCGATGATGCCATTGAGCTTGTTAATAGTGGGAGGTACGGCAACATGGCCTGTATCTATACCCATAACGGCGCGTCTGCTCGTAGATTCCGCTATGAGGTTGATGCTGGAAATATTGGCATAAATGTGGGTGTAGCCGCTCCCATGGCATTTTATCCCTTCTCTGGATGGAAACAGAGCTTCTTCGGTATTCTCCACGGGCAGGGCCGTGACGCTATCGAGTTTTACACCGAAAAAAAGGTGGTGGTAGAACGATGGGTCTAGTGGGATGAGTAACGAAAAACTTTTAAGTATTATATGGTTGTAGTACTAAGCCATAAATTCGAGACGGTACTGTATTGGAAGAATCACTTTGTAAAAAATCATAATTCTTCTGGACATCCTCGCCTTAAGCTGAGCTTTTCATGGCAATGTTTATTGTGTTTCCAAAGTTCTTCCCGTGAAGTTAGTTGGGAATAAGGTTAATTGGGAATAGGGATGCCTTGTTGTTTGAGTATTCGTGTATAGAAGACTCGTCTGATTGCTCCATAAGGTGTATTCTTTTGATCGTGATGTTGAACCAATTTTAGTAGAACGGGGTGTCAGATGAGAAAAAACCAACTCAGGCAGGCGCTGAACGAGGACAAGGCGACGGTGGCTACCCACACAATGACCACTTCTCCGGACGTCGTGGAGATCATTGGGCGAACTGGACTAATCGACTACATCGAGTTCGTCGCCGAGTATGGGCCCTACTCGCTTCCGGATCTCGATCACTTCGGTCGAGCCCTTGAGTTGTATAACATGGCTGGCATGATCAAGGTTGATCGGGAGAACCGAGCCTTTGTTGCACAGCGAGCCATTGGCTCTGGTTTCCAGGCCATCCTATTTTCCGATACTCATGATGCTGCCGAGGTAGAAGAGTGTGTGGCAGCGGTTAGGGCGGAGTCACCGGAGACAAGGGGCGAATATGGTTCGGCTGACCGTCGTTTTGCCGCCTATGGGCTTGAGAGCGGGACCCCAGAGTACGTGCAAGCTCTCGATGATATCGTGATCGCGCTCATGATCGAAAAGGACTCGGCCGTCAAGAACCTGGAAACAATTCTTTCGGTACCGGGTATCGACATGGTGGTGTATGGCGGTAATGACTACGCGATGAGCCTCGGTAGGATGCGCGCTATCTCCCCTGAGGAAAACACAGAGATTCGGAACTACATTTTCAAGACCGCACTGAGTAAGGGGATTCAGCCGCGGGCTGAGATCATTCACCCGGACCAAGCGGAAGAGAATATCGACCTAGGCGTTAAGCATTTTGCTATCGGTACCGATTTGCACATGATATACGGGTGGTTGAACGAGAGGGCTGGAGGCTTGCGGGAACTACTAGAGAGATAGCCAGGTTTTTACTAGATTGGGCGGATCGTTGGCCCAATCTACTTGTTTGATATATGGGTGGATTATTTGGACAATGACTGGGCACGGGCAACCGCTCGTGGTATCAGTCCGCAATATTGCCAATGCGCCCTAAGCATGCCTTACATATATCGACATATGGTATGTTTTGCAAAATGCTGGTTGGTATCTTAACAAGACTCGCGAGAGCTCGATTTTACTTAGGTGGTTGACCTGCTAATAGCCTCTGTTTGTCCTTATGTATCATGCCACACGCAGTTCGTCGAAAATCTTTGGAAGCACTTGCAACTCATACCTAGGCCCTCTCTAGTGTGAAAGCACTACTCACCCGACTATCTGAGTAAATCCAGTGTTCGGACAAGTATCAGGTGTTAAAAGAGCAACCTGCCCCTAGCGAACGATACGCTGGATGGCTTCGCGCTTCTCTTTCGCCTCAAGCAATTCGTCTAGACCGCCCTCGAGCCCGTCACGAACTATTTTCAAAGCTTCTCGGGCCGCATCTGCCGTAATCTTAATATCTTCGTCTGTGTGTGCCAGCGTGGCCATGAATCCGCCATTAGTGTGTATACCTCGTTTGGCCATCTCCTGGATGAACAGAGTCATGACCTTGGGTCTTAGTGATTCGTCGGGCAGATCGATGTGTAGCGCGGGCGACTTGGAGAGGCCGACCACATCTGCGGATATGCCCACATCGAGTATAGATTCCTTAACTGCTGTACGAATGTTCTCGCCGATCTCTCGGAAACGTGTGGGAGAGTCACGGCGCTTCAGCTCCCGGATGGTCGTGATGGATGATGTTAGCCCGATGTTGTCAGACCAATATGAACTGGAGAGGAACATGTCTTCGGCTTCTTGCATGATCTCGCGCTTCCCGACCACGGCGCCCATCGGATAGCCATTAGAGATGCACTTAGCTACAATTGTCATGTCGGGAGTAATCCCATAATACTCCTGGGCACCGCCAATTGCGATGCGCCATCCACATGAGACTTCATCAAAGATGAGCACGGCTTCGTTATCCTGGCAAAGCTGCTTTACGGTCTCCAGATATCCCTCTGGTGGATCGTTTGATCGGATAGGCTCCATCATTACCGCGGCAACCTTGCCCTTGTGCTGCGAAAATAGCATTTCGAGCCGGTTAATATCCCCTTCTCCGAAAGGAATGGCAGTGCCGGCGAGGGCCTTCGGGATACCCTTGGTACCCACTCCGTTTACCAGATCTGGGAAGTCCAGGTAGTTGGCCGACTGATACCAATCGTGCCAGCCGTGGTAGCCTGAAAAGAGGATGATCTCTTTGTCTGTGGCGCCGCGCGCTATCCTGGCCGCGGTTGCGCACGCTTCGCCCCCACCTTTAGAGAACTTCACCATCTCGGCGCTGGGGATCGTGTCTATCAGCAGGTTAGCCAACTCGACTTCTTTGGGGCTATTCACAGTATAGATGCTGCCCCGGTCGATCTGCTCTTTAACCGCGTTGTCTACCACGTCATCGTGGTGCCCAAGGATAATGGCACTTACGGCGTTGACCCAGTCGATATACTCATTGCCATCAACGTCGATAAAGCGCGACCCCTTGGCCCTATCCGCGTAGATCGGACTTACACCCTCCGCGAAACCACTGGCGAGACGGCTCCGGAGCTGTGTGTAACCGGGGATGACTTTGCCGGCCTCTTCATAAATATCTAAAGACTTTCTTACGCCCTTGTACTCGTACAATGTTGTCTCCCTATTGGTACTGGGGTCTGTTAAGTGGACTTGGCACAGTTGGAAATGTATATCCGGTAACGAAGGTGTAAAAAGATCTGCTCGTTTGGCCTACTTCTTATCGTCGAAAATCTTTGGCTGATGCCAGCCTCCCGTATCCTGGATAGCGTGGTCGTCGACAATTGTACTAAAGGGCCAACCAAAGACATCGGCGAGGTGAAAGAAGTATTGTTCCGCTTGTGTTTGATGTATTTCACAATTAGCCTGCCTAGTAGAAACTGCTCTAATAACGAGCATTGTTGATTTTGCACCTGTCACATATATGAAACTCGGTTGTCGCTATTCGGATTTTTGTCAGGGTAGTTCCTACGGTTTAATAATTCAAGCGAATAGCGTATAGCATGACCCATTATTATAAAGTGGTCTGGAATATCGCAAACGTTTTCTAGTAGGACAGCAAGAAAGGACGAGATGAACGGAGATAACGCAGAGGTAGCAATAGTTGGTGGTGGACTGGTCGGCGCGGCTACGGCTTACTTCCTAGCTCAGCACGGAGTCAAGAGCGTGGTCGTTGAAAAGGACACAATCGCTAGCCATGCTTCAGGGTTCTCCTACGCAGCTCTTGGCACATACGACGAGGCTGCGATGACTGGTACCCATTTCGAAGTCGCATCCCATGGTTTACGAATCCATGGAGAACTGGAGGATTCCCTCTTAGAAGAAACCGGCGTCAATATCGAACTGCGACGGCGCCCGTCGCTAACACTGGCCTTCGACGAGGAAGAGTCCGCTGCTGTGCGGAATCCCCAGGGATTTGAACTAGAGCGCCGATCTTGGGAGGAGAGGCAGGGTTACTCGGTGCGCTGGGTGGATCGGGATGAGATGCTGCGTATCGAGCCTAGAGTGGGGCCGGAAGCCATTGGGGCTGTCTATACTGATGGCACGAGCGACATTAATGCGCGTAGGCTGACGCTTGCGCTTATGATGGCTGCAGAAAGGCGCGGTGCCATGATGCGCCAAGGTCGCGTCACCGGACTAACTCGGCAGAGTGGTCGAGTGCGAGGTATACTCGTCGACGGCAGAGAATTGGTCTGCGATAAAGTAGTGGTGGCCATGGGGCCGTGGGGCCAGGGTGCGTCCGAGTGGCTCGGCTTCCCAATCGAGATGCGACCCTGGAAAGGCCAGATTTTGCGACTCCGCCTACCCGGTCCACCCATTCGCTGCTCTGTGGCCGGCGGTGACCATTTCGCCTCGACCAAACCTGATGGCCTTACCTGGGTCGGGCCTACCTTCGAAGACGTCGGGCTTGACGAGAGTATCACGGACGAGGGCAGGGGGCAGATCATGGACGGGGTCCTCAGAAACATACCTTCACTAGTGGAGGGGCAACTCGTGCTCCAGACTGCCTGTATGCGCCCTCTGTCGGCGGATCGTAAGCTGGTGTTGGGCAAGGCTCCTGGCCTCGAAGGGGCGTTTGTGGCTACAGGGGGTGGTCGTTTGGGGCTAATGATGGGCCCCGCCATGGCATGGCTTACGGCTGAGTTGATAATGAACGATGCCACCAGTGTTCCGCTAGACGAGTTCGACCCAGGCCGGTTTTCCGTCTGAGCTAGAGTTGGTCAAAACGTGTGTTAGAGTCATAGTCGGCCTGGGCGGTGACGGACGCCTGGATATCGTTGCCGGTGCCGAGCGCGGTAGTAACGAGTTGTGCTGGTGGCGCAATCTGGGTCTTGTTGCAACGCGCGACTGATTGCATAATGTGGTTCTGCCCAGCCTCTTCACCCTTAATCAAATGTATCGTATTCAGTTGTTTCGTAAGCACGCCTGGGAGTATCAGGGGGTAATCGTATTATGAACGAGACAATTTGCTATTCCACAATGAACAAACTGGCCGAACACATCCGTTCCAGAGAACTCTCTCCGGTCGAGGTAATGCTCGCACATCTGGAGCGCGTAGACGCGGTTAACCCCGCTCTTAATGCCATCGTGACCCAGGCGGAGGATGCCCTAGATCGCGCGAAGAAGTCGGAGGAGGCGTTGGTGAGGGGGGAAATCGCGGGGCCTCTGCACGGGGTGCCCTTTACAGCGAAGGATTCGGTGGACATCGCTGGAATCCGCACGACGCGCGGTTCTAGGTTGTTCTCTGATCACGTGCCGGACGTCGACGCGGCAGCCGCGGCACGCCTGAAAAAGGCCGGCGCAATCTTCATGGGGCATACCAACGTGCCAGAATTCGTCTTTTGGTTTGAAACTGACAACGATGTCTTTGGACGTACACAAAACCCCTGGAACCTAGAACGGACCCCAGGAGGCTCCAGCGGGGGGGAGGCAGCGGCTATAGCGGCCGGTCTCTCACCCCTAGGGATTGGTAGTGATGTGGGCTGCTCAATCAGACAACCAGCCTCCTACTGCGGCATCGTGGGGTTGAAGCCCACACATGGACGTGTCCCGCTGACAGGGCACTGGCCTGATGCTCTACTTCGCTACATGCACGTAGGGCCGATGGCGCGCACCGTGGGCGATGTAGCGGTGGCCCTCTCTATTATGGCAGGTCCGAACGGGCTGGACCCCTACGCGGTCTCGGTCCCGGTGGAAAAGTTCGAGGACATCGACGGACCGCCCTTGAATCTGCGAGTTGGGTGGTGTCCCCAGGGGCCTTTCGCACCTGTGGCTGAGGAGGTACAGAACGCGGTGGCCGTAGCCGCATCGACGCTATCGGGGCTTGGTTGTACGGTGGAAAAGGTCTCTCTAGACGTTTGGCAAGGACTATCGGGTCAGGACATTTCAGGGATAATCTACAGCGCCGAGGCAGGGTACTACCTGGAATCCTACATTTCTGGCCGTGAGGACGAACTATCTCCGGCGATCCGCGATAGGCTTGGACGTTCCGCACCAACTGCTCGTGAGTATCAGGAGGCACTGGCCGACTGCGAGCTACTCCGCGCCCACGTAGCCGCCTACTTTACTCAGTACGATTTGCTGCTTTGCCCAATGGGCGTTGTTCCGGCGCATCCCCACGGGGTCAAAGAACTTGACGTGGACGGGAAACTGGTTTCACCTCGTAACGCATTGCGTGCCGCGGTTCCCTTTGACCTTACCGGTTCTCCCGCCATCTCTATCCCCTTCGGCTGGAGCGTAGATGGCCTTCCCTTGGGCGTACAGATAGTTGGGCGACACTTCGACGAGCGGTCCGTCTTAAAGGGTGCCAAAGCTCTTGAGACTACGAGAAACGATTTGAGGCGCCCGTCTTTTTAGGGGTTTAGTTCAGCCGTAACACAGCCATGGAGCATTCTAATGGAAGCGCTGAAACTTGTTGTCGGTAGTGATCTGGCCGGCGTGGATGGGACGCCCGGTATGATCCGGGCGCAGGCCTTTTCTGGCGACGGAGTTTGGGCAGGCACAGTCCGCATGGCACCCACCACGGCCTCGGGCTGGCATCACCACGGAGACTACGAAACGTATGCTTACATCGTTGAGGGTCAGGCTCGATTCGAATTCGGCCCTGGAGGTCACGAATGTATAGAGGGTGGTCCAGGAGATTTCGTCCGTATCCCAGCGCACACGGTGCATCGTGAGACCAATCCTGGCACAATCGAGTCGACGGTGGCTCTGTTTCGCATGGGGAGTGGCGCGCCTGTGTTCAACGTTGATGGACCTGCAGGTTAAATTAGGGTGTGTACTACTGTTATCTAGACACAACTTCACCTTCTTGGGCAACGACTGATGCTTCCAGGATGACTCAGTAGTGCCAGCAGTCTCTTCTCTTTGCCAGGAGTATGGGTTCCGAGTCGTGACTCAAGACTGGGACATCTTTACAGGCGCCTGGGCTGTCGAGCTCCTGTCGGTGCAAAAGACTTTGCCGGGGCGGATGATCAGATTGAACTGTTCGTTGATAATGGGACCTTCTCTTGGGAGGTGGGTTGATTTGTGCCCCTAATGATTTCAGCTACGCCGACTAGGTTATTTGCTCTATTTATTGGAGAGTCCTACCATGAGACGGAGCCATCTGCGGCTACAAGGGAGAGGAGGTAGCGACATCAAACGAATAGGATTCATGCTAAAGGTTCGAGAGGACAGACTGGACGAATATAAAAAATACCATGAAGCGGTCTGGCCGGAGATGCTTGAGGCCCTCTCACGGAACGGATGGCACAACTACTCTCTGTTCATGGCAGGTGACGGTCTAATGTTTGGCTACTTCGAGGCGCACGAAAGTCTTGAGGCGGCGCTGGAAGGCATGGAGCACGAGGAAGTCAACCAGCGCTGGCAGGAAATGATGGCGCCATTCTTTGAGGTTCCGTTGGGCGCACTGCCTGACCAGGCTATGGTCGAGTTGGAACAGGTTTTTTATTTGAAGTGAGAGAGCTTGGAATGACGAAACAGACTTATTGGAGTCCGATATCTTTGCCGTCGAGACGTGAGTTTTGCCCCGTCTACTCAGAATCCCAACGATGAGGCAGGGCTCGGATGGTGTTGAACCCCAATTCGTCGCAGAGCTTTTCATAAGCCGATCGGTGGACGCCTCGCCATTCCAAATCGTCTAGTGACTCGGTAAGAGGCGCGTCAAAACGTAGTGTGGCGAGGTCTTTATACAGTAGTGCTTCGGAGCGGTACTTTTTCAGTGATGCCGCCATGGACTTCGCTCCTCGAGGGCTCGTGTCCCATATCAACACGTTGTCTGGGATTTCTTCAATATGTGGGTAGCGCTCTAAGACAATAGCTGTCGACTTGGCACCCCATCGTGGTACCCCAGGTATGCCGTCGGCAGCGTCTCCCACCAGACCCAGATAGTCTGGGATGGACGTCGGCAAGACTCCGAACTTCGCGAAGACCGCGTCTTTGTCGTAGGTGATGCCACGTCGGCGAGCCAGACACACTATTTTTGGATCATGTACCAACTGCATCATGTCTTTGTCGGGCGAGCATATGACCACCTGCTCTACATCTGGGTTTGGGGCCCATCGAATCGCCGCAGTACTGATGGCGTCGTCGGCCTCGAACTCGATCATCGGCCATACCACAACCCCGACCGCTGCCGTCGCTCTCTCAGCTAAGTCGAACTGGTTGGCCAGTTCTTCTGGCACTCTTTCACCGGTCTTGTAGCCCTCGAACATATCGTTGCGGAACGACTCGGTGACATGATCGAAAGCACAGGCGACATGAGTTACTCCTTCCTCGCGGAGAAGGGACAGTAAGGTCGCGATGAGACCCCTGACTGCGCCCACGGGCTGGCCTTCATGGGTAGTGGACGGAGGGTTCCCATAGTGGGCGCGGTAGAGCTCGTAGGTGCCATCGACGAGGTGTACCTTCATTGCGCTCTCTTCATTTAGACGGACTTGCTAGGGAGGACTTGCCAGTCGAGAATCTGAGGGCGAACAGCGAAATTAAATCTACTTTCATGGTGAGTTGGTCGAACCAGATGCGCTAGATTGCGATAGTACTCTGGTACTGCTCGTGTTCTAAACTCGATGGTGGCCGTAGTGCTCCAGTTATCGTGAATCGCTGCAAAGGCCCAATTAACGTTGTCGGTGACCGGTATATCGCTAAACTCTATGCCTGGAACTTGCATGGAAGGTCCTATGTTAATTGGCGCCAGTCGTCCTCTATCCGCTCAAAACGACGGTAAAGTTCTTGGACAACACTGTCCTGGATAGGCAATTGATTTTCGATCAGTTCAATGTTGGAGCGGATGTGGTCTGGATTGTGGCTTCCCACGATAGCGACGTCTACGTTGGGATGTGCAAGGGTGAATCCCATGGTGAGCATGAGGGGATCATCGGGCTCTCCGTCAATGGATCCTAGGCTGCGCATGATCTCGGATCGTCGGTGGTACTCGTCAGCATAGGAATAAGGGCTGCTTACTTTGCCCCAGACGCCGTTGGCTACGGGGCGCTTGATAATAGTACCGACTCCCTTTTCGCCGGCGAGGGAGAGTAGATCCTTTGTACGTCCATGTTGTTCAACCAGGTTGTAGCTAGTCTGAAGGGTATCGAAGTGACCAGACTCCACTGCCCACCGCGCAGCCTCGTTGTCCCCGCTGTGTCCAATGAACCGTGTCTTGCCGGTGTCGCGCGCCCTATGTAGTGCCTCAATCACGTCGCCTTGCTGGAGCACTTCTAAAGGGCATGTGTGGAGCTGGACCAGGTCAATGTGATCAACCTGGAGCCTTTTGAGGCTGCGATCGATACTCGCCGCGATTGTCTCGGCGCTCCAGGGTTGGCCGGTAGCGCCGCCGGTCACATGGCCGCACTTGGTTGCCAGAAAATATTCGTCGCGACGGTGGGCGACGGTTTTGCCTATCATCTCCTCGGTTTGGCCGTAGCAGGCGGCGGTGTCGAGGAAGTTGATGCCACCGTCCAGCGCAACGTTCAGGACGCGCCCGGCGGCTTCGACATCACTCTGGAAGTCGTCGTGACGCGTAATCTCTGCCAGACCTAGCCCGAGACGGGTGACATGCATTCCCGTTTTGCCAAGGGTTCGCTTTTCCAATGTCTTGCTCCTGAGTTGATTACACGCAGTTTTTATTCAAGAAAGAAGATCAATATGTGGGTGAAGAACATTCATTTGATCCTACAGAGGAACCTTTCACCCAGACAACGGAATGAGGGCTGTGCATCTAATCACATTCATATGGAATGGATCTGGTTCCAGTGTGCCAAACCCTGCTTACTACTCGTGGGTCCAGGATGACATCTCATCACGCAGGACCGGGTCAAGGCCCATTTTCATTGCGGCCAGGGCGTTGTCGATGTGGTTAGTGGTTCGGGTGCCAATGATGACCGACGTGACTGCGGGATGCGTCATGGCCCAGGCCATCGCGAGCCTGAGCGATGGAATGCCTGTCTCGGCTGCCTTCGCTTTGAGAAGGTCAAGCAGACGAAAATTAAGATCAGAGAAGTAGACATCGGCGTGGGCGGGCGAGATGTGGTACCGGCTGCCGGAAGGCCAGGTGAGCGGGTCGCGCCCATATTTGCCCGTGAGGAAACCCGCTGCCAGGGGGCTGTAGCTGGTGATGGCAATCTGTTCCTCCTGGCACAGAGGGAAAAGAGCCTTCTCGTTCTCAGGGGCGGCGAGGCTATAAGATGGCTGGATGATTTCCCATCGGGCCAGCCCATGTTTCTTGCTGGTCGCCATAGCCTGCCTGAGCTGTTCTACGGATTGATTACTGCATCCGATGATCTTGGTACGCCCGGCGGAGACCTCCTCAGACATCGCCATCATGGTCTCGTCAATTGGAATGGAGGCATCAGGACTATGCAACTTGTAAATGTCTACTTGATCGACCCCAAGCCGTTCTAGGCTTCCAGTGAGGGCGTGGGCGATGTTCCCGGGATCGCCACCCGTGGCTACCTTGGTGCATAGTGTGATTTCATCACGGCAACCGCGAGAACGCATCCAACGCCCAATGATCTTTTCTGAGGAGTGCCACTCACCGGTGACCTCCCGTTCATCTTCAACTCCGTATTGCGTCTTACGTCCCTCCCGAGACTGCCCTCCGCCGTAGGAGTCGCCGGTGTCAAAGAAAGTGATCCCGTTCTCGATGGCGTAATCCATGATCCGATAGGATGACTCCTCGTCAATCTCCCGGCCCCAGCTGCCGCCGCCTAACCCGATGGCACTGATGGTGAGATCTGTGCGGCCTACGGATCTCTGTTCCATGTCCGACCTCCTAGTAGTTGCGGGTGGTCTGTCTCTGTCCAAGATTAGTTCACGGCCTCGGTCGCTGTCCAGTACCGATATCGTCTTCGGTTGGTTGATACTGACCTAAAGTATCAACCATTGAGTATAAAGGCGACGTCGTTCATCCTTATTATCCTCTGTTTACGAAAAGACAGATGGTATCCATGAGTCGCTGAAATCGAAGGAACCCAAAGGAACCCAAAAAGGATGTCCTAACTGATGAAGCGTTCCGGGGACAATGCTTCTATGGGAAGCGTTGTTTTTCCAGAAACCACTAGATCGGCGACTGCACTACCCATTATGGGACCTAATAGGATTCCTTTCTTCTCGGCGCCGGTTGCCAGGTAGGCGCCTGTCAGACCCGGGAAAGGCCCGACGATGGGAAGCCGGTCCGGGGTGACAGGTCTCAGACACGCCGTCTGTCGTACCAGTTTCAACTTTGCGATGGATGGGACCATCTTGATGGCGCGTCCCATCAGCGTTTCATGGGCCATCTGCGTTAGCTCGGTGTCCCAGCCTGAATCCTCCTCTGTAGAGGCAATCCAGACCATCCCGTCAGCCTTTTGCGTGATCTGCCCCGGACCGGCTAGGTTGTAGGGGAAGGATTTGGCCGGTGCCCCCATATGCAAGATTTGTCCCTTTAGTGGTGTAATTGGCATAGGGGTTTTCACACCGACCAGGAACTGTCCAGACCACGGTCCCATGGCGATCACGACGGCATCGCAGTCGACTGTTTGATCGTTGATATAGACGGCATTCACATGTCCATTGGCACTCTCGATGCCGATGACCGAGCCTTGGACGAACTCTGTACCCAGGGTCTTGGCGGCCTGGAACATTGCAAGGGTCAAACGATAACTATCGAGGACCCAGATGTGGCGGAGCAGCACTGCACCCGTTATTAGTGGGGAAATACGAGGCTCGATGCCTAGCACCTCCGTTCCGTCGAGCCATTCGGCGGAGAATCCGTCGACTTTGTTCCAGCGATCCATGTCATTTCGCTCTCGCAACACGTCGTTCTCGTTAAAGCAAAGTTGTAGATGTGTCATTTCACGGGCCTGCAGGTCGATTCCGGAGACATCTTCGATCTCGGGCCACAGTTCCTTGTGCATGCGAAACGCCTGCTCCGCTGGGAGTGCTATGGGGCCGGGAATGCCGGAGCCGGTCAGGGGATTTAGGAGACCGAGGGCGAAGCCCGATGCTCCTGAGCCTACGGCATCGCGCTCTACGATGGTAACCTTTGCACCATAGCGTGCTAGGTAGAACGCGGCGGCGCAACCCACGACACCCGCCCCCAGTACGACGACCTTTGTGCTGTACATCATGCCCTCTCAGTCCCGGTTATTGTGTGTCTTAATTCGATCACCTGTTGCTGAGTTTAGGCCTCAACTTCATAGGTGAGGTTGGGAAACACTGGAACCTCACCTGCAGTGGATACCATGCCAAGGATTAGTCATAAGAGGGCATACAAAGCGGGTTAAATGAAAAATCTTTCCATGTGTTAATGGATAGTGGTCAATCTCCTCTACGAGACACGTATGGAAGCCGTGTAGAATGTGGGAGACATACATCGGTATAGGTGATATGGCAACCATTCCATCACCACACAAAATTTTCATCGGTTCCCCCCTGCTTCCCATCCGTTTGGGATGCTCAGGATACTTGGTTTTAGGTCTCGTACCGATGTGATACCACAATAGGAGAGCACCAGTGCCAATTCCATCCGGAGTATCTCTAGAACCCTGTGGACTCCATCGGCTCCATTGACGGCGAGCCCCCAAAGGAATGGTCGACCGATGGCCACCGCCGTGGCGCCCATGGCCAGCGCCTTGAGCACGTCGCTTCCCCTGCGGATTCCCGAGTCCATATAGATTTCTGCCCGACCTTCCACAGCCGCTGCGATTTCTGGCAGAGTCTCAATGGAGCTCAAGGTCATATCTATCTGTCTGCCTCCATGGTTGGAAACAAGAATCCCATCTACTCCATGGGCCACCGCCATGCGTGCATCTTCGGCGGTCCTGATCCCTTTGAGTACCAAGGGCAGAGTGCTTAGGCTTCGTAGCCACTCCAAATCCTTCCATGCCATGATCGGCTGCGCGGAACGTACCCAACTAGGCGTCTCCTCATCTCCGGCGGCGGCCTGCATTCCGGTGAAGTTAGCCAGCCTAAATGGGCGGACGAACCTGTTACGGACATCTCGCTCCTTGTAGCTTGGCACGGGTGTATCCACTGTCAGGCAGATGGCCTTATAGTCCGACATCTCTGCTCGCCTTACGAGGATTTCTGTGATTTCTCGGCCGCGGTGGTAGAGCTGGAACCATCGGGGCGTTGTCGTAGCCTCGGCGATTTCCTCCATAGAGTAGTTACTATTGGTGGCGGCCATCATCAGAGTGCGCGATTTGGCCGCCCCACGTACTGTTGCCAACTCGCCGTCTGGGTGGACAATCTTATGGCCGCCCGCGGGAGCGATAATCACCGGGAGGCTAATTGGGGAACCTAGCACGGTAGTGGATAGCTCTGGATTCCCCACGTCTCTCAGGAATCGAGGTCGCAGAGCGAGGGCGTCAAAGGACGATCGATTGCGGCGTGTGGTAATTTCGTCCATGGCCCCGGCATCTACGAAATCCCAGATATCGTGAGGTAGAGTGAGTTTGGCAGCGGCTTCGTAATCGTACAGACTAGTAAAAGCTTGCTCCATTGACGGCCTATTCTGGCAGTAGACCTTTTGAGATGATCTCGCGCATCATCTCTGAGCTACCTGCTGCTATGGTCCAGAGACGGTAATCTCGGGCGAATCGCTCGACCGCTGTCTCGCGAACGTAGCCGTAGCCACCGTGAAGCTGTACTGATTCGTATCCGATGAGGTTTGCCACCTCCGTGGCGAATAATTTGGCCATTGACACCTCAGTTATGCAGTCCTCACCCTCAGAAAACATTTCTGCGGCATGGTACGTCAATTGTCGTGCGGCTTCGATCTGGGTGGACATGTCGGCGATGCGGTGTCGCAGTACCTGAAATTCGGCCAGA
>CAYLLU010000012.1:15921-35530 GCA_964384845.1 uncultured Dehalococcoidia bacterium
GAAGGCTTGCCGCTGTTGTAGGTACGCCCTTGTGTCGTCTAGGGCCTGCTGAGACGCGGATACGCTGAGGACCGCTGCCAGCAACCTCTCACGCTGTAGGCCTGAAGCGAGTTGGTAGAAACCACGCCCCTCCTTTCCGAGAAGATTATTCGCTGGGATGCGCACTTCATCAAATACTAACTCGGCAGTATCGGATGAGAGCATGCCTGTCTTACGGAGCTTCGATGCTACCAAAAGCCCGGGTGTGCCCGCAGCTACCAGAAACTGGGATAGTTGGGCGTGCAGAGGGCCGTCGTCGTGGGTCCTGGCGGCAACGAAATATAGATCACCGTAGACCCCATTGGTGGTGAAGGTTTTTGCACCGGTGATGACCCATTCGTCACCCTCACGCCTTGCCCGTGTTTCTATTCCCGCCATATCAGAACCGGTACCAGGCTCGGTGATTGCCAGGGCGCATTCGGTCTCACCACTAATTACGCTCGGCAGATAATGGGCTCGTTGGTCCTGGGTGCCGATGCGCGATAGCCACGGCGAAGACATGTCAGTATGGACGATGACGCTAAAGGCCACGCCACCGGCCCGGCAGCGGGCCAATTCTTCGGCTAGCACTACCGTCATCCAAAAGTCGGCACCTCCACCACCGTACTCCGGCCCGTACTCTAGCCCCAAGAATCCCAATTCCCCCATCCGCTTGAACAAGGTGCGAGGCACGGTACCGTCTTCTTCCCATTTGTCGACGTTGGGTGTGATCTCGTCATTGACGAAGCGGCGAACCGTCGCACGAAATAGCTCGTGGTGTTCTCGGAAAGGTTTCATGTGGCTAGTTCCGGAGAATGGTAGATGGAATACATTGATGTTTGACTCCCCTGACAGGCTGAGCAAAAACCCGTGGAGCAGAAGGGCCTGGCACGTTCACGGTCATATCGATGACAGTCAGCTGTGCTAGGGTTTTTTGTGGGTGGTGTCGGGCATGACATTGTTCTAGTGAATGGCTCTGCGAATGGAATCGAGTTTAGCAGCGGCCAAACATTGGGTCACCGTATGATATGTAGTAGATCATATTTACGTACTGGATACTGGGAAAGACTGTGTTACGGGTTGATCTCAATTTGCATGCGTTGCGTGCCATTTTGTCCACCAGGAGTTAGGCCGTATATACGATGTTGACTAGGCATATACGCGCTGATAACCTAGCGTGGAAATACGATCTGATATCGAATTGTTCTGAGCCACAGTTGATGAATACTAGGTGTTAATTATCTTGCCAGGTACGAGTATTTCGAAAAAACCTGAAGTCATTTACGGCAGCGTCCATGATGTCGTTACTGACCGTATACGAGAGATGATTCTCGAACGTCACTTCGCTCCTGGGGAGCGGTTGCGACAAGATGATCTTGCGACGTCGCTTGGTGTTAGCACCATGCCGGTGCGGGAAGCGCTCAGACAGTTACAGGCCGAAGGACTTGTAGTGTTCTATCCACGCAAGGGCGCGATGGTCGCCATGCTCTCGCTGTCGGAATACAAGGAAATATATCGAATTCGGGAGGAACTTGAAATCTTGGCATGTCGCTGGGTTGCAGAGGATTTTGCAAAGCTCCCACTACCGCGGTTGCTCCGAGCCCTCAATGGTCTGGAGGCTGCTGAGGCTTCCCAGGATATTCCTCGACGCTTACGACTTGTGCGCGAATTTTTCTTTATCATCTTTGAGGCGAGTGGGAAAGAACATTTGCTGCGCATTCTGTCGTCTCTCTGGGCGCAATCTGAGCAGTATCGCCGATCCTTCACAGTTATGCGCGAACATGTACCGTCCCGACTCGAGCACTATAGGAAAATTTATCAAGCCTGCGCTGACAGGGACTCTGAAGCATTGATCTTTGCTATGCGGGGGCTTTATGTATTCGTTGAGAATCGTCTGATGCCAATGCTTCGAGCCCAAGATACAGAAGGGAGCACAACATGACGTATCGCCTCGGAGTCGATGTAGGAGGAACCTTCACTGATTTGGTGCTACACGATGTCGAAACCAATCGACTGGAATTTGCAAAGACTCCGTCTACACCTCAGAACCAGGCCACAGGTGTAGCCAATGGTATCCGTGAACTGATAGACCGACTAGATATTTTGCCGGAGGCCATCAGTTTCTTTATCCATGGCACCACAGTGGCCACAAACACCCTGCTCGAACGCAAGGGCGCGAGGACGGCGCTGGTTGCCACAAAAGGGTTCCGAGATGTACTTCAGATCGGCCGGCAAGACCGGCCACACCTGTACGATTTCAGGCAGCAGAAACCGGATCCACTAGTACCGCGCCAACTACGCTTTGAGGTAGAGGAGCGGGTGCTGTATACGGGGGAGATTCTTACCCCATTGTCCGATGTAGAGGTGTCTGCTCTAATTGCGCGGCTGCAGGCCGCGAAGGTCGATGCGGTGGCTGTATGCCTTCTACACTCCTACGCACACCCAGTTCACGAGCAGGTTATCGGCAGGGCGCTGAGGAAGGCGATGCCTGAGTTACAGGTGTCGCTCTCTTACGACATCGTACCCGAGTTTAAGGAGTACGAACGAATGAGCACGACCGCCATCAACGCCTTTGTCGGGCCGGTAATGGAACGCTACCTACGGGAGCTCCAGCGGAGCACCGCCCGTGTTGGCATAGGGTCCGGTTTGCACATTATGCAGTCCAACGGCGGCACTATGGGTGCCGACGCGGCGGTCGAAAGGCCGGTGCATACAATCTTATCCGGCCCCGCGGCCGGGGTCATAGGCTCTGTAGCAATAGCCAACCAGGCAGGTGAGAAAAACAGCATCTCGGTCGACATGGGAGGAACAAGTTTCGACATTAGTCTGTGTTATCGGGGAGAGGTCCGACGCACGCAGGACAGCGAGATTGAACGGCTGCCCGTCAAAGTACCGATGGTGGACATTCACACTCTTGGGGCTGGCGGAGGAAGCATCGCTTGGGTGGATCCAGGAGGTGCTTTGCGTGTCGGCCCCCAGAGCGCCGGTGCTGAGCCGGGTCCGGCTTGTTACGGCCGTGGTGGAATCGAACCAACCGTTACCGACGCCAATGTCGTGTTGGGCAGACTGAGCCCAGATGGATTTTTGGGCGGCAAGCTCAGGCTAGATGTAGAGCGCGCGAAAAAAGTGATATCGGAGAGCCTGGCTGTGCCGCTCAGGATGACTGTGGAAGAGGCTGCCGATGGAATCGTTCGCGTAGTGAACGCAGGCATGATTAAAGGCATACGCGTGGTGTCGGTGGCCAAGGGATATGACCCTCGCGAGTTCGCACTGGTAACCTTCGGCGGCGCTGGTCCAGTCCACGCCTCCGAATTGTCCGCGGAGTTGGATATTCCACGTGTGCTCGTACCCATTGCACCGGGGGTAACTTCGGCGCTGGGGCTTTTGATGTCTGATCTGCGCGACGACTTTGTTAGGACTGTCCTTCGTTCCTCGGAGAACGTCGAGGCTGAAGAACTAGGATCCCGCTACGCGGAGATGGAAACCGAAGCGCTGGAGCAGATGCTTAAGGAAGGGTTCGACTCGGGGAGTGTCACGCTCATCCGAAAGGCTGACGTTCGATATCTCGGCCAAGGGTTCGAACTAGAGGTCCTTGTGGGCTCCGGTGAGGTCACCGTGGCTGAACTGGACGGGATATACGAACGTTTCCACGATTCCCACAGGCGGCTTTACGGGTATGATCAGAGAGACAGCTTCCTGGAGATCGTGAATTTGAGGGTAACCGCCATTGCTCCGATGCCCCAACCGAGACTCGAAGGAGCCTCTTTGGAAGGTGCTCAGGATCCACCGGAAGCCCTGAAAGCCCAGCGCACAGTCTATTTTAAGAACGTGGCTATTGAGACGCCAATCTATGATCGCACCAAGTTGTCTCCTGGCGATACCATTGCAGGTGCCGCTATCATCGAACAGCTCGATTCTACGACGGTCGTATGGCCCGACCAAATGGCCGAAGTTGATGCCTACGGAAATCTGATGTTGGAGAGGGTATAACAGTGAACGAAACCCGAATTGACCCGATCACATTGGAGGTTATGCGCAACGCCTTCTACTCCATATCCGACGAGATGGTTGCTGCTCTTGTAAGGGCGAGTTATTCGACGAACATCAAGGACCGACGTGACACGTCTTGTGCCCTCTACACTGCTACAGGAGACGTTGTAGTGGTAGCGCAAGCGGAAGTTGGCACGCCGTTGCACCTGGGAACAATGCAGTCAGCTGTACGCTCAGCGATGGCTGCGTACGACTTCGACACATTAGTCCCAGGAGACGCCATTGCAATGAATATGCCGTACCCCGCTGGACCGGGACACCTGAATGATCTTTGCCTCATCACGCCCATATTTCATGAGGGAAAGATGTTCGCTATTGCTGCGAACCAAGCTCATCATGTTGACATGGGGGGGTTTGCGCCGGGCTCGATGCCCTTCGGTGTTCAAGAAATATTCCAAGAAGGGCTTCAGATACCGCCCATCAGGCTCTTTCGCTCTGGGGAGCTGGATCCCGAACTTTGGTCTTTGATCTCGCTGAATGTGAGACCCCCGGTGGAGGTCCGAGGTGACCTTATGGCGCAATATGCCGCCAATGTAACCGGTGCCAGGCGACTAAATGAACTAGTTGTGAAGTACGAACTTGATACCGTAGAAACGTATTTGACTGAGATGATTGCCTATTCAGAAAGACGCATGCGAGCGGCTCTGGGCAAGATTCCTCAGGGTGAGTACAAATACGAGGACGTGATAGAAGGAGATGGTATTACCGAGACGCCCTACACTATCCGGGTGACGGTCAAGGCCAGGGGAGACTCCATATTGACCGATTTTTCGGCTACAGACGACGTCGCTCGTGGCCCGATCAACTGTCGCTGGCCTTCGGTGGCTGCATGCGTATACTACGTCTTTAAGGCGGTTCTCGATCCAGAGCTTCCGCCAAATGCGGGGGCCTACGAACCCTTCGACATCGTAGTTCGAGAGGGTAGCGTGTTATCGGCTGTGTACCCACAAGCTGTATGTAATGCGAATATCATCACGACACAACGAATCACGGATGTGCTATTGGGAGCGCTCTCCCAAGCGATCCCCGAAAGAGTGGCCGCGGCGTCTTCGGGCACGATGAATTTGCTGAACATCGGCGGCAGGGATCCGCGCACTGATGTACTGTACAACTACATCGAGACCTACGCCGGTGGACAGGGAGCTATGCATGATCTGGACGGCATGGATGCAATCCAGAATCACATGACCAATACTCGCAATGCTCCGGTCGAGTCGATCGAAGTGGCCTACCCGTTGATTGTTGAGCGCTACGGCTTGTTGCCGGACTCCGAGGGGCCAGGCCATTACCGTGGTGGTGTCGGGATCTCTAGGGTGCTTAGGGTTGTCGGTGACGAAGTGCGTCTGACTCTCAGTTCTGATCGTGTGGAGGTCTCGCCCTGGGGACTATTTGGCGGTATGAATGCCAGGCCGTCGAAATGTGAGGTAGTTGCACCGGATGGCAGTGTCGAGCGATTATCTTCCAAGGTAACAACCAATGTGATGCAGGACCACGTAATCTTCACCGAGACGCCTGGGGGTGGTGGCTGGGGCGATCCCATGGAGCGTGATCCTGAGGCGGTCCGGTGTGACATACTAGCGGAGCTAGTATCAGTGGAACGGGCGCGCGATATCTATGGTGTAGTGCTAAACTCCGCGGACCAGTCGGTCGATGTTGAGGGTACTGCCGCTCTCAGGGATGAGGGTGTAATGGTGGACCGCCAAACCTAGTTGTGTAAAAACTAATTCAGAGAGGTGAGTGATGTATGGATCCAGAGCTAAGATAGCCTTCATGCTGCCTTCTTCGTGCCTGATATTCGAGCCGGAATTCGTAAAATTGCCCGCAGGTCTCGGTGATGTGATCGGTATTCCGGCTCGCCTGTTACTCGAGGACACGGCCCTGGATGGTATAGGGAGTATGAATGAGGGGATCGAACTGGCCGCCCGGCAGCTTGCCACGACCTCGCCCGACGTGGTCCTGTATATGTGCACAACGGGCAGTTTCATGGAAGGTCGGGAGGGAGACGAGGAGATCAAGCGGACACTTGGCCGCATCATCCCTGGTGCCAAAGTAACGACAACTAGCGAGGCCGTAGTTGATGCGATGGCTGCACTTAATATGAAAAGTGTCGCCATGCTCACGCCCTACGATGAAGAGACCACTCATAGAGAAGTCGCATTCCTAGAAAGCCATGGAATTGCCTGTCCTGAGTACAAGTTTCGGGATATCTATGAGAACTTAGATCGCGGCTCAATTATGCCGGAGGAGTCAATGAGTATTGCCTCGGAGTTCGATGTGTCAGCGGTCGACGGGATATTTCTGAGTTGTGGCAATGTCAGGTCGGTCGAAATACTTGATGAGTTTGAGTCGACCTCAGGTAAGCCGGTTGTGTCCAGTGCCCAGGCCAGCATTTGGAAAGCGATTCGACTGGCTGGGATTAGTGAGTCTGTTGCAGGGTATGGAAGTCTACTGAAAGAGCACTGATCGTGGCTTGCCTCTGCTCTAGGTTAGATAGGTGTGTAGCGATTATCAGATCCACGTTCTGGAAGCACCGCTAAGGACCTGTCATATACCGTGGCGATCAACCTAGATTACTAAGCCATATTGACCGAGGTAAAAATGCTCATATTTGACGGCGACTATCCGATGGCGTATGGGGCTATAGATTTGGACAGAGATTTGACTGCACCTTTGGACGATGTGCGCACCGGATCCCATGGTCAAACCACGCACGAGGGATGGCCCGACGATCAGACGATGGCGACGCTGCCCGAGATGCGCCTGGGGCACGTTGTGGGCGCACTTGTAAAGGTCGTGGGTCGAATTCGTAAGCCGGACGGCATCATTTGGGGTTATCGCACCGCAGATATCGCCTATTCGGCTGCACATGCCCACCTGGCGTATTACCGTATACTCGAGGCTCGCGGCGAGTTGCGTATTTTGTCTAACAGCAAGATCTTTCGCGATCACATGGCTGAATGGGAGGCTGCAGACGATCACACTAACCTCCCCGTCGGTATCGTCATCGGCATGGAGGGTGCAGATCCAATTTCGTGGCCGGAACAGGTCGGTGAATGGTGGCTCAACGGTTTGCGCGTCGTGAGCCTATCTCACTACGGCGCCAGCAACTACTCCCACGGCACGGGTACCGGTACCGAGGGAGGCTTGTTCCCTCCGGCCAAGGAATTGCTGAAAAACATGGATGAGTTGGGCATCGTTCTGGACATCACCCACACCTCCGATACTTCAGTGCGGGAGGCCCTCGATATTTTCAAAGTGCCTATCCTTGCCAGCCACCAGAATTGCCGCGGGTGCACGCCAGGTGAGAGACAGCATCCTGACGATCTGATACGAGCGGTAATCGACCGTGGTGGAGTCATCGGCCACTCGATGGACACTTGGATGCTCTACAAAGGCGGCGCGGACTGGGCGAACATCCGTCCTCGCCGCGAGGTCTTCTCCAAGGCGGATGTCACGCTGGAAGACTGGGGTGATCACGTGGACTACGTGAGCCAGTTAGCTGGCAACACGCTTCACTCCGGAATAGGCGGCGACACCGACGGCCAAGGGGGGCGCGAAGGCGCACCCCACGAGATCGACACGATAGCCGATTATCAAATGGTCGGCGAAGTACTCTCAAAGCGTGGATATTCCGACGAAGACGTGACCAACGTCATGTACCGCAACTGGCAGCGCTTCTACGAAGATGCTCTACCCGACGAGACAGACTGTATTACTGAAAATACAGAGACCATCTAGAGGACATGATTTGAGATATTAGGGTGCATAATGTGTGCCCATTGAAAAGAGGAGTCTGGACAATGAAGATACTGGTCGTTAATCCGTTCGGGGACACCGAATTTCACGGCGAAGAGAACCTAAGGCGGATCGCTCGACCGGACACCGAGTTCGACGTCATCAATATTGCTGATATGTATCCGCTGCGAAACAACCAGTGGCTGTACTTTCGCTATGTCTGTACGGACGCTACTCTTGAGAAGGTGATGTGGGGAGAAAAACAGGGCTACGACTCGGTCTTCATATCATGCAACCTGGACATTGGTCTACACGAGGCTCGCCAGTTGGTGGACATCCCTGTGACAGCGACGCTAGAGTCGGCCGCACTGATCTCCCATATGATGGGGTCTACATTCTCTTTGGTAACGGTGGATGACCAGAACGGCAAGATTCAGGAGTCGATGCTTACAACCTATGGGTTGCACGATCACTTTGCCTCCCAGCGCCCTTTTCATATTGATGCGAACGATCTCTACCCGGACCAGACCCCGACGGGTGAAATTATCGAGGCGGTGCTATCTGCGGCCCGCGCATGTGTGGACAAGGACGGAGCGGAAGTTATTATTCCGGGATGTACACTGGCTGGGTCGGTGCTGACCCATGAAGTCCCGAATGTGGAAGAAGTAATAGGGGCGCCAGTCCTCGATGGTATGGTCACAGGCTTCAAGATGGCAGAGATGATGGCCGACCTTAAGGCTTTAGGGATTCCGACGGTGAGTCGCAGTGGTTGGTTCGAAAAGCTGCCCAAGGATGATTTTAACAAATTGCGTTCATTCATGGGCCGCCATAGTTAGTGATTTTCGAGATAAGACTCTTTTTTTGAGGGGGGTCAAATGCGCAAGACGGCTGATGCGGTAGTGATAGGCGGCGGTATTGTAGGTGCGAGCATTGCATACTATCTCGCCAAGAAAGGGCTGCGGGAAGTCGTGTTGCTCGAAAAGGGCGAGGTCTGCTCCGGTTCCTCCGGCGACTCAGCAGCCATTGTGCGGCAACACTACTCTAACGATGTAAGCATCCGGCTCGTCCGCCGGAGCCTGGAAATATTCCAAGGTTTTACAGACGAGTTCGACGGCGCTCAAGCGTTTACTAACGCGGGGTGGCTATTCTTGGTTCCTGAAGAGGCGTCGGAAATGTTCTCCAAGAACCTGGTTCGTCTCAAGGGGCTTGGAGTCAGGACCTGGGAGCTGTCGCTCGAAGATGCGATTCAGGAACTGCCGGGGCTGAACGTGGATGGTATTGCTCGTGTCAGTTTCGAACCGGACTCAGGCTACGCCGACCCACACGTTACTGCCAATGCTATGTTGTCCAAGGCTAAGCAACTCGGTGCGGAGTCTCACATACGGACGCCGGCAACGGGCATCACACGTACTGGCGGGGCCGTGAGCGTTGTTTCCACTCCGAAGGGTGATATCGAGACCGAAGTCGTCGTAAATGCCGCTGGTCCATGGGCCAGCCAGGTCGGTGACTGGCTCGGGCTCGACCTGCCCTTGGAGATATCACGCGAACAGGACATCGTTGTTGGGCTACCAGAAGGCGCTGAGCCTATTACTCGTGCAGTCTCTAACATGGTCGATAGGACCTACTTTCGGCCTGATACGGGCGGACGGCTGCTGGTCGGCACGGGACACCCCAAGCCCAACGACCCGGTGGAGCCCGACGATTACAGCCGGGATGCAGACCCGGAGTTTATTGAAGAGACTAGGCGATTGATGGCACATCGATTCCCCCATCTGTCTGATGCGGAATTGATGGCGAACTGGGCTGGGCTCTATACAATAACACCCGACTGGAACATGATCGTAGACGCCGTACCGGAACTCCCCGGAGTATACTTGGCCGTAGGTGGCTCAGGTCACTCATTCAAGTTGGCACCGGCCCTCGGCGAGGCACTCGCCGATATGATCGTTGACGGCAGTTCGTCGAAGATCGACATAACCCCGCTGAGATCGAGCCGTTTCGGTGACAAAGACCTGATGAAATCTACCTATGGCGGCAACCGAGGATAGCCAGGGCACAAAGAGGGTGGTGCGAATGGCGGATCGTTTCGAAAAACTTCTGATGGACGGCAAGATAGTGCCCTATGACGAGGCACGTATCCATATCATGTCGCCCGCGGTGCGGTATGGAGCTGCTGCGTTCGAAGGGATTAGGGCCTACTGGAACGCCGATCAAGGTCAACTCTACCTGTTCCGGTGCGACGAGCACATGGTCCGTCTATTGCAGTCGGCCCGAATGATGGGGATGGCGGATCCTGGCTATTCGACGGCTGATCTGACCGAGCTTACGAAGGAACTGTTGCGTGCAAACGACGTGCGTGAAGACGTCCATATAAGGCCTAGTCTGTTCGTCGACGGGACCGGGTCTATCCAGGCTCGCGGCCCGGTAATTCTGGGCTCGGTTGTAGTCCCTGGAGGCGCCATCATTAATACTGCTAACTGGCCTGATAAGACTTTCAGACTGGCCATCAGCTCCTGGCGGCGCATTGCAGATGACGCTATGCCGCCGCGAATCAAGGTGGCTGGCAACTATCAAAACGCACGACTGGCGCTTATACAGGCCGAGCACGATGGTTACGACGGTGTTCTGATGCTCGACAGCATGGGCCACGTGACCGAGGAAGCGCGCGGATGTGTGTTCCTGGTGCGAGATGGTGTCGCAATCACGCCACCAATAACTAACGATATACTGGAGAGCATCACGCGAGAGACCGTCATCCAACTCCTGAGCGAGGTTCACGGCACTGCTGTGCAGGAACGGGAAGTCGACCGGACCGAGCTCTACGTAGCAGATGAGATTTTCCTCTGCGGCACTGGACTTGGAGTTACCCCTGTCGGCGCCGTGGACCGATTTACAGTAGGCGACGGTACTGCTGGATCGTTAACACTGGCGGTAGGAGATACCTACCTCGACATCGTGACTGGACGGAGCGCATTCCACGATACCTGGCTTGATCCGGTCTATGGCTGAACTGCAACAGCATGCACGTGTGGTGATCATAGGTGCTGGTATTGTAGGTTGCAGTGTGGCTTACCATCTGACTAAACTAGGCTGGAGCGACATTGTCATTGTCGAACAAGGGCCGCTGTTTAAGACCGGCGGTTCTACATCGCACGCGCCCGGTCTAGTCTTTCAGATCAACCCCTCCAAGGCTATGACTAGTTTTGCCAAATATACGACAGAGTTATTCTGTTCACTGGAACTTGACGGTGTGGCATGTGGCAAAGCTGTTGGAAGTCTGGAAGTGGCATGGACGCCCGAGAGACTCACCGAACTGCGACGTAAAATTGGTACGGGCATGGCCTACGGGGTCGAGGCGCATCTCTTGAATCCTAAAGAGGCTTGCGATAAGGTCCCGCTGCTGTCCGATAAGATCTACGGCGCCATGTATACCCCGACGGACATCCATACCAAGGCCATCCGTCCGGCCGAGGCCATGGCACGGACCGCCGAGGTTCATGGAGCCAGATTCCATGCTACCACCCGAGTCACAGGCTTCGAGATATCTAAGGGCCGTGTCACTGGGGTAGTGACCAATCGTGGGACGGTAAGCTGCGAACTGGTCGTCGCCGCCACCGGCATATGGGGACCAAAAGTCGGACGCATGGCCGGCGTGCCAATTCCACTGTCACCGATGCAGCACTTGTATGCCCGTACAGTGCCTCTCCCAGAACTTGCCGGGCGGACCGAAGAGATTTCGGAGCCCTTTGTGCGTCACCAAGACCGAGCGATGTACTTTCGGCAGCACGGCGAGTCCTATGGTATGGGCTCGTACTTGCACGAGCCCATGCTCGTGGCGTCAGAAGATATACTCGGTCACGAGGACGCGCCCGTTTCACCGGCCGAGATGGCTGTCACGCCGTCGCAGTTCAGGCCCGCACTCTTAGCCGCTGGTGAGGTGATGCCCGCGCTGAAAGACGCTCCACTGGACTATAGCTTTAATGGCATGTTCTCCTTCACTACGGACGGTTTCCCGGTGCTTGGGGAATCTCCACAAGTGAGGGGATTCTGGTCGGCTCAGGCGGTTTGGATAACCCATTCCGGCGGAGTTGGCAAGGCCGTTGCTGAGTGGATTGTGGACGGACGGGCCAGCGTGGATTTGCGGGAATCAGATATTACTCGGTTCCACCCCCATGCCTACAGCGGTGAGTACATCCGGGAACGCTCATCTCAGCAGTATCGTGAGGTATACGACATTATTCATCCGTTGCAGCCGCCTACGAAGGCCAGGGGCCTGCGACTTAGCCCCTACTGGCTGCGTCAGAAGGAGATGGGTGCTGTCTTTTTTGAGAATACAGGTTGGGAGCGGCCACATTGGTTTGAGGCCAATCAGTCGTTGTTAGACGATCTGGCAGGGCCCGGCACCAATCGGTCGGGCTGGGAGGCACGTGAATGGTCGCCCATCGTCTCTGCTGAGCACAGGGCGACGCGGGAGAGAGTGGCCCTGTTTGATCTAACCCCTTTTATGAAATTGGATGTGACTGGGCCCGGTGCCTTGATTTTTCTTCAACGTCTCACCGCTAACGACGTCAATCGACCACCTGGCCGGGTCACTTACACAGCAATGCTGGACTTTCAGGGCAGAATAAAGTGTGACCTCACAGTTACCCGGCTTGCCGAAAACAGATTTATGGTGGTGACGGGCGGCGCGATGGGATTGCACGACATGGGCTGGATGCGCCGGAACATGCCAGACGATGGATCGGTGACGATAACCGACGTGTCTGCCGAGCAGTGCTGCTTAGGCGTGTGGGGACCTAAGTCCCGAGATCTGATTACTCGCGTGTCCGACGACGACCTGACGAACGACGGGTTTCCTTATTTGGAGGCACGCGAGATTACCGTGGGCGGGGTGCCTGTTCTCGCCGTTCGCATATCCTACGTAGGTGAGCTTGGCTGGGAGCTCTACGCGCCTACACAACTGGGGCTCCGGCTCTGGGACACACTTTGGGAGGCTGGTCAAACTCTTAGAGTCGTGGCGGCGGGTGGGGGCGCCTTCGATTCATTGAGACTGGAGAAAGGGTATCGGCTCTGGGGCCAGGACATCCATACGGAGTACAACCCATACGAGGCTGGCCTAGGTTTTGCTATTAGCCTTAAGAAGGGCGACTTCATTGGCCGGGAGTCTCTGATCCGTTTTCGCCATGAAGGTCTAGCGCGTAAGCTCTGTTGTATGACCTTGGATGATCCGGACGCAGTGATCTTGGGGAAAGAACCTATCCTCCACGGTGATCGAGTGCTGGGCTACGTCACCAGCGCTGGCTATGGCTACACGATCGGTCGAGGAATCTCCTACGGCTATCTGCCTGTGGAGAATTCCAAGTTCGGAACTAAATTGGATGTGCTCTATTTCGGCCAACGACTACCAGTCACTGTAACATCTGAACCATTGTACGATCCTGGAATGGAGCGGCTGAAATCGTAGATGGTGAGCGTTAGAGATCATACCGGAGAGCCAAAAACATGCCCAAGGGAATTCTAGAGCGGTTGTCCGAGGGGATCGTGCTGGGGGACGGTGGCTACATCGTTGAGCTTGAACAGCGTGGCCATGTAGTGACCGGTGCTTTCACTCCCGAGATCGCAATGACCCATCCAGGGGCCGTACGTGAACTGCACTACGAGATGCGGCAGGCAGGCTGCGATGTCCTACAGGTCATGGCCTTCTATGGCAACCGTGAGAAGCTGGCCACCGTCGGCTACGGTGATAAAGTTTTGGAGATTAACCAGGCCGCTTACAACATCGCTAGGGAAGTCGCTGGAGATGAGATGTTCGTGGCTGGAGACCTGAGTACCACCTGGATGTGGCCCCCAGACGACGAACGGTCCGCCAATCTCGTCGCGGAGATGTTCGACGAACAGATAGAAGCTCAGACAGGGGTCGATTTTGTAATAGGGGAACTTTTCTACAGCCTTGGTGAAGCGTTGTTATGTTTGGAACATATAAAAAAGAAGACTACGATACCAGCTATGATCACGATGTCGTTCCGAGCCACGAATATTACTGACGATGGTTTTACTGCCGGGGAGTGTGCGGAGCAGCTTCACGATGCGGGCGCCGATATCGTAGGGCTGAATTGCATGAACGACCCCGCACACATGATGCCGCATATAGTCGATATGCGAGCGGTCTTCGACGGATACCTAGCCGCGCAACCGGTCGCATACCGCTGTACCGATGCTACACCATGGTTCACGGGAATGCCGTCTTTCCCGGATAGGCTTGAGCCGACCCAAATGACTCGATTCGAACTTGGCGACTTTGCCGCGAAAGCGAAGGAGTTTGGTGTGAACTACATCGGTGGATGTTGCGGATGTAAGGCGACTCATATGCGAGAAATGGCAAAGGTACTGGGTAAGTTTGACGATAACAGGACCTGGAACCGGCGTGAAGACCATGCGATGAGCGAAACCGAACACAATCAGGCATATCACGAGGCTCTACGAGACTGAACCTACTACTAGGAAGGTCGTATAATTGCTTTGGGAGGGCACTATGAGGCGCTCGTTTGTAGTCGCCGTTGTGCTGTTATGTTTTGGTGGGGCGCTGGTGTCCTTCGGCCTACCGGATGTCTTCGCAGCCGATCCTCATGTAGCGATCATCGAAATCGATGACGTGATCAGCCCATCCACGTCTCGCTTCCTCTCTAGGGCTATTGATAATGCCACTGACTCCAAGGCAGTGCTGCTGCTGGTTCTCTTGAATACCCCTGGTGGACTTCTCGACGCCACCAGGGACATGGTAGACGCGATAATCAACGCCAATATCCCTGTAGTGGTCTATATAGCTCCTACAGGGGCTCATGCAGCGTCTGCGGGCACATTCATCACCGCAGCGGCACATGTCGCGGCGATGGCGCCCATTACCAACATAGGTGCAGCGACGCCAATAGACATCGGGGATAATATTTCGGAGACGCTGGCGCGTAAGTCGGCCCAGGACGCGGCAGCGCTACTCCGCAGCATATCCGAGGCTCGTGGTCGCAACGCCGATGCGCTAGAGGCTACCGTGTTGGAGGCGAAGGCATACGACGTTTCGGAGGCTCTTAAGCTGGGTGTGGTGGATATATTTGCTGAAGATATTAGTGACCTGCTCCTCCAACTCGACGACAGGACTATCGTGATGGGCGATGGCAGTATGGTGTCAATACAGACTGGAGGCTCCGTAATTCGTAAGATACGTCAGACGCCTTTGGAACGGGTCCTCGCTTTCCTGGCCAATCCGAATATCGCCTTCACACTTGTGTCATTGGGGTTCATTGCGATCTTTGTAGAGTGGGTACTGCCAGGTCTGTGGGGTCCAGGGATAATAGGTGTGATTGCTCTGGGGTTGGGCTTTGTCGCCCTGGGGAACCTACCGGTGAACTGGGTCGGAGTCGCTCTCATGGCTTTTGCGATGGGTCTGTTCTTTTTGGAGATTCAGGCGCCTGGCATCGGTATCTTCGGTGTCTCGGGGACGATCGCTTTCTTAATAGGTGGGTTTTTGCTCTTTGGAGGGTTCACTCCTGTACTCCCTAGTTCTCCTGGTGCACCGGGTTACAGTCTGAACCCTTTCTTACTAGTAGGCATCGTTGTGGTGATGGCTTCCTTACTGGGTTTTGTCGTGCGTGATCTGGCGATGGCCCGACAGGTTGCAAATCGGGGTGGTATAACACGAGAGCCGATTGAGGGGCAAAGTGGCGTAGTGACATCCGAGTTATCGCCACGAGGGGAGGTTCACGTTGGAGGGGAGATGTGGGGCGCCGTAAGCGATGATGGTGAAACCATAGAGGAGGGAGTGAACATCATTGTAGGCAAGGCTGAGGGGCTCACACTTCATGTGTTCAGGGAGTCAGAGCTCGGTGCCTAGGTTGTCATTGATGGCGAGTGTGTCATATAGGATTAGGGTAGTGTAATGTAGTGTGGTATATAGGCAGTGTTGACACGATACTCCTGTGTCTGCGGTTTGTCAGTTAGTATCGGGTCGGCATCATTTAAAGAGAGGAGTATTTAATGGCCATCATCAACTTTCTAAAAAATTATGAGCGAATGGCACGATTCAAGTGGGGAAACTTCGATGGGATGAGGGGGCCTGGTCCGGTATTCTTGATACCGATCATACACTCTGGTGTCAAAGTCGATACGCGTGTCGAAGTCATAGACATTCCTCGACAAACTAACATTACCAAGGATAACGCTCCGATCGACATCGACTTCCTGATCTACATGCGTATTATGACAGGGGAGGCGCAGAAAGCGATTCTAGAAGTGGAGAATTACAGATCCGCGGTTATAGGTCTGGCGACCACGACCCTTCGCGCAGTGATCGGCGACATCGACTTGGATGAAGTGCTGTCCGAGCGCGAACGAATCAACAATCTTATTCGAGAAAAGTTAGATGCAGAGACTGAGCGTTGGGGGATCAAAGTCACAAATGTGGAAATTCGCGAGATTGAGCCCCCACACGACATCCAGGAGGCGATGAATCGCCAAATGTCCGCGGAGCGCGTTCGCAGGGCCGTGGTTGTGGAGGCTGACGGCACAAAAGAGGCGGCTGTAACTGTGGCGGAGGGAGAAAAACAGGCTGCTATCTTGAAAGCGGAAGGCTCCAAACAGGCGGAAGTACTGAGGGCCGAGGGTGATCAACAGGCTGCGATACTGCGGGCCGACGGGTTCAGTGACGCCCTAGACAGGATCTACGGTGTGGCCAAGAACATTGATGCAAATACCCTTAGCCTACAATATTTCGAGACACTTAAAGAGCTTGGCAGTGGCGCATCGACAAAGTTTATTTTCCCCATGGAATTCACCAATCTCCTTAAGCCGTTCATTGGAATGGCGGACAAACGGGATAGTGAAAGGGACTGACAGTGGGTTTCTTGACTACCTCGCGCTAAGATTGCTCTCCAACTTGCCTGATGACGGGTAGGCACTTCCGATGCGGTGCAGATGATCTTGTCAGTTTGTTATATCTGCACAATATTAACTCCATGAATACGTGATTAACTTATCGGGTTGTTACTTCCTAGGGTGCTGTGAAAAAGGGAAGAGTGCTTCTTCCCTCCGGAATCTAGATGTCTAGTTCATTTGTGGTTGAGTGGTCTCTTCTGTCGAGTTCTCAGGTTGGATTCCCAGTAGTGCGGAATAAGTGTTGTGGTTACCATCGACTAGTGCGATACCACGGACGATGCCAAGTTAGTACACGATGCGTTGGATGTGTACCTATGCCAGAGGCTAAACTGTTCCTTACAGGTACTGTTTGAGTCTAGTTGCGAGTTTCACGGTCATGCCTGGGACAGAGGCCAGATCCTCGACTGCTGCCTCGCGGACTCCTCTGGCTGACCCGAACTTGCGGAGCAACGATCTGCGGCGTTTGGGACCGATTCCGGGGACACCGTCCATGGCCGAAACTACCGCGCTCTTAGAGCGCCGTTGGCGGTGGTAGGTGATGGCAAAACGGTGAGCCTCGTCGCGCGCTCTCTGTACTAGGAACAAAGCCTGAGAAGTCCTCGGTAGCACGATTGGCTCGGGAGTCTGGGGTACGAACAGTTCCTCGTTCTCCTTAGCTAGACTGGCCAGTGGTATCCACTCCACTCCAAGCTCCAGAAATACCTGCAGCGCAGCGCCAAGATGGGCTTTGCCTCCATCGATCAATACTAGGTCAGGTATGATTTGCCAATTATCTTTTTTTGACTCGTTGCTCTTTTTGGACAGGTGCTTGAATCGGCGTGTCAGTATCTCCTGCATCATTGAGTAATCGTCGATACCCTTGACCGTTTTAATATTGAACCGGCGGTAGTGGTTCGTTTTTGGTTTGCCGTTTTCGAAGACGACCATACTTCCTACCGAGTTCGTACCCTGGATATTGGATATGTCGTAACATTCTATACGCTGCGGAGGCTTCGGGAGATTCAGCACCTCCTGGAGTTCCGTGACTGCTGCCTCAGTATCGTTGCATTCCGACTGCCTGACGCGTAGTTGCTCCAGGCCTTCGCGGGCGTTCTCGGCGACCATTTCTACTAGCCTTCGCTTCTTGCCCCTTTGAGGTACGTGGACTTGCACTTTACTTTGCCGCTTTTGCTCAAGCCATGGGACTATGGCTTCCATGTCATCGAGATGATGCTGGACAAATATTTTCGGAGGGACGTAAGGGCTAGCACTGTAGAACTGCTCTACGAAGGCGGCCAAAATTCTGCTGGCATCCTTATCCTCCGTGCCAGTCATTATGAAATGATCCCGGCCTACTAGCTTTCCCTGGCGTATGAAAAACACCTCGACCCAGGCCTCTGAAGCTGCAGCCGCAAAGGCGATTACATCGACATTCTCGGATGTCAAGTGAAGCACCTTCTGCCCCTCAGTGACCTTCTCGATCGCACGATACTGGTCACGTAGCACGGAGGCGCGCTCGAATTCAAGGGCCTCGGCCGCCTGTCGCATTCGCTTGGCGATGTCTCGTGCCACCACCGTTGTCTTACCTTCGAGGAACATCACTACCTGGTCGATTACCTCTCCGTATTGGAACTGGTCTACAGCGCCGATACAGGGTCCTACACAACGGTTTATATAGAAATCTAGGCAAGGTCTAGGGTCGTCGCCAGTGATGACTTTGGTGCAGGATCGATATGGGAACAATTTTTTCAGCAGGGCGAGGGTCCTACGGACACTGGAGGCACTGGCGAACGGGCCGAAGAATTTCGCCCCGTCGTTTGTGACCTTTCGCGTGATGTACACCTGCGGAAAGGCCTCGGTGGTGTCGATCTTGATAAAAGGGTATGTCTTATCGTCTTTCAGGCGAATATTGTAGGGTGGCTTGTGCGTCTTGATTAAGTTGCACTCCAGGATGAGTGCCTCTGACTCGGACTCTGTCAGGATGAACTCAAAGTCGGAAATTCGGGACACCATGTTGCGCACTTTGCTCTCGAGTTGAGCGGCGGAGGTGAAGTAGGAGCGGAGCCTGTGCCGGAGACTAGCGGCCTTGCCGACGTACAGAATTTCTCCGCTGTCGTCGCGCATGATGTAGACGCCAGGCCTGGTAGGAGTGGCCCTAAGTCGTTTTGAGAAGTCCTGTTTTGTGACGGTGGTGTTCGTCATTTACTGGAAGAGTGCCGTGGTTACGTAGCTGGAGCGGCCCTATACCACAGTATAGTGCGTATTGATGGCGTAAGGCTCGTGAAGACAAACGGTGCCTATGCACGCTGCTCTTCCAGGTGAGAGCAGATAAGAAAAACTAATCTAGAACAAATGAGAGAGCGATTATGATCGCGAGGATGCCAGTTGCTAGGATGCCGATATGACGGACCTCCGCACCCATGTAAGGATACAGAACAACTGACTCTGCCGCTGCCTGCTTGGCCTTACGCGAAAGTCTTGTCTCGCGCCGTGGTTGGGATCTGGCAGTGGTTGTGCCGGCTGAAATAGTTGGAGTGGTTACGGGGGTACCTTCTTCGTCTTCTAGTTTGCGTGAGGTCGGCGCGCTCTGGAAGTGCTGCGGCGCACTCTTGCCCCGCCGTTTTTTATTTCTGAGACCGGCCTGCCTTGAGGCGGCCTTTTTACCCTTGGTCGGCATGTCTATCCTCCAGTACCTATGGTCTCATACATTTTCGATTCTTGCCACCATGATGCCATAAGAGGTATTCCTGATCAAAAATAGCTTGCCCGAGCGGCACCCTAAGTCTGCCTACAAATAAGGAGCCTTCTGTATGCTCTTGCAAGCATTGGTGATGTGGTGTTCGTTCATGTTGTGATTTTGTTGAGCCCCAATACTATCTGTTAATACACACGCTGATTAGGC
>CAYLLU010000013.1:0-32380 GCA_964384845.1 uncultured Dehalococcoidia bacterium
CCTACAGCCCTGGGTCAAGGGTTACGTAGGTTCCCTCGGACAGTACATGAACACTTTGCCATGGTGGCAGATAGGTACCCGCGAAAGGGATCTATACGAGTAGACATCGTTCGGCTAGTAAGTTCGGCGGCGCGTCAAATTTGACGCGCCGCCCACTTACACCGTTCTCCAACCTGATAACTTGAAATAAATAAACGCCCCATGAATTGACTGCGGATTGGGGCCAAGATTTAAGCGCTGTAATAACCGGCGCCATCGGGAGAGCGGTCTGTTAAATCTCTCTCTCGCAGGTGCCGGTTCTGTGCGTTTTAGGGTTATCACAAACGTTTCCTTAAGGCGCCACTAGACCAAGGCTCTTATAACCGCTGTGTAAATCATACTGAGTTAGCACAATACAGGGTAGTATTAGGTAGCAGAGCACAGTTCGTCAGACTAGTCCTCATGGACCTGTGGAGATAGCACAATGCTCGTTTACAGCATCAGACGAATTCTGCTTTTCATACCTGTGCTGTTCGCAGTGCTGTTCATTACTTTCACCCTCGGTTTCTATGCCCCCGGAGACCCGTTGGAAATTCAGTTCGGCCAAGACTTCGACCCTGACCCGGAAGTCCTTGCTCGCTTAAGAGCCCTTTACGGACTCGACAGACCTTTTTGGGTGCAGTTCGGTGATTATGTATGGAAGCTTGCGCAAGGGGACATGGGCAAGTCGATTAAACCCGGTCCAAAGCGAGAGATATGGGCCAAGATAAAGAGTTCGTTCCCAATTAGTGCGCAACTCGGTCTCGCCTCAGGATTCCTTCTTATTATAATTGCCGTTCCATTGGGGGTGCTTGCCGCCGCAAGGCAAAACACGTGGGTGGACTATTTGATTGTGACCGGCTCAATTGCTGCAAGTTCCATCCACGTGATCGTGCTTGCGCCTGGATTAATGGTACTGTTCGTCCTCGTACTGGGAATTATGGACGTCCCAACGGGCTGGCAAGGGCTATTCAACACGAACGCCATCATCCCGGTGATGATTCTGGTCATCACTGGATTACTGGGCCCGGTCCGACTGACACGATCGTCGGTTCTTGAAATCATACGGCAGAACTACGTTAGGACAGCCCGAGCCAAGGGACTGTTCGAGCGCCGAGTGGTCACCCGACACATGGTGAAAAATGCGCTGACTCCCGTGCTAACTTCAACTGGACTCATGCTTGCCGGGCTGATAACAGGAACATTCTTCGTCGAGCGAATTTTCGCTATCCCTGGTTTCGCCGGCTTGGGTATCTCTGCGTTCCAGTCACGTGATTATCCTGTGATACTCGCTACGACGATGATCAGCGGAGGGATTATTATCGTCGCCAATTTGCTAGTGGATCTTGGTTACGGCTTGATGGATCCACGGGTCCGGATTTCATAGTAGGTTTTTACCATGAACAACATCGAAAGGCTATCCAGACGTGAGTGAACAAGTCCCAACAAGAGCTGCGATCGAAGATTTCGAATTCGTAAAGCAACGTAGCCTGTGGCTTGACGCTCTTGAGCGCCTTATCCGGAACAGAACTGCAATGTTCGGATTGTTCATCGTTGTGGTGATCGTATTCACCGCAATTTTCGGTAGTTTCCTAGCCCCAAAGGATTACTTGCGAACGAACATCTCCAACATAGCTGGCGGTCCCTCTACAGAGTATTGGCTTGGGACTGATCTGGTTGGCCGAGACGTACTCAGTCGAGTAATGCACGGGGCGAGAACAGCCGTCTTCGCGGCAACTATCACCGTAGTGCTCGGCAATGTTATAGGGATCACCCTCGGAGCATTGGCAGGCTATCTCAGAGGCATAATTGATGACTTCATTATGAGGGTAACGGACGTTCTTTTTAGTTTCCCAGACTTCCTCTTTGCGGCCTTTCTTTCCGCATCATTGCGGACTCCAGTAGTAAAACTCCTTGGCCAGTTGAAGAATAAAACGGGCTGGGAGTTCCTAGACCAAACTATATTCCTAGACTACATGATCCTATTTGGCGCCCTCGCTATGGTTAACTGGTCTGGGGTAGCCCGTATGGTACGTGGGCAGGTACTTTCGTTACGTGAGCAAGATTTCGTGCGCGCCGAAATCGCACTTGGTATGCCGACTTGGCTAGTGATAAGAAAGCACCTCATTCCAAACTCTATAGCTCCGGTTGTAGTCGGCATTAGTGGTGGTATCGGAAGTGTACTACTCCTGGAATCGTCACTGAGCTTCTTGGGGCTTGGCATTCAACCGCCCGCCGCAAGTTGGGGGGATATGATCAACACAGCACTGCCGCTCTGGCGCCTTCATCCATGGTTAGTGCTCATCCCCGGAGGGGCTCTCGCAATAGCGGTGTTCGGATTTAATTACCTAGGCGACGGAATCAACGACGCGTTGAATCCGAGACAGATCCAGCGCTAGACGTGAATACTGAGCGAGCTAATGTTGGCGAGATTTAGCACCATCTGATCATAAGATAACGTTTATTGTGAATCATACGCCGATCAGTAAGTAGATCCTAGACCAAGTGCAACATGAGAGTAATGACAGGAATGTGAGGTAAGCGTGGCTGAAGCGGTCCTAGAAATACAAAACTTAGAGACACACCTAGCCTCGCGAGAGGGAGCGGTTAAGGCGGTCAACGGCGTTTCTTTTAGCCTAATGCAGGGCGAGACCCTTGGCATCGTAGGCGAGTCCGGTTCGGGTAAGACCATGACAGCCCTGTCCATCATGGGACTAGTACCTAACCCTCCCGGCAAGATAGTTGGTGGACAAGTGATCTTGGACGGCGAGAACATCACCGAACTCCCAGACAAAGAAGTTCGCAAGCGGCGTTCTAGTAAGATGGGAATGGTGTTCCAGGACCCAGCAACGTCACTGAATCCTACGATGAAGGTGGGCCCACAGATCGCCGAGACGATGCAGTTTCACTTGGGCTACGACGAGAACATGGCACGCAAGCAGTCGATCGCAATCCTCGACCGCGTAGGGATCCCGTCCGCCGAGTCTCGCTATTACGACTACCCGTTCCAGTTCAGTGGAGGGATGCGCCAACGTGCAATGATCGCTATTGCGCTTTCCTGTGACCCTCTGCTCCTAATTGCCGACGAACCCACGACTGCGCTGGATGTGACGGTCCAAGCACAGTTGCTAGACCTAGTAAGAGATTTGAAAGAAGAACGAGGCATGTCAGTAATTTGGATCACCCATGATCTAGGGGTCGTGGCTGAACTTTGCGATCGAGTGTCCGTGATGTACGCTGGCCACATCGTCGAGACAGCGTCAGTTGACCAAATATTCACTTCTCCAAAACATCGCTACACCTCCCTGCTTCTCAAATCGTTACCGTCAATGGAAAAGCGCAAGTCTACCCGGCTTACCGCGATTGCCGGCCTACCGCCTTCACTGGCAAATCTCAAGGACGGGTGCCCTTTCGCACCTCGGTGCGATGCGCCGGTGGAACGATGCTTAGAGGAAAATCCGAGCCTCACAGAGATGGGGGAAAACAGATTCGCGGCATGTTGGAATACCATCCCAAATGGAGAGAATAACTAAATAACAGTCCCTTACCTCCCCCAGAAGACGAATTGCTCACAGAGTTGGGGCTGAGCACTAACATTTGATCTTATACAGGCTCGCAAACAAGCTGAGAACGAGATACAGGAAACCGTAGTGTCACCTGACAATAACAGTAATAACACGCTACTAGAAGTGAAGGATCTGCAAACCCACTTCCAGGTTGGAACGAAGGGCGTAGTCTTCGGCTTGGGTGCTATAAAGCAAACTGTCCAGGCCGTTGACGGTGTTGATCTGGACATCGTGAAGGGTGAGACACTGGGCCTAGTTGGCGAGAGCGGTTGCGGAAAATCGACCCTGGGCTACACCATCCTCCAGCTTGAACAGGCTACGAACGGAGAGGTCCTCTATGACGGGACAAACCTAGTCGGAATGCCAAGAAACCAGCTCCGCTCTTTCCGACGCAGGATGCAGATCATATTCCAGGATCCATATTCAGCTCTGGACCCACGCATGACAATAGGAAATGCGATCGCTGAGCCCCTGCGTGTCCACGAAATAGTGCCCAGAGACGATATCGAGGACCGAGTAGAGGAACTACTTACAACGGTGGGGCTGAACCCATATTTTAAGAACCGCTATCCACACGAGTTCAGCGGCGGCCAACAACAGCGGATTGTCATCGCAAGAGCGCTCTCGGTAGAGCCTGAGTTCATAGTCTGCGATGAGCCTATTTCAGCCTTGGACGTGTCAATTCAGGCCCAGATCATCAATCTTCTTGAGGAGCTTCAGGACCAGTTTGCTCTGACTTACCTATTCATCTCCCATGATTTACGAGTTGTCCGGCACATCAGCGACCGGGTAGCGGTAATGTATCTAGGCAAGATCGTGGAACAGGCTGAACAGGACGAACTCCACTCTCATCCGCTCCACCCATATAGCCAGGCTCTTCTATCCAGCGTTCCTATCACGAATCCCGCGATGGCAAAGGATCGCAATAGAATCATCCTGGAGGGAGACGTGCCCAGTCCTATCAATCCTCCAAGTGGATGCCGATTTCGTACGAGGTGCCCAATAGCCGAACCAAGTTGTTCGGATAGTGTGCCACCTCTCCGAGAAATTCGAGAAAATCACTGGGTGGCCTGCCACCTGGTATAGACGAGGAAGTCTCTGCGAACTTTGCTCCTACTGGCCTATCGGGCCATACTTATCTTTGTAATCGTATCCTTTTTCAGCTTCGCCGCGCTGGACCAGCCTGTTCTGCGACAATTATATACCTCTATAACACTAGTTTGGTCTTCGTCGATCAACCTCTTCCATTTCCTTACTAACATCTCCGATATGGGAGACCGTCTGGCCAACGTGGGCTTGGCCTACCTTAGAAGTATGGTCCTACTACTGCTATCAGTGGCTCTAGGTTCCAGCTTGGGCCTCCTACTAGGCTTCGTCAGCGGAATACGTCCCAACTCCTTACAGGCCACCGTGGCCTCCGCGATCAGCTTTGTAGGTGTCCTAACACCGAGCTTCCTAACAGCCCTATTCATCATGCTCGCCTTCGTTAGGTACATCAGCCCAGCAGTTGGGATACGCTTCGTCTTGCTTAGCCCCTCTGTGGCAGTGTTCGACGTGCGTCGTCTGCTGGCGCCTGCAATCGTGCTCGCCGTACGCCCCTTGGCATACGTCACCCAGGTGACTATCGGCTCCTTGGAGGAGGTGATCTACACCGATCACGTGAGGACGGCCCACGCAAAGGGCCTGCCACCGCGCATAGTACTGTCGCGGCACATCCTTCGCAACGTCGCGTTGCCGATACTAACTAGTGTCAATTCCTCGTTCTATTTCTCGCTCAGCAGTCTACTGGTGGTCGAATGGCTGTTCAACTGGTCCGGGATTGGCCTACATCTACTTGAGGCAGTGTCGAAACGAGACGCAGAGACAGCGAGCTACCTGCTAGCCTCGATAGGCCTAACTATGCTAGTAATCAACACCACCCTCAAGGTTGCTATGCGCTACATCGACCCCCGGCTGAGCGAATCCGAAGAGGTGGTATCGTGATGATCGGCCCTGACTCTTCATTCAACCCATTTGCAATACTACATAGAGTACAAGCCTCACAGGCAGGTGATCGCATTTGATGCAGACGGCCGCAGTACCCGAGGCTTATATCTGGTGGCTAAGTCAGGGCTGGTTCTTGCTCGGTGGTGTACTGCTGATCATAGCTGCGAGTCTGAGTCTGCGACAGTGGGGAGGACATATCGTCAGAGCCTACCGTCCCCGACGTCTCTTACTGAGAACCGCAGACGATCTGGTGCCACCGACCGGCTCTATGAGAAAATTTACGATAGAGACGGTGCGTATTCTGAGCAATGCCCCGCTGCTGGCAGGGCTCGCGATCACCGGCATCCTCGCGGTCGCCTTCGTGGTGCCCCAGATCCTAGCGCCGTATGGCCCCGAAGAGACCGGCAAAACTCTCCAGATGATCCGAGGCAAGATTATGGCAAGGCCATTCCCTCCAAGTCCGCCATATCCTATGGGTACGGACCTACGGGGTAGAGACTTGTTAAGCAGGATCCTGTTCGGTGCCCGACACACCCTCACCATATGCCTGGCTGTAGCAGCACTCAGGCTGGCCATCGGAATATTTCTCGGGGGCATATCAGGTTGGAAAGGCGGCGTGATCGGCCAACAGATCCTTTCCTTCAGCACGGTCTCAGCCTCCATCCCAAGCCTTCTATTCGCCTTCGTGTTCATACTGGCCATCGGTCCGATACACGGCTTTGGTGTGTTCCTCCTGGGCCTGGGCCTAACGGGCTGGGCGGAACTGACCAACACAGTGAACGCTGCAGTCAGATGGGTCAGATCGCAACCATACATGGAGGGCGCAATGGCAATCGGCTCCACGCCGGGCCACATCGCCCGCCGACACCTTCTGCCTAACATCATGCCCCAGCTTCTGCCTGCAGTTGCCCTTGAGATAAGCGCGGTACTATTAACCCTGGGGGAATTAGGGTTCCTCGGACTCTTCATTGGTGAAAGATTCTTCGGGTACGTCCCGCAGGAGATTCGTACGGTAGCCGCAACCGAGTGGGCCGGTATGTTGGCCGGAACGCGGCTGTCGCTCTTTCAATGGCCATGGCTGCCACTTTCTCCGGCACTGGCCTTCCTAGTGACGATTCTCGGATTCAATCTACTGGCCATGGGGCTACGAACCTACCTGGACCCGATGCAGGCACGATTGCGAACCTAGTGCCCCTAAAGGAAACCAATGATGGACGTAGATCACATTGCAGTAGGTAAGGAGAGGTAATTTTCCTGTACAACCTATGGACATCCGATGTGTCGAGCGTCTCGCGAGTGCTAGACACCCCTGAAAGACGTGAAACGGTGCTCGAACCGAACCGACCCTGGAAGCGCCACGAAGAACTACCTAACTACATGGAGGCCGAGAATGCCATCCAATACACCTGAAAACATCGGGACGGACCGTCAGCTATTCGTAGATGAATTTTGGATACACGAGGCATCGGGCGTGGAACGACGCCTTCACGAGCCGGAGCGCCGCGAGATCGCCATCGAGTCCAACAGTGCATGGGATCTGAACCCGTGCGCCGCAAAATTCATGTGGGACACAGACCGTTATCGTGTCTGGTACCGAACGGACCACGAGGCAGATCTCATATTGACGCGCAGTGGCATAGGAACAGCATATGCAGAAAGTACTGACGGGATAAACTGGACCAGACCAAATATGGGAATGTTCGAGGCGAATGGTTCAAAAGACAATAATCTGGTATGGATGGGACCCGGGGCCAACATGGTGCCCTTCCTCGACCCCAATCCGGATGTACCAGACGATGAGCGCTATAAGGCCGTAGTCCGGACCAAAAATCTACTTGCGTTGGTATCTCCTGACGGAATGAATTGGCGAATGCTACAGGACGATCCGATTATGACAGATGGTCCGTTCGATTCCGTCAACGTGGCGTTCTGGGATACCTGGCGCAAGGAGTACGTGGTATATACCCGGGGAGTGGCTGGTACCGGCTCCTTCAAAGGAGGGGTACGCTGGATTCGAAGGTCATCCTCCCCCGACTTCCGATCATGGAGCAAGTTGGAATCCATAGACACTGGTGAGATTCCGGACGAGCACTTGTACACCAATGCGTGCATCCAGTATGAGCGTGCACCAGGAATCTATCTGATGTTCCCATCACGATTCGTAGTAGATCGTAACCCGGACCCGGACTGGACCTACAGCGACGGGGTCAGTGATATCGTTTTCATGTCGAGCCGGAACGGTCTCCATTTCGACCGCAGCATGCGAGACGCGTTCATCAGACCAGGAATAGACCAAAACAACTGGCACGACAGGGGCATATACATCGAGACCGGCATCTTGCAGACCTCCCAGACAGAGATGTCGCTCTTTGGTATGGAGAACTCACATCTGCCTAGCCAACGCATCCGCCGCTACTCGCTGCGCACGGACGGGTTCGTGTCGATAAACACGGGATATGCCGGAGGCGAATTTCTCACGAAGCCACTGATCTTTAAAGGCGGCGAACTGGAGTTGAACTACTCCACGTCCGCCGTGGGATCGGTCCAGGTAGAGATCCAGGATAAAGAGGGTAAGGCCCTGCCTGGATACAGTCTCACAGATTGTCCCGAAAAATTCGGTGACGAGATTGAGGGCGTCATGAGTTGGAACGCGGGTCCGGGACTAGGTGATCTCGCCGGAAAATCCGTCCGGCTGCGTTTTGTGTTGAAGGACGCCGACCTATACGCATTCAGGTTTCGGGATTGTGCAGGATCGTAAGGCTCGTGTGCATTATGCCAAGATAAGATAGACATGTCAGTAAGAATGCAGCCATTATCACGACGAATTGGTCCTAAGAGGGATTCCATAGTCTGCGAGAGTTCAACATCATGAAGAAGGTCCTGATAACCGGCATGAGCGGCCTTATAGGAGGGATCCTTCAACGACATCTCATGGGCCTTGGCGGGTATAGTCTGAGCGCCTTAAATCGTCGTCCGGTTGAGGGCGTCGAATCTTTACAGGCCGACATTTCCGACCTCAAGGCCATCCGGCCGGCATTCGACGGCATCGATGTCGTTGTCCACCTGGCAGCCTACCTTGGAAGCACGGACTGGGAAGGTCATCTGTCAGGGAACCTGATTGGCGCATACAACGTCTACGAGGCCTCGAGACTCGCCGGGGTCAAGCGAGTGGTATTTGCCAGCAGCGGGGCGGTCGCAAGTGGATTCGAGCGTATCGCTCCCTACGATGCCATCGCAGCGGGCAGCTACGCTCAGGTACCCAAAAACTTCGACCGGATTACTCACGACACAACGTGGCCCGACGGAGTCTACGGGGCAACCAAGGTGTGGGGTGAAGCGCTCGGACGCCACTTCGCGGACGCCTATGGCATGTCTGTCCTGTGCGTCCGAATCGGCCGTGTCAACGAGGCAAACAGGCCCCAAAGCCCCGCCGAGTTTTCGCGGTATCTGAGCCATCGGGACATCGCCCAATTCCTGCAACTTTGCATCGACGCATCTGATGACCTGGGGTACGACGTGTTCTTTGCCATCTCAAACAACCAGTGGGGCTATCGTGATATCGAGCACCCTCGAAGGGTACTTGGATACAAACCTCAGGACTCAGCCGAGACATTCAGATAATCTGCCACTATCTATTTGAAGTGTCCACGAGTTATGGCGTTATCCGCCCAGTATGTCTACCATCATAGCGCACATATTCAGACACCCAGGAGAGCACTCTTTGAGCACGAACGAGTACATTCAGATCGGCAGTGACCGGCAGCTATTCGTCGACGACTATCTGATCAATTCCATGAGCGGCGTCGAGTTAAGACTCCACACCCCGCTTCCCGCGGGCACGGCGTTCGAGCTAAGCGAGCCCTGGGAAGGTGTTACATGCGACTATCACACTGTGTTCAAGGACGACAACACTTACCGGATGTACTACAGAGGTTCGAGCCACGAGGGCTACACGATCGACGAGTTGCTTGAGTCTGGTGAGACACCGGTGCCGGCGCATCCGGAACTGATGTGCTACGCCGAGAGTTTAGACGGTGTGACATGGACCAAACCTGATCTAGGGCTAATAGAGTTTGAGGGCTCTACAGGAAACAACATCATCTGGATGGAATCGACGGGGGATATGAGCCCCTTCATCGACGGCAACCCCGATGCGCTTGCAGACCAACGCTACAAGGGCATTGTCTGGCGGCGCAACAATGTGTTCGCTGTAGCTTCGCCGGACGCGGTGAGCTGGCGCTTGATGCGCGAGGAGCCGATCTTGACAGAGGGTCCATTCGACTCACAGAACGTGCCCTTCTGGGACCCGTGGCGCAACGAGTACGTAATATTTACGCGGGGCGTCATCGGCGAGGGAGGATCATTCAAGGGAGGCTACCGATGGATACGGCGGGCCACCTCAAATGATTTTCTAAACTGGTCGCCACTAGAACTGATCGATACTGGTGCCACGCCCCATGAGCACTTCTATACAAACGGAACTACGCCGTATTTACGTGCCCCGGGTATCTACCTGTCCTTTCCAAGACGCTTTCTGCCGGATCGCAGACCTCGGGAGGATTCACCGTGGCCCGGCACATCCGATTCAATCTTCATGAGCAGTCGTGACGGCCGGCATTGGGAACGTACCTTCATGGAGTCCTTCGTGCGACCCGGCATATCACCCCGGGGCTGGACGTCAAGGAATAATCTGATGTCGAGTGGTATCGTCGAAACCGGGGAGACCGAATTGTCAATGTATGTGCTGCGCCACCGGGATTTCCCGTCGGTACACTTCGAACGTGTCACCATCCGCAAGGACGGGTTCGTGTCTGCCAGCGCGGGTTTTGCGGGAGGTGAACTGGCAACGCATCCCTTGGTATTCGAAGGCGAGGAATTGGAGCTAAACTACTCCACGTCGGCCGCTGGGTCGATTAAAGTGGAGGTACAAGACGAGGGGGGCAACCCCTTGCCTGGATTCGCCCTCGACGACTATCCGGAGATGTTTGGGGACGAGATTGAGGGCGTCGCACGATGGTCCAGAGGGACCGGGATTGGGTCGCTGGCCGGCAAGACGATGCGACTACGATTCTGGCTAAAGGACGCGGACCTCTACGCCTTCAGGTTCCAATAGTACTGCGCACTAGAGTCCCGGCTAAGGCAGACGAGCGCCTAGGATCCACCACAATGGGATATAACGGACCACTCTAAATGCGCTGAAAAATTTGGAAGCGGTGGCGGCGAGACTCGGTAACATAGAGCCGATCTTCAGCGTCGACGTGGACGGCTACCGGCTCCCAGAAGTATGGCTCAGTCTGTGACGAGGCGCGGTACGGATCGTTGAGGTGGTCGGGCAGTGTAGGGTACATGTTAGCGATGGCCCTGGTGTCCCTCTCATCAGGATTGGACTCCATGAATTGTTCGGTCCACTTCGTCAAGGTCGCCTGTCCCCTGGACTTGTCTAGATACTCGCCATCAGGCGTGAATAGCTGGATCCTCTCATTGCCCCAGTCGCCAACATAAATGTAGCCCTCGGAATCCACTGCTACGCCGGCGGGACGGTTGAACTGACCGTCGCATTCGCCACTCTCTCCGAAGCTCGACACGAACTCCCCGTCCGTGGTGAATTTCTGGATGCGGTCGTTGCGCCAGTCAGCGACCCACACGTTGTCCCGCGAGTCGACCGTGAGACACCAAGGCATATTGAACTGCCCCGGGGCATCACCTATGCCTCCCCAATGCGAGAGTAGCTCGCCCTCGGATGTGAATTTCTGGATGCGATGATTGTGCTGGTCCACGATGTAGGCGTTGTCTTCGGAGTCAAAATCGATGCCCGAGGGGCCGTTCAACTGACCAGGAGCGTCACCGTGTTCGCCCCACTTGGCCAGGAAAGTGCCCTCGGTATCAAAGATGCTGATGCGGTGCAGGAACTCATCGGTGATGAAGAGCCTGTCACGACTGTCGAAAGCCGAGTCCGTAGGCTGATGGAGCTGTCCGTCACCGGAACCGGGACCGTCGGCAAAACTACCTATAAAGTTTTCATCCAAGTCACATATGCAAACTCGCGAGGCTATCCTGTTCACTACGAAGATACGTCCGTCATTACTGGTGGCAAGCGAGTAGGGGCCGAGAAAGCCCCGTCCAGCCTGACCCTTCCCTCCAGCGCTAATCATCCCGATGGTCTGGACATATCCGAGTGACTGGCGGGCCGTTGCGGTCTGTATGGACATCTGAAAGGTACTCCTATGAAATGGCAAGTAGCCTGGTAATTCGGGTTTAATCAGGCCCGGTTCAGGCCATTTGAAACTCACGTGTTGAGCCGATGAGACTGAGCAACTCACCTACACGCTTTGAAGACTCCTCCCGGACACTCTCGTCCCGCAAGTCGATGTCGCCGCGCCGGGCGACGTGGGAAACCAGGACATCTCTCGTTGCATCCTCGACTTCGATTGGCCCGATGACGTCTAGGCACCGCTCCACACACTCGTCAGGTGTCAGGGTGCCGCCGTTATTAGACCCAACACGCTCGATGATTCGCTTGATACCGGGCAGATCTACGTTGCCTAGCTCTTGAGCAACAAAATTGACGCGTTCCAAAAGTGCGCCGCTTTCAATCCACTCCTCGCCCTCGTGCCAGCCTTCGACACTGGGCGGCTGCATGATTCCTTGCCCCATGAATTCCGAAAAAGCCGCCACCTGCTCGATTCCAAGATTAGGCTCTCGGTAGTTACCAGCCTGTCGAATGGCGCCTATGACAAGTTCCACCGGTGCCTTCACCCTGGCAAACCGGGCAGCCTCAGATTTGAAGTAATCGGAGTTAAACAGGGTTCGGAGGACGGAACGGATCTCGTAACCAGAATCAAAGTACGACCGGATCATCTGCTCAATAACCTTCTCACCTTCCTCGTCCACCTCGTCGGCAGCGAAGAACTGGAAGAGTCTTGTCGACACAAAACGTGCCGCGGCAGGCTGTCCAGCAATGATATCAACGATGTCTTCGCCATTGAATCGACCAGTCTCGCCCATGAAAGTCTTCTCACCATCGTCGTGGTCATCAGCTCTATACTCAAAATGCCAGGCGATGCGACCATAGGGAGAGAAAGAATCCTTGTTGGCCTTGACCGCCATGTAGTCTACATTACCTAGAGTCCAGCCGGTGAAGGCTCGTGCCGCCTCCTTGACATCGTCCTCGGTGTAAGACCCTATGCCCAGCGCAAATAATTCAAGCAATTCGCGACCGTAGTTCTCGTTCACGTTACCGTTGTGGTTATCGTTGTTATCAAGCCAAAAGATCATCGCCGGATCCTTGGATAGCTCTACAAGAATATCTTTAAAGCTACTCAGGGAGTAGCGGCGAAAGGTCTCGATCTGGTTGAGGATAGACCTAGAGTTGTTAGTCTTGGAGTAGGCAGTGGCGAAAAGACTGTGCCAGAAAAGAGTGATCTTTTCCTCTAACGGATTATTTGTGGTTATCATACGATACATCCACTTGGCACCTGCGCCCGCAGCCGATTCGTCCAACTGTGTGTGCAGACGCCTGATAATATCGTCAGGCATGACCTGTGGATCCCCTGGATTCAGAAGATGCTCCACAGTTGCTTCATAACCACGAGCGACGTAGTCATCCAACTCGTCTCGGGTAGCGCTGAAGCCTGCACGTCGCATAAGGTGAGCCATCAGCGCAACATCAGTTTTACTCATTGTCTAGACCTCCAACAAGGGATACGGACTAGGATCTTTTGGATTACCCAGAGGGCATCCGGTCACTTATTTCCTTTGCCCGCTTGGACCTGTTAACTTTTGATCAGGTCAAACTGTTCGAAATGTCCATTGACTATGGGTGCAGCCTCAATCTCGAGCCATTGTTCAAGAATCGAACTATATGTCATCCGGAAATCGTTGTTGTAGTGCAGGTCACCCTCGAGCTGTTCCTTTTCCTCTAGGGACGGATATTCGCCGTACATCCCGCCCTGGACTTGGTTGCCGATCAGGAAGGCTACTCCTCCCGATCCGTGGTCAGTGCCGGAGCCATTATCCTTTATCCGCCGTCCAAACTCAGAGAACATAAAAATGATCGTGTCATCGTCGAGACCATGCTCAACAATGTCGTCCCAGAAATCGCCTACCGCCCTAGCGGTATCTTGCCAGAGCATGTCGTGTTTAAAAACCTCGCCGGAGTGGGTGTCGAAACTGCCGTACTGAGTATGGAAGATGCGGGTCCCGAGCCCAGCGAACATCACGGTGGCGGCGTTCTTCAGGTCCGTTGCTATAGGGTTGTTACCGTACTCGACCGACGACTTGTATTTGGCCGAGGCTGTTCCCAACATGTCAGCACCCTTAAGGGCTGACTCACCAGTCTGGCCTAGGAAGTCCATGACCGCGTCCTTGCCTTTGGCCCCATACATCTTGGCGAAAGAGTCGATGGCAAATTTCCTCAGATAATCATCTTCCATATCTGGGAACAGGCCGTACGTATCTAGGTTGCCAACCGAGGCTACCGGAACCCCTTTCACTCCCATAGAGCGAGGAAGCCCACGTCCAAAATTAACACCGGTAAGTACGTTTTCAGTAGCGGGGTCCATCTCCCGAATTACGCGGCCCAGCCAGCCCTCGGTGCCTATCTCGTCGGGCAGGGCCGTGTGCCATATGTCCATTGATCTGAAATGGGAGCGGTTGGGCTGTGGATAACCAATACCATGGATGATAGCAACTTTACCATCGTCCCATAAGCGTTTGATAGGTTCGAGATCGGGACGGAACCCGATCTCGTCGTTGATCTTAAGTACCTTCTCAGGATCGTGAGCTATGGTAGGTCTGTTGTCGTAGTAGAGACCATTCTCGTAAGGTACGATTGTGTTGAGATAGTCGTTGCCACCCGAAAGTTGCAGCACAACTAGTTTACGTTCTCCAGTTCCGCCATTATGACCATTGTGACCGTTGTTTGAGTCCATCTACACCTCCCGAGACTGGTGTCGAGTTACCTACCTTCATAACAATACAAAACTTCCGTGACAATCTACATTATATTTCACGTATGGGCAAGGGCATTACCGATGACTTTGACACCCGACAAATCTACTTGTGGATAAACTTCAATAATCAACCATCCCGGCACTCCTACTTAGGTTACTTAGGCGGCGAGATATCCCGTGACCAAATAGGCCCCCTGCGGGCAATCCTGCGATCGATCATGCGATTACGTATACGGAGTATCACGATAGGAATGGCGGCCATAGCAAAGAATCCAGTGATAATGCCTACAGCGAGCAGTGTCCTAGTAGACTGCGGGAGCAGTCCTGTAGTGGGCACGAAGCGCGGGTCAGGCCCTATACCAGCACCTCGGTATACTCCGTTATTGGTCCCAACGAATATCATTGAGCCCAATTCATATCCCGACGGCAGCGCCACTACCATGATAGTGAGGCTCGTGAAACCTGAGTTAATCGATTCCCAGGAATCGCCTCCGTCTTTGGATTGGAATAAGCCTTCTGATGCCGTACCAATAAAGATCGTGGCATCAGACGAAAATAGGGGTGATAGCGATATCGAGTTGACTGAGGTTCCTCGCATACGCCCTGGGGAGGGCAATTGCCATGTGTCACCTCCGTTAGATGAGATGAACAGCCCCACGGAAGTTCCCACAAACACTTTCGAGTCCTTGGCAAAGTCGGGGGACAAGGTAATTGCCTGGATATCGAGAGAAGTTAGACCACTATTGACAGCGTGCCAAGAGTTGCCGGAGTCCGTAGACTTGAAAACACCCTTAGAGGTAGTTCCAGCATAAAGAGTACGGTCGGACCCGAAGTCCGGAGACACCGCTAGTGCCCAGACAGACGCATCCAAGAGTCCACTGTCTATCCGTTTCCAAGAATCACCACGGTCCGAAGATCGGAACACTGAATCGAGATTCCCCGCAAAGACGGTCCCATCATCTGCAAAATCAGGTGACACTCTCACCGCAGTCACCGCTACTCCCCCTAGTTCTCCACCGAGCGGCTGCCAGGAGTCTCCGCGATCTACCGAGCGGTACCCGCCACCGGATGTTCCCATAAATACCGTAGAATCCCCGGTGAAGTTGGGAGACATCGATAGCGACCAGATATCGGGCAGATCAAAATCCTGTTCCGATTCGACTTGGAGTCCAACATTGATCTGCTGCCAGGAGTCCCCGCCATCGTCGGACCTCAACACACCATTGTCCGAGGAACCGTATAGTAGAGTGTTGTCATCAGAAAAACTTGGGGATACTGAAACCGCCCTTGCCCTATTGGTCCCGATTCCTTTCTTAACCTGCTGCCAGCTGTTCGAACCATCCGTCGAGCGAAACACACCACCTGAACCTGTTCCGGCAAACAGTGTGCCATCATCATCGAAATCAGGGGATACGACCAGGGCCCTGACACGGTCATCGGATACAGCGCGTTCCTGGTTCACCTGTCGCCAACTATCCCCACGATTATCCGAGCGGAACAGCACTCCAAATGTGCCAGCGAACAAAATTGAGTCGGTGGTAAAGAAAGGGGAAGGCACGATGGTAGGGGCACGTCGAAAAGTAAACCCGTCGTTCTTATGCTCCCAGTTGACGCCTCCGTCGGTAGAGCGCAAGATGCCGTCATCAAGAGTACCGACGAATATCATCTGATCATCGAGGAAATCCGGAGAGTGCATTATAGACAGCACAGAGACATTTATCATATCTTCAACGGGCTGCCACGAATCGCCGCCATCGTTAGAGCGAAAGAGCCCACCTGTCGGGGTCTTGAATTCACCGCCGCCAAATGATCTCGCCACCCGGCTCTTGACGAGGCCAGCGTACATAGTAGAGTCGGTGGCGTAGGAAGGGGATATACCTAGCGAAAGTATCACCGCCCCAGTCAGGCCGTCATCCGACTCCTCCCAAGAGTTGCCGCCGTCCGTCGAGCGATAGATGCCATCTGTGGTACCCGCGAGCAGAGTCGCATCGGTCTCGAAGGTCGGCGAGATCGCGAGAACCATCACCTTTGGATTTTCGAGCCCCTCGTTAATCTGGCTCCATGTGTCACCGCCGTCAATAGAGCGGAACACGCCTACAGGGCTACCGGCAAAAACAGTCGAATCACGCTGAAATGCGGGAGATACAACAAGAGTGGGCACGATGCGCGTAGTGAGTCCCTTGTCCTGCTTTTGCCAGGTCTCCCCGCCATCGATGGACCTGAATACGCCACCACCATCGGTACCCGCGAACACTGTCTGGTCCTCTTCAAAACCGGGCGAACTGCCCAGCACCCACACGAATCCGCCCTCCGGGCCAATGGGCTCCCAAGCGCCATCAGCCAGAACGTCGTTCGAAGTCTGAAGTACGACATTTACGAGTAGGACATCTGCCACCACAACAATAGCCATCAACCAGCGCATCATCATGGGGTGTATATAACCTCAAGGGTCCGACATTCGCGCCTGTCGGTTAGCCAGCGAAACCGCAATCGGCAAATGCTCTATGTAACCAATCTTAGCAAGCAGTGCAGGTACCGTCAAACAAATGCTTTCTAATGGGTAACTATCCGAGAAAGCAGGTGTCGTCGGTCCACCACCCATGAGGAAATGACTCGATCGGCAAGATTGACAAGCCGTCTATCCAAGAACACGTTCCTCACGTGGGGCACATGAACTGATTCCAGTAGCGCCACAGGGCAACAGATGACAAAAGTTCTAATAGCTACCGATCTCGATGAAAGTCTGCTACGGCGAGTCTGTGAGATCTCTGAAGTGGTCTAGGTGTTCACCGCGTCCTCTGCAGGCGAGACTCTGGAGATCATATCAGAGATCTAGGTGATACCTGGACAGATAACCCAAGCTATGTTCACCCGAGGCAATCGTCTGCACTGGGCACAGAATCTGGAGCGGGAGCGGATCGAGTGTGCGAATAACATTCTATCCCCTGAATTCATCGAAAGCGACGTGGTTTTGACTAGTGCAAAGGGAATTGTCGGAAATCATCTGGCAGATCACGCAATGGCCCTGCTGCTAGAATTAACCCACGGTATAGCGACGGCTGTCCGAAAGCCAGGCCTCGACTAATCCTTGCCAATCAGAGTGGCGTCTTGAGAATTGACGGGCCGCAAGATGGGCATCGTTGAGCTCGCAGAGGCACCGGCTCAGAAGACGAAGGCCGGTTTGGCACACCATTAAGGGGGTTTGAATGGGCAGGATAAACAAGTGTATCGAACTACTAGAACAAGGCCAGCCGATCTTCTCGACGGGCGCACCGGAACTTACTTACGAGGCCGGTAAGGTAATGGCTAGAACCTGGGCCGACATGATCCAGGTGGAGTTTGAGCACCACGCCTTCGACACTATTGGATTGTATAAATTCATGCAAGGTCTTAAGAACGGCGGACCGACAGCCAGCGGTCACCCGACACCCACGGTGATATGTACTCTGCCCTCCAACTGTATCAGTCCGGAGGAAGTGCAGTACAACGCCTGGCATACAAGACACGCGCTGGCCACTGGAGTACATGGAATTCTCCATACGCACGCGCGCAGCGCGGAAGCTGCGAAGTGGTTCGTGGCAACAGCACGATATCCCTTCCAAACCATCGGACGCGGTCTGGGGATCCCCGAAGGGCTTCGTGGAGGAGGCGGCCAGGCACAGCCAGCGGCTATCTGGGACATTGATCCGACGGAATATGTTAGGCGAGCAGACCCATGGCCATTGAACCCCGATGGCGAACTTATACTTGGTCTCAAGATTGAGGACCGCCATTGCCTGCCGGACGCGGATCAAATAGCCGCCGTTCCAGGGAGATCATGGGGAGAGAGGGGCCCTGGGGACATGAGTATGTCATTTGGTGACCCTAACGGGCACGATGCCCCTTACCCTAATCAGATGCAGGATGCGTTTAACACGATCAGGTCGGCCTTTAAAAAAGCAGGTGGTGCCTTCTACTGTAGCTGGCGTGACGATTCGATGGATTCAGAGGAAGTCGCCATATATTTGATTGAGGAAATCGGGGCAAAGATAGTACCCGCGGACAATGAGGACGTGGTCAACGCGTTAAGGAAGCGCTACGGCCGAACGATGCCCTTCTAGTACTGCTGTGTGTATGTATTGTCCAGACTCTTTACAGATAATTTGGCCTTTCGAAAAACACGAGACGGCAGGACTTGAGACAAGGGCATCAATTCGACGCCAGTTGCATATAGACTGTGACTTGATAGGCCGAACTCAAATATTACAACGTTGCAAGTTGCCCCAGTCGTATAAATACTGGCTTCCCGAACTGTGGGAGCCCTTGACCTTAACCCTCAGAAATCGTCGTTGCCCCCAAGTGAAATAGCACGGTAGATCATCTATACATGGGTCTGGATATCGGGTGTTCGGAGGCGAGTATGCCGGCACTGATTGAATGTAGGTAACACACGACTGAAAACGACGCTCTACCCCTACTATCGGTCGACGGGATAAAGACATATTTCCCGACGGACGAAGGATTTGCCAAGGCGGTCGAGGTGATCAGTTTCAACGTGTACGAGGGCAAAACTCTTGGTATCGTTGCCTAAAGTGGGTGTGGTAAGAGCACTATCGGCGGGCCCATCCTTGAAATTATCGACAATCCGGGACAGGTCGAGGCGGGGTCGACAATTTGGCGACAAGAATCTAGTGACGAATCGGCAGAGTACGTCGACCTGACTAAACAGTCGCCAAACGGCAAACTGATGTGCTCGATCCACGGACGATTCATCTCCTTGGTCTTCCGAGAACCGATGACTTCTTTCAGCCCAGTTCACACCATCGGCAACCAACTGACGGAGGTTAATGGCTTTCCTCCGCTTGGTGAGATTTATTGGCAAAAAGCTGATGAACTGGATCGGGGAGGCATCAGCAGTAAAATGTGCTACCACATCAAATTCTGCTGCTCGACACATGGCCGTGGACGAACAGTACCGGTCTGGTGAGGGCCCCGAAACTAGGAGACCAACAAGATCTGTATGCTATAATCGCCTCAGGCGCGCTCGCCGCAATAGCTACTATTAACAGCCCTCCGGTTGTCCACAGATAGACTAATTCCACAGAGGGAATCGACCACATGGCAATCTTCGAAGACCTCAGGGTTTTCAGCGGCAATGCCCACCCGGAACTTACCCAAGAGATTTGCTCCTACTTGGGAATAACGCTTGGCCGTTCCGAGGCATTCAAATTCAGCAACGACGAAACCTTCGTCAAGATTCTGGAGAACGTCCGAGAGAAAGACGTATTTTTGATCCAGCCCATCGCAGAGCCGGTCAACGACAATCTGGTCGAATTGCTGATAATGATCGACGCTATGAGACGTGCATCAGCTGGACGAATCACTGTAGTAATACCCTACTACGCATACGGACGGACAGACAAGAAGGATCAGCCAAGGGTCGCCATCACGGCACGGCTAGTAGCGGACTTCATATCGGTGGCCGGAGCCGACCGCGTGCTGACGATGAATCTACATGCAGGCCAAATTCAGGGTTTCTTCAACGTACCACTCGATGAGTTATCGGCCATTCCCCTGCTGGCTAACAACTTCAGGGAGCGAGACATCGACAACTTGGTAGTCGTTGCTCCCGACGTGGGCGCGGCGCGACGGGCACGAAACATCGCCGACCTATTAGAGGCGCCAATCGCCATCATTGAAAAACAGCGGTTGGGTAATGACGACCAGGCTGAAGCAATCAGTCTGATCGGCTCGGTGGAGGGAAGCAATACCCTCTTGGTTGATGACGAAATCCTTACTGGAGGCACCGTCGTCTCCGCAGCAGCGCTCCTAAGAGAGAAGGGCGCCCTAGACATTTATTGCTGTGCAGTCCACCCGCTGCTGTCAGGAACTGCGCACACTTTGCTGAGTGGCAGTGTGCTCAAAGAGGTCATCGTCACCAACACCGTGCCGGTACCGGAAGGAAAACGATTCGACCGTCTCAAAGTCTTGTCTGTAGCTTCTCTACTAGGAGAAGCGATCCACCGTATTCACAGCGGTCTGTCAGTGGGAGCGATGTTCGAACATTAGGAATCATAGGCCGGGTTCTGAAGACTTGATACGTCTTCAAAACCTAACCTCTGATTCTTTCGTTGCGGAGGGTTTAACCAGAGATGCTAAAGAGTATCGCCAAACTGATCGGAGGGTCCTCCGAGAAGACGATCAAGAAGCTCAGACCACTCATCGATGAGATCAACGAGATAGAGCCGAGCCTCGAACATCTGCCAGACGATGGACTGAAAGCTCTGACTAATGAGTTCCGATCGCGACTGGCCGATGGAGAGACCCCAGACGACCTGCTCCCTGAGGCCTTCGCCGTGGTGCGTGAGGCGGCCAAGCGTACCCTGGGACAACGCCACTACGACGTACAGCTCGTCGGAGGCATCGTGCTTCACCAGGGTAAAATCGCCGAGATGAGGACAGGCGAGGGCAAGACCCTCGTAGCAACTCTACCAGCTTATCTGAACGGACTACAGGGCAAGGGCGTCCATATCGTCACCGTGAACGACTACTTGGCTCGCCGAGACGCCCAGTGGATGGGCGCAGTGTACCACATGCTTGGCTTAACAACCGGCGTCTTGCAAGGCGACTCGTCCCAGATGTTCGACCCAGTCGCAGATGAGAATCCCGGGATGGATCGACTACGCGACGTGAGCCGACGAGAGGCTTACACGGCCGATATCACCTACGGCACGAACAACGATTTCGGCTTCGACTATCTACGTGACAACATGGTCGTAGATCTATCCCAGCGGGTTCAGCGAGAGCCCGTCTTCGCGATCGTAGACGAGGTCGATAATATTCTAATCGACGAGGCGAGGACACCGTTGATAATCAGCGGCCCAGCTGAAGAATCGACCAAGGAATACATCAGATTCGCCAAGATGGTGCCTAGCCTGGTCCACGGCGACGATTACGTCATAGATGAAAAGCACCGCGCAGTTACACTTACGCCCGAAGGCATGAGCAAGTTGGAGAAGCTACTAAACGTCGAGAACCTGTACGACCCTTCGAACATCCGGTTGGTTCACTTTCTAGAAAATGCACTGAAGGCACGAGCCCTCTTCGAGCGTGATAAGGAGTACATCGTCAGGAACGGCGAGGTGGTCATCGTCGACGAGTTTACCGGACGTCAGATGCCTGGGCGGCGCTTCTCCGATGGTCTCCACCAAGCACTTGAGGCAAAAGAATCGCTCACCATCCAGCGGGAAAGTATCACCTACGCCACAATAACGCTCCAAAACTACTTCCGTCTTTACACAAAATTATCTGGCATGACCGGCACGGCAATAACGGAGGCTGAGGAGTTCTGGAAAATCTACAAACTGGATGTAGTGGATATCCCTACAAACGTGCCGATGGCTCGAGAGGACTCCATCGACCATATATTTAGCGATCAAAAAGCCAAATATCAGGCAGTTATCGATGCCATTGAAGAGCACCATAAGAAGGGACAGCCGGTGCTTGTAGGCACGACAGATATCGCTAAGTCCGAGGTACTCAGCGAGCGTCTACAAAAAAAAGGGATCCCTCATCAGGTACTGAATGCAAAGCAGCACGAGCGTGAGGCGGCAATCATCGCCGAAGCGGGCAGACTCGGCGCAGTGACGGTAGCCACGAACATGGCGGGGCGGGGTACGGACATTGTCCTAGGCGGTAACCCGGATGCCATCGATATCTCTCCCGAGCGTTGGGAAGAGGAGCACCGCAAAGTAGTTGACGTAGGCGGTCTCCACATAATCGGGACTGAACGCCACGAGGCCAGGCGCATCGATAACCAGCTACGAGGCCGATCAGGACGCCAGGGGGATTCGGGTAGCACGCGGTTCTACGTAGCCCTGGATGACAGCCTCATGCGCCGGTTCGGCGGCGACAAGATCCAAGCTGTGATGAATTGGGCAGGAATGGATTCGAGCGAACCTCTTGAGAACAAGATGATCAGCAAGTCCATCGAGGGTGCTCAGGTCAAGGTCGAAGCGTTCCACTTTGACACCCGCAAACAACTCGTCGAGTACGACGACGTGATAAATACTCATAGGACCGTCATCTATGAGGAGCGCAACAAGGTGCTCAACGGGGCAAATCTCAAGGCTAATATCCAGGAGATGAGCAGGACCGAGCTTCCAGATGTTCTTTCGAGACACCTAGATAGCGTCGCCCCTGAGGACTGGGATGTCGACGCACTCCTTGGAGAACTTCTCTCCATCTTTCCAATCGACGGTGACTTAGCTGACCCCGATCTTGTTGCCGAGATGGACCAGGAAGAAATCTCGGAGCAGATCATGGTTCAGGCAGAGGCACTGTATGAGAAATATGAGACCAACCTAGGCCCCGAACTGATGAGAATGGCAGAGCGCGAAGTTATGTTGCGCACCATCGACGCCAATTGGGTTCCGCATCTGACAGCGATGGAGAACCTGAGGCAGGGTATCGGACTTCATGCCTATGGCCAGCGCGACCCTCTGGTCATGTACAAGAGGGAGGGCATGGAAATGTTCGAGGCCCTCAAGGATCGTATCCACTACGACATCGTCCACACGATATATCGTGTCAACACAGGCCCTCCCTCCACCAACGGGAACATTCGGAGATCTCGAAAAGTCTCCGAGGGCAGGAGCATCATGGCAAAGGCCCGGGGGAACCAACCACGTTCCCCTGAGGCTGTGGGCGTAAGCAAGGTAGGGAGAAACGATCCCTGTCCCTGTGACAGTGGCAAGAAATACAAGCGTTGCCACGGGATCTAATACTTACTGGGAGTCTAAAAAGCGCGACATCTCTGGGTTTTGCAATCATATGTATGACAGCACCGAAAGAGTCCCCGGTACAAGTCGTGAATCCTGCCATAGCTCCATCGGACACCTGAAACACTCACTGGAGCACGGATTAGACTGGCCCACTGCTTTTTTCGAAACAATGGCTCTTTGGACTTTGCCCTACGAAACGCACAGAGATCGTACATATCACTACTTGATTGGAGGTGAGGCCTTCGACTGGCTCGTATTGGCCGAGCGCCTCTACGACGAGGTCCCCGGTCAGATACCACAATTAGAGATCGAAGATCTGCTGTTTGCTGGCCACCTGCCCACGTCGTTTGATAAAAGCAAGATCAAGAAGCTCTTGGGAGTGGACAGATACCGTGGATACCTCAATTTTTACTACGGCGTAACCGTGGAGGAGGCCTTGCTCTTGGCAACAGAGATGGAGGTGCTCAAGCAATACACCAGTAATGGAATTCTGTACGTTTCTGATGCCTCGGAGCAGGCATTCGCCAGACTATACCGCGATTCTGGCACCTCACTAATGAATAGGTTCCGAATGGAGACCGGCAAGACAGTGAAAACCAATTCGATTAGCGTCGGAGATTCCAGGGGATTCACGTACTGGCTGTTCAAGTACCGCCTCAAATCATCTGATAAGTCTCGCACCGCCAGCGACACACGAAAAGGTCTTCAAATGTTGGAATATATGACCAGCGTCAAGACTCGCAAGACTCAAGAGAGGACCCCGGTGTGACTATCCCAGGCGCCGTGACACTAGCCACCCAAACGTGAGAGCGTCTCGGCCACCCTGTAGCGCCTGTCCTCCAGTTCGCTCAGCCGCGAGCGTTCCTTATCCACTACTTCAGGTGGTGCCTTGGAGAGGAAATCAGCCTTGGCCAAGCGTATCGATAGACGCTGAACCCCGGCATCTATCTGCGCTAGTTCCTCGGCCAAGCGCGTCTTCTCTCGACCCAAGTCCACTACACCCTCCAACGGAACAGTTACAGTGCCTCGCGACAAAATGAGCGAAATGCTGTCGCTATTGACGACTCCATCGGATGCGGAATCCAATGCCATGGTGATGGGTTCGATCTGCGCTAGCGCCGCTATCGCCGCGCCCTCAAATTCTATCACTTCGCCCAGTTCGGGCGCATCGATGATAGCCGTGATCTTGCGGTTGGCCTCTATCCTGATCTCGGCCCGCAGATTCCGGATGGCCCGCACAATCTCAATCACCGCACCAACGTCAGACTCAGCCTTAGGGTCCTCCAGTGCATGGTCGGCGACAGGGTATGGTGCTACAATCAGTGCACTAGGTGCCTCGTAACTGGCTGGCAGGATTGTAGTGAGGCTCCTCCAAATATCCTCGGTTATGAATGGCATGAATGGGTGAAGCAGGCGTAGAGTCTGCTCCAGAACATAAGCCAGGAACGGCAACGGCGAATCGTCCCCGGCATACATCCTCACCTTCGACATCTCCAGATACCAGTCGCAATACTCCCCCCACAGGAAATCGTGTATCTGCCGTTGGGCCTCACCGAACTGGTATTCCTTCATATATTGGTCAACATTGGATACCGTGGCCTGCAGACGGGCAACAATCCAGCGGTCCTCCAGGTGTGTGGGAGTAGGTGGCCAACTCCATGTTGCCGCATTATCGGCACGTTCAATGTTAGTCATCGTGAAACGCGCCGCATTCCAAAGCTTATTTGCGAAATTGCGGCTCGCCTCCATCTTTGACTCGTTGAGTCGCATGTCGCTACCCGGCGAGTTGCCCGTGGTAAGGGCAAAGCGTAAGGCGTCTGCTCCATACATATCAATCAGTTCCAACGGATCGAGCACATTACCCTTGACCTTGCTCATCTTGATGCCAGAAGGATCGAGGACCATCCCGTGCAAGTAGACGTTATCGAAGGGGATATCTCCGGCATTCTCGATGCCCGTCATGATCATCCTAGCGACCCAAAAGAACAAGATATCGTGCCCCGTCTCAAGTACCGAACTCGGATAGAAGTAGTCCAGATCTTCGGTCTGGTTGGGCCAACCTAACGTCGAGTGAGGCCAGAGCGCCGAACTGAACCAGGTGTCCAGTACATCAGGATCGTGCTCTAGATTGGAAGAATCACACTGGTCGCACGAGACCGGATCCGAAAGTTCCACAATGACAGCATCGCAGTCTTGGCAGTACCATGCCGGAATACGGTGACCCCACCAAAGCTGGCGACTGATGGACCAGTCCCTGATGTTGTACAGCCAGTTGTAGTAGACCTTAGTAAATCGCTCAGGGACAACTCGAATGCGACCGCTTTCGACCGCTTTAATCGCAGGTTTCGCCAGCTCAGCCATTCTCATATACCACTGCATGCTAACAATGGGTTCGACGACGTGGTCACACCGGTCGCAATGCCCCACGGAATGGCGATAAGGATCGATCTTTACCAGCAGCCCTAGTTGGTCCAACTCCTCTACGATCTTACTTCGTACATCTAGGCGATCCAGCCCTCGGTAATGAGTGGCGTTCTCGTTCATCGTCCCGTCGGAATTCAATATGTTGATGATGGGCAAGTCGTGGCGCTCACCAATCTCGAAATCCAACGGGTCATGACCGGGAGTAACCTTGAGAGCACCCGTACCGAACTCCGGGTCAACGGCGTCGTCGGACACGACGGGTATCACCCTACCCAATATAGGTTGAAGCGCTCCCTTACCTACAAAAGTAGCGTAACGATCATCGTCTGGGTTCACCGCCACTGCAGTGTCAGCCAAGAGCGTTTCGGGGCGGGTGGTGGCGATGACAAGTTCTCCTTTGCCATCTTCCATCCGATACCTGATATGGTACAGACTAGCGTCCTCCTCGTGGTGCTTCACCTCAAGATCGGAAAGGGCAGTGGTACAGCGAGGACACCAATTTACGATGCGCTCGCCACGATAAATCATTCCTTTCTTGTACAAGTTCACAAAGGTAGTGCGTACCGCTACACTGGGGCCATCATCCAAAGTGAAGGCCTGGCGCGTCCAGTCACACGAGGCTCCAAGCCGCTTGATCTGCTCGTAGATCTTACTCCCGTAAAGATCGACCCATTCCCAGACTTTCTTGACAAAAGCGTCCCTACCCAGATCATGCCTGGTCAGGTTGTCAACAGCCAACATGCGCTCGACAACAACTTGGGTAGCTATACCCGCGTGGTCCGTGCCTGGAAGAAACAACGTGGGCTCTCCGAGCATCCTGTGCCAGCGCGTCATCATGTCTTCCAACGCCATAGTAAGAGCGTGGCCCATGTGCAATTGGCCGGTAACGTTGGCAGGCGGCATGATGATAACGAAAGGCTTACGAGAGTGGTCGATCTTAGGGGTAAAATAACCGCCATCAAGCCAGGACTCGTAGATACGCGACTCAGTGGCCTTAGGATCGTAAGCCTTGGACATTTTCCCCCCATGTGTAGTATCAGCCATTGCGGTTGAACCTCATCGATCTTGTGAAGGGTACCCCGTATATCTTAGGAGGCAATTCTGGGGCCGTCAACGATGGCAAAGCAGCAGGAGGACGTCCAGTTATAGCGCTCATTATGAATCTCAAATTGCCCTAGATATCTTGTCGAACTACCATTTGGGCTAGATTGCAAATCAGGTACATGGCACATGGAAATGTTCCTCCAAGAGACGGGAGCCTAGAGCCTCACATTTTGCGAAACAAGACACTTTCCCCTGTATAGATCAACCAAGTCTGTAGTACATTTCATGGGCCGAGACTATACGTATAGTCAACAGAAGACTCCGTAGGTTGACGAGAAATGGCGCTACGCGTCCATAGTCGACCATGTCGTCCAGGAGTGTCTCACAACGCTGCGGGGCATATCATTTCTTGTCACTCCAGCAGTGCCTTCAGCCTGTCCAGTATCCTGTGGCCTACCTCATACTTTGGGAGGAGTCCGAGAGGGACGCTGTTGCCGTCAGCATCAATGAGAACGACCTTATTAGTGTCAGAGCCAAAACCACTATCGGCATCGCTCACATCATTGGCCACGATCAGGTCCAGTCCTTTTTTCGCAATCTTCGAGTGAGCGTTGTTTATCAGATCCTCAGTCTCAGCAGCAAAACCGATCTTCACCAGATTATCTTGCAATATGCTGGCCACGATGTCTGAGGTTTTTTCCATTTCAAATTTCATTACCTTAGTCTTATCGCTCTTTAATTTGTGATCGGCAGTTTCTCGGGGTCTCCAATCTGCCACGGCCGCCGCCATGATAAGAGCGTCGGCGTCCTCAGACAGGGCAGTGACGGCGTTTTGCATTTCCAATGCCGTCTCTACTCGTACTACATTAACGCCTATCGGATCGGCCAAGGCTCCGGGGGCTGCAACGATTGTAACCAAGGCACCCCTGTCCCTGGCAGCCTCTGCGATAGCGTACCCCATCTTCCCGGAGGACCGGTTTGAAATGAAGCGTACTGAGTCGATGGACTCCTGCGTGCCACCAGCACTCACAGTAATTTTCCGTCCCGCCAGGTCACCCTTCTGACCAAGTACAAGGCACATATGACCTATGATCTCGCGAACCTCAATGAGTCGACCCTCACCTACCAGACCCGAAGCCATACGGCCCACAGCCGGTCCCACAACTATGATACCTCTCTCCTTCAGTCGTTCGAGATTGTACTGAGTTGCTGGGTTCGCAAACATGTTCCCGTCCATGGCAGGGCACACGATAATGGGGGCCGTTGTGGCCAGAACCATGACACTCAGGGCATCATCCGCAAGACCATGCGCAATCTTTGCGATGATGTTGGCTGTAGCAGGAGCCACGACCACAATGTCCGCATGCTCGGCAATAGCAACGTGGTCTATACCCATCTCAGACTGTGGGTCAAAGGGATCTGTCGTCACAGGCCGCTGTGTGATGCTTTGGAAAGTGAGACTAGTCACAAATTCTTGCGCACGCGGCGTCATGACCACATCGACTATGGAGCCAACCTGAGTTAACTTACTGGCCAGCTCCACGGCCTTGTAGTTGGCGATACTACCACTGACCCCTAACGCTATTGAACATCCTTCAAGTGGGGTTGGCATATTCTGGTCCCTTCCTTTTTTATGTGGTAAAGGCCAATGCCGGTAGATTCACTCTACCGTCGAAAGTATGGAGAACACGTAGGGTCTTGCATATCTTAATCACACTCATGCCCTCCGATCTCCAAGATTATCGCAGGGCCACTCCTTGAATACGAGTTTAGACCATGGATAATATGAAGGCCGGATAGGGTGAGATTCGGAAGCACCGCGTCGAAAATACCCGCCTCTTTTGCGAATAACTCGGTCAGACCACCCGTGGCAAGAACCTTGCACCCACCTCCCATCTCCTCATCAAACCGGGCTACCATGCCCTTGACAATATCCGTGTAGCCGAAGACAAGTCCAGACTGGATCGCATGAATGGTATTACGACCAATGGCGGATGAAGGTCTCTCCAGTTTGACACGCCGAAGTTGCGAGGTGCTATGGTACAGAGCGTCTGCAGCGACCGATATGCCGGGAGCGATAGCGCCACCCACGTACTCCGAGTTTGCGGAGACGGCATCGAACACCGTGGCCGTGCCAAAATCTACGATGATCACCGGACCTCCGTAGAGAGTCAGGGCCGCTACTGCATCGGCAATACGATCAGCGCCTACGTCCCGAGGACTGTCGTACAGAATTCTGACGCCCGTCTTCAACCCTGCACCTACAATCATCGGCTCGACGCCAAAGAAGTCTGTGCAAATTTCCTGGAATATCGGGGTCAAAGGTGGGACGCCACTACAGATAGCCGCTGAATTAATGCCACCAGATGAGACGCCCTTCAGCGAAAGCAAGTTGGATAAGAGTAGGGCGTACTCGTCGGGCATCCGGTCGTGGACTGTGGCTATTCGCCAGGTATTGGCAGGCTTGTGAGCAGGGCCGGCGTCATCGTCGAAGACGCCGACGCTGATATTTGTGTTGCCGATGTCGAGGGCCAAGAGCAAGGCGTCTCATCTCCCGAGAGGGCATTTCAAGTACAACCCTAAAAGGACGCTCCTATTATAGCACCGGCTAGTTTATCCTCTTTACGCTGGGTATCATTTTCCTAAAGTAAACGTCCTACTTCCAAAGTAGTTTTACCAAGCCCAAATCTATGTATGGCAATTTTCCTTCTTTTCCCTTCTATTGAGTAGGTTAGTATATTCGTACTGAACATAGTTGGACGTAAATGGATTAAGCGTGAAATGGCTATCCAAATGCAGAGTTTGAAAATCCTATTAATTATAGGTAGACGTGACAAGCATTTAGTCCTAAAAAGACACTCCCGCCAGATGACACAAACATGGTTGACACTACCTATCAATGGAAACGAATCCCCCCGTTATACGACCCCTCACCCTGTTATACTGGACACGGCATCCCTTGAATGAGTAGGCTCAGGGAAGCCAACAGTCAGGAGGCGAAGACAGTAATGGCATCAGCACAATCACTAACGCCTTATCAGGTACAGCGCTATGGCCGACATATCATCATGCCCCAAGTGGGTAGCAAGGGACAACGCAAATTACTTGAGTCGAAGGTTCTCATCATCGGCGCAGGTGGACTCGGCTCGCCCGTAGCAATCTACTTGGCCCTTGCAGGTATCGGGACCATAGGTATCGTAGATTTTGACACAGTAGACGTGACCAATCTGCAACGGCAGACACTGCATCAAAACGCTGACATAGGGCGAAGCAAAGTGGAATCAGCCAAGAACACACTCCGTGCTTACAACCCGGACGTTGTCGTGAACACTTACGAAGTACCGATCACTTCTGAGAACGCTATGGCTCTCATGGCAGACTACGACGTCATCGTCAGCGGTGCAGACAACTTCGCCACTAGGTACCTGATCAACGACGCGGCATACCTGAGCGGGAAGCCATTGGTGGACGGGAGTATCCTAATCTTCGATGGTCGTGCGACTACATACATCCCTGGTCAGGGTTGCTACCGCTGCGTATTCCCCGAACCACCTCCGCCTGGGGAGGTACCGAGTTGCGCGGAAGCCGGAGTCCTGGGCATGTTGCCGGGGCTGGTGGGTAGCATCCAAGCCACCGAGACCACGAAGGTGCTTATGGGCATCGGCAAGACACTGACCGGACGATTATTACTGATAGACGCCTTGGAAATGGACTTCCGAGAGGTCAAGATCAGGCGCAACCCAGAGTGCCCACTTTGCGGGGACGATCCGACGGTTACGGAGCTGATCGATTACGAGATATTCTGTGGGCTGACACCAATAGAAGTGCCGGCCTAGCTGAGTCGTCAGGCTGCCAATGCTGGCGAGTGAGAGGACCTGACACCTCGCATTGTCCCGTGGCGTTCGAAAAGCTGGATCCCAACGAGATTATTCTGAGCGAACTCTTCTAAGTCCGATGATCTCTCTTGTTTTTCTTGTTCCTCGTTAGTGAAGACAAGAGGTACTACCAACACCGGGGACTGTGGGCCACATAGCCAACGACAACACTGCCTTCAATATAGTCTTGTACAGGCGTAAACACCTAGAAACGGCTGTTACCGCGACCCATGTTATGGCAAGGAGTCCCCGCACAACGAAGTTTATCAAGCGTAGGCCATGCAAACTCTAACCGTACAGACGAACTCCCACTAACCCAGACACTTTTGCTCGACTCCGAGTGATCTGGGTAAATTGCCAACCCTCTCCTTTTCTAAAGACGGCCACTACGATCAACGATGTTACCGCCCTTAAATACATCCACGACGTTCCGCAGTGCCTTGACGTCCTGCGAGGGATCACCGTCCACCACCAGCACGTCAGCCTGCTTGCCAACTTCCAGGGTCCCAACCTTGTCTTGAACCCAAGACGAGCGAGCGGAGTCGCGGGTCCCCGAGACAATGGCCTCCATTGGCGTCATACCAATGTCGAAGTGGGCTAGGATCTCGTCTTGGAAGCTAGTGCCTCCTAACTTGTACCACATCCAGGAGGCATCGGAACCTGCTACTAATGTTACTCCGTCAGACCTGACCTTGGCCCAATAGGCATGGAGGGTCTCCCACCTGTTGTTGTAGTGATCTACTTCGGCTTGTTCTTTCTCCGTGAGTAACCTGGACTTAGCAATCTCCTCAAGTTGCCAGATACGTTCTCGCCCCTGGTGAAGTGTGGGGTTAACAAATATACCGTCCTTAGCCATCATCTCACTCAGTTCCGGTCGATAGACTATCGAGCCGTCAGGTTCTTCATGCCTGCCGTGGATTACCGTGTCGACACCGCCTTCGACGGCATTGCGAATACCCTCTGTGCTGGTGCAATGGGCCGCGACGTGAATCCCAAACTTATGAGCCTCGTCAGTAATAGCCCTTATTTCCTCCATGGTGAAGGACGGCCTGCCAACCACGGAGGTTCTGGTAGACCCCCCGGTGGCAGTTATCTTTATGAAATCGACCCCCTCTTTGACTAGCTGGCGCACAGCTGCCCTGCCCTCGACGGTCCCTGTGGCCGTCATGCCAAAGTAGCTCAGATGTCCACCGATGATGGCGATTGGTCGACCGGCGAGTACGAGCCTCGGACCGACAGTGATCTCCATCTCCATCGCCTTACGCAACATCAGCGTAGTCTGGTTCTTTGCGCCACAATCACGTACGGTCGTGACGCCGGAGTAGAGGTGATCTCTGGCATTGCGGGCGGCCTGGAGGGTCAAAAGTTCGTCGGGCAGCATCGTCAACTCATCGCCTGAGCGACCATCACCAATGCCTATCAGGTGAACATGGCAATCGACTAGGCCGGGAAGTACGGTCTGATTTTCGTAGAAGTACTCCTCAACCGTGGCCCCCTCGGGCGCCACTACAGCCTCCTCGGAGCCCACTGCCCTGACGGTGTCACCTTCGATGAGTACGGCGCCCCTCTCAATAGGTGAACCACCGTTGCCATCTATGATCCTCGCCGCTTTGATCAATTTGAATCCACCATCACCAGCCATGTGGTCCTCCTACTATTAGATCTCGTTATCTTGACAATAAATTTGGAGTGAGGGTATAGGTTTTTAACCTAACACCTAACAAAATTTCCGTGCCTCTAGTAAACATCATCAG
>CAYLLU010000014.1:0-32248 GCA_964384845.1 uncultured Dehalococcoidia bacterium
TCGTATCGAGAAATGAGATGTGAAGAGTAGTGAAGCCCCTATTCTGGGAGTGTGAGGGTGTTCCTTGAATGAAAATACTTTTTCTTACTCTTTCCGAGATCAGAAGCGATGACATGGTCCTAAGATCCTACTATTCGAGACGAATGAGGAGACAGACTTGTTCAGGACAATGAACTGTGGTGACGTAAGTCAAGAACACTTGGGAGAGGACGTTGTGCTCTCGGGGTGGGTGCACAGATGGCGCGACCATGGCGGTCTTGTATTCATCGATCTGCGTGACCGCGAAGGCATTGTTCAGGTCGTGATCAACCCCGAATTGGTGTCCGAGGGCCATGCTGCCACCGAACGCCTGAGGAACGAGTGGGTGGTGCAGGTAACGGGAAAAGTAGGGACCCGTCCTGAGGGCACCGAGAATCCGAGATTAGCTACAGGTGATATAGAAATCAGAGCAGAGTCGGTGCTTGTGCTAAACGAATCCAAGACCCCGCCTTTCGAGGTCAGTGACGAAGTCGAGGTCGACGAGTTGGTACGCCTCAAGTACCGTTACCTAGACCTGCGACGTCCCAAGATGCGCGATATCCTGATCCTGCGGCACAGAGTCGTCAAATTTATCCGCGATTTCCTGGATGAACGCAACTTCCTGGAGATCGAGACGCCCATCTTGATCAAGAGCACCCCGGAGGGTGCCCGCGACTACCTGGTGCCCTCCCGGCTACAGCCGGGGAAGTTCTATGCGCTACCCCAGTCACCCCAACAGCTCAAGCAGCTGCTAATGGTCGCCGGCGTCGATAAGTACTATCAGATCGCACGTTGCTTCAGGGACGAAGATCCGAGGGCGGATCGGGTTCCGGAGCATACCCAACTCGATCTGGAAATGAGTTTCGTAGAACAGGAGGATGTGCTGGAACTGATCGAGACGCTCTATACTTCGATGGTGGAGAACCTGTTACCCCAAAAAAAGCTAATGAAACCCTTTCCTAGACTCACCTACCAGGAGGCGATGGATCGTTTCGCCACTGATAAGCCCGACCTGAGGTTCGGCCTGGAGATGGCCGACCTATCGGACATCTCCGCATACGCGGAGTTCAAGGTGTTCAACTCGGCGATCGCAGACGGAGGCATCGTCAAGGGGTTTAGCGTGCCCGGCTTGGGTGGTTATTCTCGAAGGCAACTGGACTCGCTGGTCGACTTCACTAAATCTAGGGGCGCAAAGGGCCTCGTGTACATTGCGCTGAGCGAGGACCTCACATCCCTCGACGAGCTCGTCGAGGGATCGTATAAGTCGCCGGCGGCAAAGTTCCTGACACTGGATCAGGTCAAGGCAATCGCTCGAGCTACCGATGCGGCTGCTGGAGATCTGATACTTATTGTGGCAGGGCCGTTCAATTCGACGAACGTGGCTTTAGGTGCACTGCGAAACGAGATGGGTCGACGTCTTGAGTTAGTGGACCCCGACATGCTGGCGTTCTCATTCGTGGTTGACTTCCCACTATTTGAGCGCAACGAAGAAACAGGTCAATGGGATGCAATGCACCATGCGTTCTCAATGCCCCACGAAGACGATATTCAGTACCTGGAGTCCGATCCTGGGAGGGTCATCGGGACTTTATACGATTTGGTATGTAATGGATTGGAGTGCGCCAGTGGTAGTATCCGGGTCCACCAGAGGGCACTTCAAGAGCGCATTTTCAAAGTTCTTGGTTATACAGATGAGGAGATCGATAGTCGCTTCAAGCAACTACTCGATGCCCTGGAGTACGGCGCGCCGCCTCATGGCGGCATCGCCCCTGGAATAGACCGGCTGATGATGATCTTACTCGGCATCGACAATATTCGGGAGGTGATCGCATTTCCCAAGACCCAGAATGCCACGGACCCACTATTCGATGCTCCCGATTACGTGGACGATGAGCAGCTCCGAGATCTCCATCTTCACAAGATCGGTGCTGCGCGCGCTAAGGCAAGTGGAGCCCGAGGGACTGATAGTTGAGATTGGTGCTTTAGCAGGTTGGTATAGAGGGATAGCCCGCTCGCTGTTGGTTTTACAGGAGTCATCAGATTCAAAAGTAGGCCGAAGTATCACTGTACTCTTAGGTAATATGCATAGACGAGCAGTTTCTATGCCTAGAGCCTGAAGGTCTTTCTCAGAAATATACATTCATTTTGGTTTTCCGAAGAGGGCTGGCGATACTAGATCACGGCAGAGAATATGGATAATTATGGTCCAGCTACATATGGAGATCGCATCGCTCACGTCTATGACGAGAACCACGCTTCCCTGTTTTCACCCGAGGTGACCGATCCGATGATCGATGTGCTGGCTGAGTTGGCCGCCAATGGGACCGTGCTGGAACTGGGTGTTGGCACAGGGCGCATAGCACTGCCACTGTCTGCCAGAGACTTCCGCGTGCATGGCATAGATGCGTCCGAAGCGATGGTCGCGCGGCTTCGCGAGAAAGATGGCGGGAAGGATATCGTGACAACCATAGAGGACTTCGCCGAGTTCGAGATGGACACCGAGTTCTCTTTGATCTTTGTAGTCTTCAACACGATCTTTGCTCTACTGTCTCAGGAGGACCAGGTTGCGTGCTTTCAGTGCGTTGCCGACCATCTGGCCGAGGACGGAGTGTTTGTAATAGAGGCGTTCGTTCCGGACCAGACCCGATTTGTACGCGGGCATAATGTCGACGTGGGTGCCCTGGACACCGACCATGTCAATATAGACGTGACAAATCACGATCCTGTGACCCAGGTAGTGACTACACAACGCATGCATTTCACGGACGACGGTGTTGAGATGTACCCTGTCCGTTTGCGATATGTGTGGCCCTCGGAGCTGGATTTGATGGCGCGACTCGCCGGATTGAGACTGCGCGACCGCTGGGGGGGTTGGGATCGCCGTCCCTTCGATGCGACGAGCACCAACCACGTCTCGGTATATGAACAGGCCTAGGTCCAGCTTTCCCAGCAAGTCGTTGCATACCTGGTCGGCGCACCCCATAATTTAGATGTTTGCTCGCTAGGGAGGTCTGTGAATGTTCGACGTGGTGATCACCAGAGGGATCGTGGTCGATGGCTCCGGCAAGCCCGGATATCCGGCGGATGTAGGTATTCAGGATGGGAAAATAGTTTCCATAGGCGATCTGTCACAGGATCAGGCGGCCCGTGTTATCGACGCCGCTGGATTGACTGTTTCCCCTGGATTCATCGACAGTCACACGCACTCGGATGCTGCGCTACTCACGGATCCACAGCATGCTCAGGGTCTTCGCCAAGGCATCACGACCGAAATCTTGGGTCAGGATGGGCTGTCTTACGCCCCTCTATCGGCGAAGAACTACGAGGTCTACCGTCGCTATCTGGCCGGAATACTGGGGCGAGCTCCCTCTGGCCTAGACATGAGCAGCGTCTCTGCTTTCAGATCTCACTACCACAACAAGACCTCCATAAATACTGCCTATCTGGTGGCTCACGGTGCGATCAGACTTGAGACATGTGGCTTTCAGGATATACCAATGACTGGTGATCGCTTGGCACATGCCCTCCGGTTAATGGAAGAAAGCATAGAGCAGGGAGCAGTAGGGTTAGCAACCGGGCTTTCGTACCATCCACACTCGTGGAGCACAACCGAGGAAATCGTAGCGTTATGCGCACCGGTCCAGAAAGCTGGTGGGGTTTATGTGACCCACCTGCGCGACGTTCATCCAGAGAGAGGCTTCGGTGGCGGAGGGGTACCGGAGGCACTTGAGGTTGGGCGTCGTTCCGGTGTAAAGGTTCATTTCTCGCACTACCGTACTGCAGCTGGAAACGCTGGGCAGGTGGCTGAGCAACTGGCGCCGATCGATGCTGCCAAGGCGGAGGGTCTGGACGTCACTCTCGAACTCTATCCGTACCCCACTGGTAGTACCTTTGCCGTCAGCAATCTGCCGAGTTGGGCCTCTGAGGGTGGTCCTGATGCAATTCTCGACCGTCTCACAGATCGGTTGGACCGCGCGAGGATTGTAAACCACCTAGAGTCTACGGGTAAGCGCGCAATCGCCGAGTCTATACTTTCCCACCTTCCAAATCACCCTCAGTACGAAGGAATGTCTGTGGCGGATATCGGAGACGATCTCGGCATGGGGCTTGGCGAGACGATCTGTCATATGCTTATCCAGGAGGATTTGGAAGTGGGCTTCTGGCTCACACCTCCCGACAGCGTGAACACTTGGCGGCAAACGAGTAGAGATGCTATCGAGTTCCTCTCTAGGCCGGACTATATGGTGGGAAGCGACGCAATTCAGGTGGGAGGATCTCCTCATCCTAGGGCGTACGGCACCTTCCCTCGGTTCCTAGGAAGGCTCCGCCGACGTTATGGCAAAATTACTCTTGAGCAGATGATACAGCGAATCACCGATAATCCCGCCAGACGGTTCGGTCTAACAGGGCGAGGGCGGATTGATAAGGGCTACTTCGCAGACTTAGTGGTATTTGACCCCCACCTAATAATTGACACAGCAACCTACGACGAACCCCAGCATCACCCAGTGGGGATACCCTACGTACTAGTCAATGGGAAGGTGGCCGTCGATAGGGAGCGGTGTACCGGCGTCCTGGCTGGCCAGTCTGTTCCATGATGGTTTTGGGGACGTGCCTGTAGTGGGTGCTTGGCACTCTTGCCAGACCTAGTACAGATATTAGTCGCTACGATGGCTATGTTCCTTGGTGCCATTGTAGCCGGCACATCTGGCTTTGGCATGGGGATTACTGCGTCTCCATTCATGCTCCTAGTGCTGGACCCACATACTGTCGTGGTGATTGTCAACGCGATGGGGATCGTCGTATTCGCCACGGTGCTCTACCAGTCTAGACGTGATCTACTGGTCAAAGAAATGTCCGTCCTCGCTGTGGCTGGACTCTTTGGCACCCTACTAGGGGTCGAAGTCCTGAGCACGATGAGCGCAAACTTGCTCAGAATCGGCATCTCCGCCTTGATCATGTTCACTGCCATTGCAGTGATTATCAACACAGGAATCGCCTTTGGAAATTCGAGGCGTCTGGGCCCCTTGGTGGGGTTCGTGGTCGGGGCTATTATCTCCGCGTTTGGTATTGGTGGCCCGCTGATGGTACTGTATCTTCTCGCACGCGGCTGGTCCAGTAAGATGTTGCGGGCCGCGATGTCGTTTTTCTTCCTGATCAACATGTCTACGGGTGTCGCGGGCTATGTGATCAAAGATATGTATACGAAGGAGCGAATAATACTAACGTTGATTGTGTCATTGCCTGTACTAATCGGTTTCAGTCTCGGTGGTCTGCTCCTGAGAAAACTCGATGAGCGCACGTTTCGGCGCGGGGTAATCGTCGTCATCCTACTTACTAGTACAGTGATGTTTTTCCGAGAACTGCTCTACCTGGTATCCTAGGTGTCCGTGGACTGCCTCAATCGGAGAGAGTCATTTCAGATTCCGATGGGAGGGTTAATCTCGTAACCGACGGACAAACTACTACCCGTTGACACGAACATCGGGACCACTCATATTAGCAATGGCTCCTACCACCTACACCATGTAGATTGGAACATCGGTGAATCAATAGGATTGCTCGTTGCCTACTGCGCACGCAACAACAAGAATCCCTGCGAGTTCCAAGAGCTGTACTAGTTCAAGCATATTGTCTGAGTGGCTCCACACGACCCCAGAAAACCACAATGCAATTTCTACCAGCGCATTCCTGATACCCTCCCTAGAGGCGCAATATTGTTGAGAGGTGTGGGGCAAGATATTGGGAGGTGCTCAACGCCCTCTTCATATTGTGATAGCGTGGCACATCCTAATCCTGATTTTCTCTCTAGGGGGAAAGGACAGGACATCTTCTCCCTATGGGGGAGAGTAATTAGGTCATGGTCCACTATGTAGTTACCGCGCCTTTAGCTGCCGACGACACCAGCTTGGCATACTTGGCCATCACTCCGTGGGTGTAGTTGGGAGTGGGGGCGTTCCACTTCGCGCGGCGGCGCTCTAGCTCTTCATCTGAGACGCGGATGCTCAGTTCTCGGTTTGCGACGTTCATCGTGATGATGTCGCCGTCCTTGACCAGCCCGATAGGCCCACCGACCTGGGCTTCCGGAGCAACGTGGCCTATCATTGGACCGTGGGTCGCACCCGAGAACCGCCCGTCGGTCATGAGCATGACGCTATCCCCCTGGCCTCGGCCCATGATGGCCCCCGTGACGGCCAGCATCTCCTGCATCCCTGGTCCACCCTTCGGGCCCTCGTAGCGAATTACTAGGACATCGCCGTCCTTGACCTCACCCGCGGTGACGGCTTTGAACGCACTACGTTCCCCATCGTAGACTCTGGCCGGACCTTTGTGGCTCAGATGTTTTGTGCCAGCGACTTTTATCACAGCGCCTTCCGGCGCGAGATTGCCCTTCAGGATTACTAGGCCGCCGGTGGGGCTACGCGGTGCAGATGCAGGATAGAGCACGACGCCGTCTGGAGCCGTGCTAAACTCCGCCAGATTCTCAGCCACTGTCTTGCCGGTGACGGTTATAGCATCTCCGTGGAGCAAGCCAGCTTTCAGCAGCTCGTTCATGATTACTGGCACTCCGCCCACTCGGTCCACGTCGGACATCACGAAACGTCCTCCAGGACGCAGGTCCGAGAGGTACGGAGTCATCCGGCTTAGCCGGTCGAAATCGTCGATCTCAAGGTCAACCCCCGCCTCGTGGGCGATAGCCAGTAGATGAAGCACGGAATTGGTCGAGCCGCCCATCGACAGTACCACCATGATGGCGTTCTCGAATGCGTTGCGGGTCATGATATCCCGGGGCTTTAGATCGCGCTCCAGCAAATCGCGGACTATGCGTCCCGCCCTCACCGCCATGTTCTCGTTGCGAGGGTCCACCGCCGGTATAGACGCAGCGCCGGGGATGGACATACCCATGCCTTCGATGGCTGACGACATAGTGTTAGCGGTGAACATTCCGGAGCAAGCGCCCTCGCCAGGACAGGCTACGCGCTCCATGGAGAGCAGGTCATCTAGGGTCATCTTGCCCTGGGCGTGGGATCCGACGGCCTCGAACATGTCCTGGATGTTGACATCCTTGCCTCGGAAGTTGCCAGGTAAGATCGCTCCTCCGTAGAAGAATAATGACGGCACATTGAGACGAGCCATAGCCATCATTGCGCCTGGCATGTTCTTGTCGCAGGCGGCGACTACGACCAGTCCGTCCATGCTCTCGCCAAAGGTTATTGTCTCGATGGAGTCCGCGATCACCTCGCGACTCACCAGTGATGCCTTCATTCCTTCGGTACCCATCGAGATGCCGTCGCTGATCGTGATGGTCCCGAACATGAAGGGCACCAAGTCGGCCGACCGTACGCCCTCCTTTACCTTGCGCGCAAGCCGGTCGAGATGGACGTTGCAAGGAGTCACGTCGCTGGCCAGATTGCCGATAGCGACGAAGGGCTTGTTCATATCATCGTCGTTCAGTCCTACGGCCCTCAACATCGAACGCGCAGGGGCACGATCGGGCCCGTCAGTTACGACGTGACTCTTGCGCTTTAGCTGGTTTTTTGTATCGGTTGCCACTCTGGCTCCTCCATAGATTCAAAAATGCAGATACGAATCATCTGGCCATAGGGTACTAGCAGGGGCTAATTGTACCAGACACCCAAAGTGCCCAATTACAAGAAAACAAGAAGCATGTTGTGGGCCTGGAACAGAGCGCCAAGGGAAGGTGAGTCATATGCCAGGTAATGCCTATCTGCAAGGGCCACCACCGACGAGTCGATATGCTTGCGATGGTGGTGGTCTGTAACGCAGAGAACAATGGCTAGATGTGCGCCGTGGATCAATCTGTCCATTTTTTGCAGGACGACGACGACGAAACTGTCGAGGGATATGTATGGAGGCTATGATCGCATAATTAGTAATTCAATGACTGATGAGCGCTCTAGCTCTAACTGGTGATCTTGGATTTTGGTTTGCCGGCGGGATCGTCCGGGACATTTTTTGACCTCTGGGCGAGCGATAGCTGCCAGGTCAGGAATACCAGCCCACCTATGACAAGTATGCTTAAATAGGTAATCGTACGGTCGATCAGAACAACGGATGCGGCATCACTACCTTCCATGCCAATAACGAGGAGGCTAGTTAACCCCGGCTCCACTGCCCCAATACCGCCTGGGGTAGGAACCGTGCTTAGTATTGCTCCTCCAAGTGCCACGATGAGGACTAAGGGGAGGGAGATTGTCATCTCAAGTGCGTTGATTACGAAGTATAGTCTGCCTGCCTCCAGAAGCCAGCTGGCCACACCCAACGCGAACACAGCGGGCAACTGTTTTAGACTGCTCAGAGCACCCTGCTGGAACTGGGCGTATCCTTCCTCCAATTTACTGGGTAGCAGTCGGGCGAGTCGGTGACCGTACCTCTTCATTGCCATCAGCAGACCGCCGAGTATAGCTGCCATCGCTAGGGCGAATAGAACTATGTAGTAGACATCGGCTGCTTCCTTGGTCGTAGAGAACCACACGACACCCACGATTAAGAGCCCTAACACCGTCACCATGTCTGTGACACGCTCCGCGAGGATCGTTCCAAGACTCGACGAGAATTTGCCGCCAGAGATGCTCGACAGTCCGTAGGCTCTGTAGGCATCTCCAACTCGAAGCCATCCTATCGAGTTGACGAACCACCCTACGAGGATAAGCTGCGAGAATCTAAGGGTTGATGGTAAGTCGAAGCCAGGGATATCGTCGATAGTTACATTACTTGCTAGAATGCGCCACCTTAAGCCTCTGAAAGCGAAGCTCAAGTAATAGAGTGAGAGTGCTACGCAGTAGAGCCGGACATCGATGCCACGTACGTTCTCCCATGCGCGGTACCAATCGAGGTCGAACCGCGATGCCAACATAAAGATGAAGCCGGCGGCTATCGCCAGGGATAGCAAGGTAGGTAGAGACAGTAGGCGGTGTCTGAGGGAGCCTATGACAGTGCCTCCTGTCTCGCTAACCTCCGTCACCTGTGACACATCGTTGACATGAAAACAAAATCTGGCTGGCGTTGTATTTGTGAATCACAACGTGCTGGAACGCATGAACGATTTGCAGGAAAGTTAATCTCATTGCCGAGCAAAACTTGCATCATTCGGTCCTCACAGAGGCCTCTTGAAGGGAATCCCCGGCCTTCGCGGAAAGCCCTGGGGTGTCGGACGGGTTTTTCGCAGTATTACAAGTGATCTTGGCTGTTCGGAGCCTATGAATTCTATCTCACGAACCTCCTCCATCTCGATCCCCATTGTCTCGATGGATTTGACTGCGACACGTATTTCATCGTGGGGCGTAGTGCCCTTTTGAGCCACTATTACCCCCCCGATCCTACAGAAGCCTGCCATTAGCTCCACGAGGACATTGAGCTTGGCAACCGCGCGCCCCACCACAGTGTCGAAAACCTCCCGTAAGTCCGGCTCGAAGGCCAACTCCTCTGCCCGCCCTATTCGCATCTCCAATCCAGGTAGTCCCAGCTCACGGATGACCTGTTCTAGGAACAATCCTTTCTTGCTTCTGGCCTCGAGTAATGTCACTTTCAGGTCCTGGGAGGCGATCTTCAATGGCACCCCGGGTAGCCCGGCGCCGCTTCCAACATCTAGCAAGGTAGAGTCAGGGTAGTCTGCCAGCGACGGTAGCGCGGTGACCACAGAGAGCGAATCTAGGAAATGCTGCCTCACCACATGGTTCCATTCGATTATGCGCGTAAGATTCATCCGCTCGTTCCACTCGACCATTCTCGTGTGGTATAGGTGGAACTGTTCCATCTGGATATCTGAAAGCGAGATGCCGAATTCGGCGGCACCCTCGACTAGTTGCTCGTACATGTCCCTCCACGCTCATCGTGATAGCCTGCGGATAAGAGTACCGCTATAGTAACTAGGGGTAAAGCCCGACGTCTACAAAGAGTGTTGGTTGACATCGCTATTACGTCCCGATACACTGCCATCCGAGACAGAATGTTCGGGGGGAGCTTGGGAAGCCAGGCTGAGAGGTTTCGTTGATTCGAAACGACCCCGTGACCTGACCTGGGTAATGCCAGCGGAGGGACGGAATTGGACGACACTGACCGCCCAGACCAAGGGGCGGTTTTTTTGCCCCTGTTTTTTACGTGAACCCCATTGGGAAAGTGCTGTCAGGCACGGTGCCCAGAGTTATATGGAGGAGACAACGTGATCGATAGTACAGCAGCAATTCTGATCACACTGGCGGTAGCAGTGACCTTCACAGTTGCCGGCGTAATATATGTTAGGCAGCGTAGTCTCAACATCGAAGACTATTTGGTAGCCCGTGGTAGTACGGGCAGCGGGGTTGCGACTGCCACTTTGGTGGCCTCAGTGATTGGGGCTTGGATTCTGCTCAGTCCGGCCGAAGCAGGGACATGGGCAGGTCTCGTGGCCCTGATTGGTTACGCGATTGGGCAGGCTGCGCCCTTGCTAGTGTTTGTGTTCCTTGGTCCGCGGATGCGCCAACTGATGCCCCAAGGTCACTCCCTAACCGAGTATGTAAAGTATAGATATGGGCCCACCATGCACCTATTCACCCTGGGAGTCATCGTTTTTTATATGTTCGTGTTCCTATCGGCGGAGTTGACCGGCATATCTAAGGCCTTCGATCTGCTGGCGGGCACCGATTTGTGGATAACGGCCCTCATAGTTGGCCTACTGACCGCAGCTTATACAGCATATGGTGGACTCCGAGCTTCCATATTCACGGACACGGTTCAATTTGTTCTGATACTTCCGTTGTTGTTGATCGCCTTTCTCGCCGCCGTGTCCTATCTGGACGGCTTTGGAGACGCGTTGACCCCAATTCGCGAGGACAGTTCGCAACTCCTGTCGCTGACACATAGGCCGGGAGTAGAATTTGGCATTACGCTCATTATCGCCATTCTTGCGGCCAATATGTTTCACCAGGGCTTCTGGCAGCGGGTGTATGCTACCCGTGACGAGAAGTCGCTTCGACGTGGATTCGCCATATCTGGGGCCATCGTAGTACCGATGATTATCCTTACGGGCCTGCTCGGCATCATGGCGGTAGGGCGCGGGATTGGTCTCGATGACTCGCCGGTGGCCCTGTTCTGGCTCGTACAATCGGTGGCGCCCACCTGGACCCTAGTGGTAGTGCTACTACTAGCCCTGGTCCTGGTGATGTCCAGCTTGGATACACTGCTCAATGGTATCGCTAGTGTCGTTATCACCGACCTGTCGCAGTTTAGGCCGGCTATCAGTCCGGTAGGCCTCTTGCGTTCCTCTCGTGGAATAACTGTGACACTAATAGTGCCAGCAATATTCATTGCCTCTCAGGGCTATAGTGTCCTATACCTGTTCCTGATCGCGGATCTGGTGTGTGCTGCAGCAGTGTTCCCAGTGTTCTGGGGGCTCTATTCCAAACGCTTCTCGGGTGGAGCAGCAGTTACTAGTTCCGTGGCCGGTCTTGCGGCTGGGGTTTTATTTTTCCCAACTACCGAGGCTCCCTACCTGACTGGATGGATCATCGATATCGATTGGGCAACCCAACTTGTTGTCAGCTTTGGCGTCGCTTCAGTAGTATCAATCCTGTTGGGTCTCATTCTCACGGCCTTGGCACGGACGTCGTCGCACTACGAATTCGCCCGGCTTCGGGACGAGGTTCGACTGATCCCGGAATAGACGGAGGGTGCAGATAGTTCGTTGAGGATACAGACTATAGTCTGACTCTGCGATTTTGGTGTTCTTCACAATAAAATACCCCTGGTACAATGGACATGATTTTGGAGCACCATAAACGACGATGTCGCTATGCCACTGCTGACAGCTTCGGGACTGACCGTCTCCTTCGGCGAGCTGGAGATCTTCTCCGACATATCGCTCGAGATTCCTGAACGTGCCCGAATTGGAATGGTCGGTTCCAACGGGGGTGGCAAGACGTCCCTGCTAAGGGTGTTGGTCGGGGAGATGGAGCCTCAAAGTGGCAATATGCACCGCACTGGAGAGGTTCGAATAGGCTACGTGCCTCAGACAACGGGCGCGCTTTCCGGAGGCACCATCACCGACGAGATCATGTTGGCTTTTTCCGGCCTGATCGACCTCGAAGACTCCCTGGCAAACAGCGCCACGGACGTGGAGCGAGCAACTGACGAACAGAGGCGAGGCGTGGAGCGGCGGTATGCCCAGTTGCTGGAACGCTACGAGGCCCTTGGCGGGTACGATTACCACTCTCGCCTGGAGCGGGTCGCGGATGGTATTGGCCTGGATGAAAAGACCCTCAAACTCCAAGCCGCTTCCGCTTCGGGTGGCGAGCTAACACGCGCAGCTTTGGCGCGAGCGCTGCTCGCCGAGCCCGACCTGTTGGTGCTCGACGAGCCGACAAATTATCTCGATTTCAAGGGTATCGCCTGGTTGGAAGATTACCTCGAGAAGTCGCGGCGCGCCTTCGTCGTTGTCTCCCACGACCGCTATTTCCTCGACCGGGTGGCAGGCCAACTCTGGGAGCTGGAGCGTGGCCGGTTAAGAACCTATCGCGGCAACTACACATTTTATCGTACCCAGCGAGCGGAGCGTGCGGAGCGGCAGGCTAAGGAGCACGATCGGCAGCAGGAGTTCATCGCCAAAGAACAGTACTTTATAGACCGATTTAAGGCCGGCCAGAGGTCACGACAGGCCAAGGACCGGGAGAAGAAGCTGGCGAGGCTGGAGCTGATCGAGGCGCCAGATACACGGGAGCCAGGGATGCGGGTGGCCTCCGTCAGGGCCAAGCGGACACCCCGGGTCGTCGTGAACATGCGAGACCTCAAGGTCGGGTTTGTCGAGGACGGACGGGAGAATGAGCTGCTGTCCATCACCAAGATGCAGCTCGGCCGACAATCACGAACAGCGGTCATCGGCAGCAACGGCGCGGGCAAGTCTACACTCGTGAAAACGATCCTGGGCGAGGTATCGCCGCTGGCCGGCTCGGTGAACATCGGGGCCGGGGTAGAGGTGGGCTACCATCGTCAGGGAGCTGAAGGCCTGCCCTCGTCAGGGACGGTGATAGAGGCGATGCTTCAGATACGAAACATCCCTCCAGCTGACGAGCGAAACTACCTGGCTAGGTTCTTATTTCAGGGCGACGACGTGTTCAAGGACATGTCAGCGCTGAGCGGCGGAGAGCGGACCAGGCTGGCGATAGCTCGGCTATTGACCAGGTCGCCCAGCCTGCTGGTGCTGGACGAGCCTACTACACACCTGGATATCCCCAGCAGGGAGGCCTTGGAGGAGGTGCTGTCGGAGTACGACGGCACGTTGTTATTCGTGTCTCACGACAGGCGGCTAATATCACTACTTGCCGAGCAGCTCATCATTGTCGAGAACGGTGGAGCCCGTCTATTTGAGGGTAGTTTCGATGAGTGGGCTTCCGAAGGGGAAGCTACCCCTGAAAAGATCGCACCTATCGCCCAACTGCAGCCAACAAAACGGCGGGTAGGCTCAACAAGGAACAAGCACAAGGTTGCACGCCGGCGAGAGGTCGCGAAGAGCCTCGACCAGGAGAAGGTCATATCTGACCTGGAAGAGCGACTCGCGAAGTTGGAAGCGGATCTGCAGACAGCTTCCGAGAGCCAGGCCGTGGACGAGGTAGCCCGCCTGGGCAAGGAGCACGACACCACCCGCGACGACCTGGAACGCGCCTGGGGCGAGTGGGGTGGGTAGTAATAGGTGGCCATGAGGCTTGGGGGTTGAGCGACGATTCTTCGCATGCTCGCATTGATATCCGGAGGGTATGTAGGCTTCCGATTCCCCGATATCGATCAGCGCACCGATCTTCTGGTGCATCGCTCGATCATCACGCACGGACTGTTTGCGCCACTACTGTTATACGCAGTGCTAGGTTCACGGCGTAGTCCAGCCCCGCTCGGCTATTCGTAGCAGGCGCCGCGCTGGCCGTGGCGGTCCACCTAAGTTATGACCTGTTCCCCAGGGCGTGGTGGCGTCACGCTCTGATCCACTTGCCACCGTATGGCTGGACACCACCGATCGTATCCTGGGTATGAATCGCGCTCAGGATCATCGTGTGCTTCTCCATCGCCCTCAAGACCACGCAGGGCTGGAAGGGAACTGCAATGGTATTCATCTGCAGTGCTGCGGTGTTCAGCTATTCGATACCAACAGAACATTCGCTGTGGAGATCACTCGCAGCGGCGATTGTGGGCATTGCTATCGCGATCGTGCTGGCAGCCAGGCGAACGAATCGAGTCGGGTTTCAGACGTGATGGGTTCTTAACCACCGAAAAGGCGTAGCGCCTCCTCGTAGGCGTCCTGGTCGTTGATGTCCAGCCGTATCATCGGATCGTCGATAACGACCTCGTTGACCTCGTCAGCGTGGTCTTGGAATACCTCACGCACTCCCTGACTATCCTCAGTTATGGTTTTCAGTTCGTCTCGCAACCGCGCGGAGAAGATCAACGGGTGTCCGCCTCGACCTCCATAACGCGGCGACGTGATCAAGGCGTCATCACCGACGTGGGCGGTGATGACAGCGGCAATGACCGCCGGGGGGCGCGGCTGGTCCACGGCTAGCAGGAGAATATCGGTGGCTGCAGTGTCTACGGCTGTCAACCCTGCCCTAACTGAGGTGGCCTTGCCCTGACGATACTGAACGTTCATCACACTGTGGACGCCGTCGCCGGAGACGTGGGGGGCTATCGCCTCGTGCTCATGACCTAGCACTACAATTACCTGGGACACCCCTGCGTCAATCAGGCTTGCTATCTGGTACTCCACGAGGGTCACGCCGTGCCAAGGCAGCAGAGGTTTCGGACGGCCCATGCGGGAGCTTTCGCCGGCGGCGGTTAGTATGGCGGAGATTAGTGGCAGTAGATCACCTTCACATCAGTCCTCACCCTCAAGGGAGAGGAGGTGAAGCCCTCCGTTGGTAGGGCCATTTAGTCGACGACGCCTGCGGGCTCTTCGGCGAGGACCTTATCGCGGATGCGGTCAAGCCGCCAGTCCTCGAGTTTCATTGGATTACCGGCGCCTCCGAGCCTGAACATCAGCACCTCAGACATGATACTGAGGGCGATTTCTTCGGGCGTACGGGCGCGGATGTCGAGTCCGATGGGGCTTCGGATCTGCCGGATGCGTTCCATTGGGAGGCCGCTCCGGATCAGATCCTCGAATATCAAAATCGTCTTGCGTTTGCTGCCCATCAGACCGACGTACCTCGCAGACGTCCTTGCTGCAGCTTCCAGGGCCACGTTGTCGTATCGATGGCCACGCGTTGCGACAACAATGTACGTATTGGCATTGATCGGAAGCTGTGGAAGCGCGTCCTCGGGTGATGCTACGATCAGTCCAGCGGCGTTCGGGTATCGGTCTGCGTTAGCAAACTCCTCCCGATCATCCGTGACAAATACTCTGAATCCAACGGTCTCGGCCAAAGGGGCAATTGCGTTTGAAACGTGCCCCCCGCCGACCAGTACTAACTGCGGCGGAGACGTAAATGCCTCGACAAAGTATTCGGCACCGTCGTTTGCCGTGACGTACTCGTTGTTGCCCAGGGCCATCAGTTCCAAAGCCTTCTCGACGGCGTCACCATCCAATTTAGAGGAGCCCAGAGTACCATCGGTGGACCCGTCCTCCCGGACAAACAACTTCGCGCCAGTTGGAGAGGTGTCCCCATCGGCGGCCTTTATCAGTGATACGAGGGCTGCGGCCGGTCCACCGTCATAGGCGTTGTCGATGCTATCTGCGTAAGGCAGGTAGTCTCCAGACTCGTAGACCGGGTCGATCAGGAAGTACATCGTGCCGCCGCAGATCAGACCTTCCTCTGCGGCTAGGTCTTCATTTAGCTCGTAGTCGCGGTGTTCGGCGCCGCCGCCGCGCTTCATCAGTTCACGCGCCGCAAACCAGATATCGCCTTCGACGCAGCCACCTCCGAGGGTTCCCACGCCGCTGCCGTCGCTGCGAACCAGCAGTTTTGCACCTGATTTCTGGGGTGTGGACCCTTTCGTGCGCACAACTGTGGCCACGACCACGGGCTCGCCTTTTCTAAGCTCTTCCACGGCTTCGCGGAATACCTCTCGCATCGTTGCTCACCGCCCATCTGAAGTAGGTTCTGGGGGCTAAGTTAATACACTCTTGGCCAACACGTACTTTTTCTTGGAAGAAGAATAAGTAATATCTATGTGAGGGACATCCTCACTCACCCGATAGAGAGGCTAGGCCCCTCTGCACTCCCTTTTTTCTCCAGCAAACTAAGGCCAAAATGACTGGCTAGTCCAAGCCGAGCCCTGTATCGATTAGGGAGCGCAGCACCATATCTAGCTTAACAAATATCTCGGTTTACTGGTCCACTACTGAGCCGTCGACTCCCAGACGCGCGCCGATCTCTCCGTAGGCTACCGGCGGGAATCTGGTCTCGGCGCCATCGGCCAGTTCGACCCCTATCCCGGGCCCGTCCGGGATCGTCAAGAATCCGCCTTCTTGCTTGAGGGGCTCCGTGACGATCTCGCTCTTGGGTGGTTCCAGTTCACCGATGGGGTATTCCTGAATGGTGAAATTGGGTATGGACGCTGCGAGCTGCAGGCAGGCCGCGGTGCTGATGGGGCTGAGCGGGTTGTGAGGTACGACCCCTACGTAGTGTGACTCGGCAATGGCGGCGATCTTCTTGGAGTGGGTCAGGCCGCCTGCCAGGCACACGTCAGGACGGATGTACTGCACGGCGCCACGCGCCAGCAGCATCGCAAACTCGTGAATGGAGTGGAGGCGCTCTCCTGTAGCGATGGGGATCGACACGTTCTGTGCAACCAGGCCCATCGCGTCGAAGTTGTCTGGCAGAATGGGGTCCTCGTAGAACAGCGGGTGGAATTGTTCGATTCCCTTGGCCAATGTGATGGACTCGGTGGGGGTGAGCTGCCTGTGGATCTCGATGCACAGGTCTACGCCGGTCCCGGCGGCTTCTCGGTACGCCGCAACGGCTTCAATGGCGTCGCCCATCTTGTCGGCGTGAGTCTTGAAGAATGGCACGCCTTTGGACTCATCCAAAAAGGGTGTCAGGTGTCCCACTGCGGTAAAGCCTGCCTCGCGAGCTTCCCGGACCCCCTGCACCAGCTTCGCACGGGTGTCGCCGTAGACGTGATAGTACACGCGCGCTTTATTGCGGGTCTTGCCGCCCAGTAGTTGGTAGGCAGGCACACCGAAGTGCTTGCCAGCGATGTCCCAGAGGGCTATGTCCAGAGCGCTCAACGCACCCATGATGGCCGCGCCTCTAAAATGGCTCGTCCGGTACATGTTTTGCCAGTGATGCTCGATCTGTAGAGGATCCTTGCCCACCAGGTATCGGCCGAACTTCTCCATCGCTGCCGCAGAGGCCTCCAGGAAACCCCAGGCGCCGGACTCACCGAAACCCACAATGCCCGAGTCGGTGTGAACCCTGGTGAACAGGTATCGATCTACCGGGACCGCCTCGACTGCCGTGATCTTCATTTGGACCTCCGGGCTGGTATTTCCAGGAAATTAGAGGGCGTCCGCCAGTATCTCAACCAGATGTTTCGCGCGTCTTTCTGTGCCGTCCGAGATTTGCTGCCTGCACGACACACCCTCGCTGACAACCTGGATATTGTCCTCCAGGTCGCGGATAGGGCCAAACAGGCTCTGCTCGCCTATTTGCATCGACATATCGTAGTGCTCTTTTTCGAAGCCGAACGAGCCGGCCATGCCGCAACAACCTGACTGGACCTCCTCCGGGTCGCAGCCCGGAATCGACCCAAGGACGTTCATGGCAGTTTGCGAGCCAACGAGGGCTTTCTGATGGCAATGGCCGTGGTACATCACCTTGCCAGGGGGCTTCGTGAAGTTGAGGTGCGCGCCGTCCTTGTCGGCGGCGTACGCTACGAACTCCTCAATCAACATTGCGCTATCGGCGACCCTGGTGGCGCCGTCGTCGTCGCCAAGTAGATCCGGGTACTCGTCGCTGAGGCTCAGGATGCAACTAGGCTCTATCCCTACCAGCTTGACTCCGTTGTCGATGTACGGCAGTAGCTGTTCGATGTTGTGCCGCGCCGCGCTCTTGGCCTTGTCGAGCATCCCAGCCGACATCATTGGCCTGCCGCAGCAGCCGGTCGAGGGTACGATGACCTGATATCCCAGGCCCTCCAGGACCTTGACCGCCGCGTGGCCCAATTCCGGGTGGTTGTAGTTGGTGAACGTGTCGGCGAAAAGAAGGACTGGGCCTCTTGTGGTTTCGGGAGAGCCGTCCCGGGCGCGGAACCACTGGACGAAACTCTGGCTTGCGAATGATGGCAGGTCGCGTCGCCGGTCAACCCCGGCATACCGTTCGAGCAGGTCCTTTATGCCCTGGGACCGCATGGCCCAATTGGAGAACGGCGCTAACATGGAGCCCAGCTTGCCGAGTCTTGCAATGTTTCCGAACATGCGCTCACGCAGGCCATATCCGTTGGTCTTGTGGTAACGGTCCAGGAACTCGTACTTGAGCTTAGCCATGTCCACATTGGAGGGGCACTCCGCTTTGCAGCCCTTGCAGCCCAGGCATAGGTCCATCACGTCATGAAGGCGTTTGCTTCCGATTGCGTTTATGGGTAGGGCCCCTGAGATTGCGGCACGCAGGGCGTTGGCGCGTCCGCGGGTCGAGTGTTCCTCATCTCGTGTGACCATGAATGACGGGCACATGGTCCCGCCGTGGACCTTTCGGCATGCACCTTGGCCATTGCACATCTCGATTGCGGCGGCGAATCCACCCTCCTGCTTGAAGGTAAAACCTGTGGCCAGCTCTAGTGTCTTGTACTCTGGGCTAATCTTGAGGTTTCTCGTCATGGGTGGTGCATCGACGACCTTGCCGGGATTCATGATGCCTTGGGGATCGAAGGCGCGTTTGACTCTGCGAAACGCGTTGTATACGAGGGGTCCAAACATCTTCTCGTTTAGCGCACTGCGGGCCAGGCCGTCGCCGTGCTCGCCGGACATCGATCCACCGAACTCCAGCACTAGATCACTGATCTGTGAAGAGATGGAAGCCATGCGCTCCACGCCCTCGGCACTCTTCAAGTCGATCATAGGTCTTATATGTAGGCATCCGACACTAGCGTGGCCATAATAGCCCGCGGTGGTTCCATTGGCCTTTACGATCTCGTCGAACCGGCGAACGTATTCAGGGAGGCGCTCAGGGGCGACGGCGGTGTCCTCGACGAATGCCAGGGGTTTTTCTGGTCCAGTGACATTCATCATGAGGCCTACCCCGGCCTTTCGCACAGCCCAGACCGAGGCCTGCTCCTTGGGGTCAGAGACTTGCGTAGTGGCGTAGCCGAGGTTCTTGGCGTCGAGGGAGTCCAGCTTCGATTCGACTTCAACTTCGGAGTCGCCTACGACCTCTACCAGAAGCAGCGCCTCGGGATCACCCTGGACAAAGCCCATCTGACGAGAATGCTCCAGGTTGGCGCTGGCCTGACGGATGATCATGGAGCCCATCAGTTCGACGGCCGCAGGCGCTAGCTCTAATACGGCGACCGTGGCCTCCATCGATTCGGCTACGCTGTTGAAATGGAGCACGGCCAGGCGCTTGTAGGCGGTATTCGGGACCAGTGCAAGTTTCGCCTCGGTGATTGTTAGCAGGGTGCCCTCAGAGCCGACTACGAAGCGGGCCATGTTGAAAGGTCCACCGTTCTCCAAATCGTCCAGATTGTATCCCGAGACGCGGCGTTGGATGTTCGGGTACTTTTGCAGAACCTCGGCTCCGGTCTCCTCGCCGATAGAGCGCAGCGCCCGAAAAATGTCGCCTTCCAGTCCATTGGCGCGGAGCCTGGCATCCAACGATGAGCGGTCGACTCGGTCCAGCTTGGCCCGATCACCGTTGGAAAGCACGGTTTCGAGACCGATGACGTTGTCGACGGTCTTCCCGTACATGATCGAGTGTGCTCCGCAGGAGTTGTTTCCAAGCGCGCCGCCGATGTTGCCGCGGTTGCTGGTGCTGGGGTCCGGGCCAAAATGGAGCCCGTGGGGTGCGATGTGACGGTCGAGTTCGTCGAGGATGATGCCGGGCTGGGTGCGAACCCAACGCTCCTCGGCGTTGACCTCGACAACGTGGCGCATGTACTTCGAGAAGTCCATGACCACGGCGTTGCCTACGGTCTGTCCGGCTAGACTGGTTCCGCCGCCCCTGGGCAGAACGGGCACATTGTGGCGTGCTGCAGTCTCGACGACGGCGATGACATCTTCGTCGGTGCGTGGGAGGACCACGCCTATGGGCTCAATTCTATAGATACTGGCGTCTGTGGAGTAAAGCGAACGCGAGATGGAGTCGAAGCGGACCTCGCCATCGACGAGGTGTCTTAACTCCTCAACAAGATCCGTTGACTCCGAGGTGGACGCGCTACTAGCCATCGTCCTCATTCCCGGCGGATTGCGTGCGAGTTCCAGCGGATCCACTGCGGAATGAAAGTGCGAGCACCGGAGGCGCAACCGCTGTAGTGATGACGGTCATCAGTATCGCTACGCCGTAGAGATCCTGGCCGATAATGCCCTTACTGATGCCGATTCCAGCCATGATCAGGGCAACTTCGCCTCTGGGCAGCATGCCGATGCCAATACGCCAGGCTCCGAGCCGGTTGAATCCAACGCCTAGGGCCGGCAGACCGCTCCCGGCTACCTTGCCAAAGGTTGCCGCCACCGTTAGCACGAGACCGAAGACCACGACGCCTCCGAGGGCGCCCACGTCGACAAGCATGCCCATCACCACAAAGAAGATTGGAACGACGGCTGAGTAGATAGCTCTAAGGGGCTCGTCCAGTGCGTGGGCCAGGTCTGTTCCCGACAGCGCCAGGCCGATGGAGAACGCGCCGATGATCATCGCCAGTCCAAAACTCTCGGCCAGACCAGAGGCGAAGAACGCAATGGCGAGGGCCAGCGCTACGGCTGCGCCGCTGACCTTGAAGGACATCAACACGGCCGAAATACGGCTGGCTAGGAGGATCCCTATGCCGGTCAGAGCGAGCCAGAAGCCGAAGGTCTTGAGCGCGACCAGACCGACCTCGCTGGGGACGATTTCGCCAGTATCGCCGAGGCCGACCACGATGGTAAGCACGAGAATCCCGATGACGTCGTCCAACACAGCTCCACCCAGAATAGTTACCCCCTCAGGGGTGGTCAGTCGCCTGAGATCGCCGAGCACACGAACGGTGATTCCTATAGAGGTGGCAGTCATGACGGCGCCGACAAAAAGTGCCTTGACGTCGGTGAAGCTGTTAGCGAAGCCAAAAGCGACAGTGAGGCCTGCGCCTAGAACGAAGGGAACTACGACCCCTCCGAGGGCCACCAGGCTCGCGGGTCGGGCGTAGCGCAGGAACTGGCGCAGATCAGTCTCCAAGCCAGCCATGAACAGTAGGACTATGGATCCTACCTGAGCCAGCGACCAGAGTCCCTCGGACACGGGAATGGCGAAGTGCTCGCCTCCTATTGCCTCCGGCACGTGCTCGAACAGGGGGCCGACGACGGGCATGTCTACGGCACCGAGGGCGAAAGGCCCAATAATGATGCCGGCAGCCAACTCTCCTAGTACCGCGGGCATCTTTAGGAACCGCTCAAAGCCTTCGCCGGCAAGTTTAGCGGCTACTAGAATGACGGCGAGTTGGAAGACCAGTCTAACTATTTGCTCTTCCATGGCTCTTATGTCACACCTGTCACACCGAAGTGTGGTCGAAAAGATAATTGGGAACGAGAATGCGAGTGTGCGCACCCCTAGGCGTTAGGCAAGCTCTAAAGAACATCACTAAGCATGAGTAGTACAAGGACCTGTAGCGGCCGGCTTTTGACTTTCACGAGGGCCATCCGAGACTAGGAGGTTATCTTCAGAATTTTGTACTTTAACTGTCCACGCGGGGTTTCGACTCGGATCTCCTGTCCTGCACTACGTTTCATGAGGGCGCTGCCCACGGGAGAAACGTCTGATATCCTACCTTCAAAGGGGCGAGCCTCGGATGCGCTTACTACTGTGTATTTAGTCTCGCGCCCGCTTCCCAGATCTTTAAGGTGGACCTTGGTGCCGACGCGCACCGTTTTAGCTTTTTCGCCGGAGGGCTTTACGACCACAGACTCCTTCAGCGTTGACTCGATTACCCTGATGCGTGATTCGACTAGGCCCAGTTGCTCGCGAGCGGCCTCAAGGGGTACATTTTCTCTGACGTCTTTGTCGGCTGCTGCGTGGCGAATCTCCGTTGCGATGGGCACTCTCTCACTCTTCAGTTGTTCCAATTCGTCGACAAGCTGCTTGTGTCCGTTGATGGTCAACTCGACGACGGTGGTCTCTGCGGTGCCAGTACGCTTTCGGGAGTGGCTCTTGCCTTTGCGTACCCTCAGATGTTGGGCCAGGTTGTGGTCTGTCAGTCCCTTCTTTTTGGCAAAGGAGAGGAACTTGCGTACCCCCTGTAGACGTTCCACGGCCTGCGGTCCGCCGGTGGAGCCAACAGCGCGTTCACCGTATTCGCCGATCTCCGATGGTCGTATTTCTACAATTTGACGCTCGGCTCCGCACCACTGAACGAACTTCATCAGGTGCTGTTGGGCCGTTGACTGGCTGGCCTTACTCCTCAGAGTGGCAACATAGATGCTTACGGCTTCCATCAGGCTTACCGACGGATTGTTCTCCAAGTCGGGGACCCCTTCCAGGCTATAAGTACGTGTCGGCTCATTACATGTTAGTGAACCTACCGAACAGTGTCAACGTATTGTCCTTTGGTCATCTCGCCCCAATTGCCGCCTGTTTTGATTTCTATATCAAGGGGCACCGATAAATCCATTGCCGACGGCATCAACTTGAGCACTAGGGCTTGCATTATCTCCATCTCGCCAAGGGGAACCTCGAAAATGAGTTCGTCGTGGACCTGGATTATCATCAGCGACTCTAGATCCAGAGTGTCCATCTCGTGCTGAATCTGGATCATAGCCAGTTTAATGATGTCTGCGGCGGTGCCCTGGATAGGCATGTTGATGGCCATGCGCTCGCCCGCTTCCCTAGTGATTTTACTACTTGAGTTGATCTCGGGGATGTAACGCCGCCGCCCCATCATGGTCTCTACGTAGCCGATCTGGCTAACCTGACTCTTGATAGAGTCGGTGAATTGCCGGATGCCTGGGTACTGACCGAAATAGGATTCAGTGAAAGCCTTGCCCTCCTCGGTGCTGAGGCCGGTCTGCCTACTCATACCGAAGGGACTGAGGCCGTATACGACGCCAAAATTCATGATCTTGGCGACGCGTCTCATGTTCGCAGTCACGTCCTCTATCGGCACTCCGTAGGTAGATGACGCGGTTGCTGAGTGGATGTCAAGTCCACTTTGGAAGGCATTGAGTAGTCCGGGGTCTTGTGAGAGGTGTGCCAGAATACGTAACTCGATCTGCGAGTAGTCAGCAGCTAACAGCATCCACTCGGGTGCCCGCTGCGCGATAAAGCTCTTACGAACCTGTCTCCCTAGCTCCGTTCTGATGGGTATATTCTGCACATTGGGATCGTTGCTGGATACCCGTCCGGTGGCGGAACCTGTCTGTTGGTATTTGGTGTGGATGCGGCCCGTGGCCGGATTGACCTGTAGTGGAAGGGTATCGACGTAGGTGGATTTAATTTTAGTGAGATGGCGGTACTCCAGCACATTATCGAGGACTTGGACCGCTTTGGGGTCCACGGTCTCGTTGTTACCGTGATAGATGAGGTGTTTGAGCCCTTCAAGGGAGGATGCGTCGGTTGAGTGACCTGTTTTGGTACGTTTAGTGGGCGGTAGGCGAAGCTCCTGGAAGAGCACCTCACCGAGCTGCTTTGATGAGCCGATGTTGAACTCGTGCCCCACTAGCTCGTACGTCTCGGTACGTTTGCGAGAGATGTCGGTGGACAACCTGTCGGCCATTTCTTCAAGATGTTCGGAATCGAGGGTTACTCCGGCGACCTGCATTCTGACGAGCACGGATACGAGGGGCATCTCGACTCTGTTCAGGGCGTCGAGCACACCTTTCTTATCCACTTCTTTGGTCAGTATGTCTTGAAGTTGCCAGGCCATATCGACCTCTGCGCATGCATAGTCTGCGACCACTCTGATCGGTGCCTCGGCAAGTGTGATTCGTTTGCGGCCTGTGCCGGTGATGTAGGTCTCCGGTGCGAGTTCCACACCTAAGTATTCTAGTGCCAGCGAATTCAGGTCCACCGATTTTCTACCTCCGATGTGGGCGGCTAGCATCGTATCGAAGATCAGGTTCTCGATAGGAACCGAGAGTCTCAGCAACACCGTCATACTCACGTTGGAATTGTGTGCCGTCTTTGGCACGGATGTTTTTGCGAATAAAGGGCGCAGTGTTTGTAGGACATCCTTGAGGAGAATTTGTGTGCCGTCTGTATGGCCCACGGGGACATACCAGGCGGCATTGGCGGAGTTGGTCAGCATAATGCCCGTCAGTCTATCGTCGGTGCCGGTAGTGATGACGCCGAATGCGAACCCATGTGGCGTGTCCAACAGCGCGGTGACCTTTTGCAGTGTCTCTGGTGTGTCCACGACGGTGTATTTTGTGTGGCGGATCGGTACGTCGAGCGCAAACTGGTTCTGGGCCTCGGGTGGGAGCGCTCCATAGGCTATCTGACTCCCTGACTGCGGAGCGTATTTGTCAGCCTCCGGGATGCGCGGGACCATACTATGAAACTCTAGTTCGCTGAGCTTCTCCACGATCCTGGAGCGATCGTACTGCCAGAACTTGACCGTGGAGAAGTCCAATTTGTCGTACAGGTCGCGCACGATGGTTGTAAGATGTTTGCCCTGGATGGCCTGATCCTGGTTGTCTCGGAGGTTCTGCTGTGCCTTGGGAGGCGACACCTCGTCCAGCCGCTTAAAGATGCCCTCAATGGTGTCGAATTGGCTTAAGAGTTTGATGGCCGTTTTCGACCCCACACCGGGTACGCCGGGGATGTTGTCCGAGGAATCGCCCTGGAGAGCCTTGATGTCGGGGATTGTCTCTGGGCCGAGCCCTCCGTACCGTTCCTTGACCTTTGCGATGTCATAGATAGTGGTCCGTTGCACGCTGTAGCTAAGTACAACTTTTACGTACTTCGAGACTAGCTGGAGCATGTCGGTGTCGCTCGACAGGACCACAGTGTCGATCTGCTGCTTTTCCGCCTGTCGGCAGAGGCTGCCCAGAACGTCGTCGGCCTCGAATCCCGCTTTGTCGAAGATTGGGACTCCGAAAGCTTCCATGAAGCTCTTAACGTGGTCGAACTGTGGACGCAACTCAGGCGGTGCTGGTGGGCGCTGGGCCTTGTAGTTTGCGAATTCCTTGTGCCGAAATGTGGGTACGGGAAGGTCGAAGGCGATGGCGCAGTGGGTTGGATTCCAGCCTGAAATGGCCCGGAGGAATGCGGAAAGGAAGCCGTAAACCGCGCGGACCTCCTCACCTGTTTTGGACACGTTCAGCGGTTCCGGGATTGCGTGAAAGGCCCGGTAGACCATCGCATGCCCATCCATGAGCATGAGCAGGGGCTTCTTGTCCAAAATGGGCCCGGCGGTGCTGGTTGTCATGGGGCGCTCGCTATGGGAAGTATGGCCGATTATACACTGCCGCCAGACGCGCGTCACATCTAAATAGAGGGTTATATGACTCTGTGAGTGGAGCAGTCCCATTCTAGTCTCAGTGCCTCTGGAAGCCTGCTGCTGCAGTGTTCCAAGATAGCCTCGCCTAGATTGGCGGTGACCATGTCCACCTGTGCTTTAATCGTGTCGAGATTATCTTCTACATCGGCCCGGTGCTGCAAGTATATCTTCAACTTCGGCTCGGTTCCGGAGGGGCGTACTGTGATGCGGGTCCTCCGGTCGTAGGATAGGTAGAGCGTTACCACGTCTTTGGAGCTTCCCATACTGTAACTTCCAGGTTTGCTAGTCGACTCGTTGAGCAGGTCCGATATTCCAGTTACCGGGGTGCCTGCGAGCACCGTTGGTGGGTTGTCCCTCAGGTGGAGCATTGTGGCCTCCATGACACTGCGTCCGCTCTTGCCGGGCAGTTCCACCAAATATTGGACGTTCTTATAATAGCCGTGCTCACGGTAGAGGTCGTCGATATACTCGATGACTGTTATGTCGCGGTCCTTGAGCCAAGATGCCATCTCGCATATGAGTAGGGAAGCGATCGCCGCGTCCTTATCTCGCACGCAATCTCCAGCAAGGTAACCCAGGCTCTCTTCTGCGGCGAAAACAAACTTTGATTTGTCACCCAGGTCCTCGATGATCTCGGCGATGAATTTGAAACCGACAAGTAGGTCGTCCTGAGGGGTCAGACCAAAGCGTGCGGCGATGTCTGAGATCAGGCTTGTCGTTACAGTCGTCGTGAGTACCAGATCGTCTTTGCAGAGTTGCATCAGGTCCGTTCGGCGCGACAATAGGTAGTGGGTGAGCGCCGCACCCACCTGGTTGCCGGTCAACATCCGGATCTTCGGCGCGTCCCAGGATATTCGTGCCGCTACGCCCAACCGGTCTGCATCTGGATCGGAGCAGATGGCAAGATCGGCCCACCTAGACTCGGCGAGATGTACCGGAAGCTCCATGACCTCAACGTACTCGGGATTGATTAGGTCGCCAACCGCAGTCGGGAATTTTTCGTCTGGTTCAATCTGTTCTGGTACTGTTGTTACGGCAAAGCCCTCGTTCCGTAGGACAGGCAGCACGTTGGTAGAGCCTGCACCGTGCATAGGGCTAAAAACGACTGCTGCTGATCTGGTGTCGGTAGTCGAGAGTAATTGAATGGCAATGAGGTAGGCGTCATCGATATCGGCGCCTATATCGGATAGTAGTCCTGCATCCCTGGCGCGGTCGATCGGCATACGCTCTATGGTCTCGACGCTTGCGACTAGCTCCATGAAGATGGCATCGTGGGGAGGCACGATCTGTCCGCCGTCGGACCAGTAAAACTTGAAACCGTTGTCAGTACGTGGGTTGTGGGATGCGGTGATCTGGACCCCTGCAGTAGCTCCCAGGAACCTGACACCAAAGGATATCTCGGGCGTGGACCGCAGACCGTCGAAGAGATAGGAGCGGATGCCGTTAGCCGCAAAGATCTCACAGGACAGGACCGCCAGTTCACGGGACTGTCTTCGGGCTTCGTAACCGACGAGGACTCCGGCCTTCTTAGCATCTGCGCCGTAATTTTCGATGAATCTGCATAGTCCCTGGGCCGCTTCGCCGATGGTCCGTGTGTTGATGCGGTTTGGGCCGACACCAAGGGGGCCTCGTATTCCGCCAGTCCCGACGCGTAGGTGGGTGTAGAACGAGTCTTCAAGTACGTCCCACTTCCGTGCAGTTATCAGACCTGCGATCTCAGCTGAAAATGACTCCAGTGCGGGATCGGTCAGCCATGCCTCAATAGCGGCCCGCGCAGACGAGCTGATACTCGATTCACGTCTCATAATTGCTCTAAGCTCTTGGGTGGAGTCGCTGATCACTTAACCTCCTTCCCTTGAAGGGAAGGACTGAGGATTAAGCCTATTTTGAGGATGGCAAAAGGTGATCCCCATCGACATCTGTCCCCGCCAAGGGGGAGGGACTTCATTAGGGCGAGTACGTCTTGTAAATCCCAGCCCTTGTGCCTAAATCTTAGTCTCTCCATCACTCTCGGTTATGAGGGGGTCCCGGCGAATTTCAGAGGCCTTGTCGGTGAGTTCCCAAGGCAGATCCACGTCGGATCGGCCGAAGTGGCCGTAAGCTGCGGTCTGTTTGTATATCGGCCTGCGCAGATTCAGTGTCTGGATGATTGCCCCGGGTCTCAGATCGAAGTGCCTGTTCACAATCGCGACGATGACCTCGTCAGCCACCTTATTGGTTCCGAATGTCTCCACGGAGACGGAGGTCGGCTGTGCCATGCCGATGGCGTAGGACAGTTGAATCTCTAAGCGGTCTGCAACGCCAGCAGCCACTAGGTTCTTCGCGACGTAGCGGGCGGCATACGCGGCTGAGCGGGCGACTTTAGTGGGATCCTTACCTGAAAATGCGCCTCCGCCGTGCCGGGCCACGCCACCGTAGGTGTCCACAAGTATCTTACGACCTGTAAGTCCAGTGTCACCGACCGGTCCTCCTGTCACGAAGCGGCCGGAGGGGTTGATGTGGTATTTGGTGTCGGTGTCGAGCAGAGAGCTGGGGATAACCTCGTTGGCCACGTGTTTGATTAGGTCGCGTTCGATAACTGATTGACTGACCTCAGGACTATGTTGCGTGCTAATCACCACAGTGTGGACCCGCTTGGGCACACCATAGGCGTACTCCACCGTGACCTGGGCTTTGCCGTCGGGCCGAATCCAAGGGAGTATGTTCTCCTTGCGGATTTCGGCCAGCCTCGCGCATAGCTGATGGGATAGTGATATCGGCAAGGGCATAAGTTCGTCAGTCTCTGTGCAGGCGAACCCAACCATCATTCCCTGATCCCCAGCACCCAGAACTTCATTATTGTTGCCGTTGCCTCGAACCTTGTCCCTCATCTCCTTTGCCACGTCGACGCCGTGGGCAATATCCGAGGATTGCTCATCCATGGAGACCACTATCCCACAGGACTGATAGTCGAATCCGTATGATGGGTCCACGTAGCCGGCGTCTCTTACGGTGCGGCGGACGATCTTTGGTATGTCCACGTAGTCCGAGGAAGTGGTTATCTCTCCCATGACGACGACAAGTCCGGTCGTGACACAGACCTCGCACGCCACGCGAGCCGCAGCGTCCTTGGATAACAGTGCGTCCAGAACTGCATCGGAGATTTGATCACAAAGCTTGTCGGGATGGCCTTCAGTTACCGACTCGGAGGTGAACAGAAAGAATGGAGAATCTGTGAAACTGTACGCCACGGTGGGTCCTCCTCACACTATAAATATTCCTCAAACATACCGCAAAAGTGTTTGTTATGGGTCTAGGTGCCCACTTCCCAGCTGTCAAGGTATTTCTGCTGCTCGACGGTCAGCCTATCGATAGTTATACCCATGGCGCTGAGCTTCAGCGCACCGATCTCTTGGTCAATGTCAGCTGGCACCGGGTATACCTTCCTTTCAAGGGTGTGGCCTTTCTGGGCCATGTATGCTGCCGATAGGGCTTGGTTTGCGAAGGACATGTCCATAACTGCGGAGGGGTGGCCTTCGGCACTGGCCAAGTTGATAAGTCGCCCCTCGCCTAGTAGATATAGCTTTCGGCCATCTTGCATTAGATATTCGTCGACCAGAGGGCGGACCTCCTGTTTATCCTTAGCCATCTCTGCGAGAGCATCGATCTCGATCTCGACGTTGAAGTGGCCGCTGTTGGCGATGATTGCACCATTTTTCATCACTTCGATATGGGCGCGTGCAATGGCATTCATCCCGCCGGTGAGAGTGATGAAAATATCGCCTATTGGGGAGGCTTCGAGCATAGTCATTACGCGGTGGCCGTCCATAGCGGCCTCAAGAGCGCGCACGGGATTGACCTCGCTTACGATGACATTGGCGCCCATGCCTTTGGCCCGCATAGCTACCCCCTTGCCACACCAGCCGTACCCTATTACGACCACATTCTTGCCGGCCCAGAGCACGTTGGTTGCGCGCGTGATGCCGTCAAGGGTACTCTGGCCGGTGCCGTAGCGGTTGTCGAAGAAGTGTTTAGTATCAGCGTTGTTGACGGCGATGATTGGATAGCGCAGTTTTCCCTCTGCCGCCAGGCTGTTGAGGCGTATCACGCCGGTAGTCGTCTCCTCGGTGCCGCCTACGATACCATCGAGAATATCTGTCCTGGTTGAGTGGAGCGCGGCGACCAAATCGGCGCCGTCGTCCATAGTGATGTTGGGCTTATGGTCAAGAGTGGCGTTGATGTGATTGTAATAGGTCTCATTATCTTCGCCGTTGATGGCATATGTTGCGATGCCGTACTCGACTACAAGAGCCGCGGCCACGTTATCTTGGGTACTGAGTGGGTTGCTGGCACACAGCGCGACCTCGGCGCCGCCGTCTCGTAGTGTTATAGCCAGGTTTGCTGTCTCAGACGTAACGTGGAGACAGGTTGCAAGGGTTAGACCTGCAAGAGGCTTTTCACGTAGGAACCGCTCACGAATTTGCCGAACAACAGGCATTTCACGCGCCGCCCATTCGATGCGTCCGACTCCTTCTTTCGCCTGGGACGCATCCTTAATGTCGCTCTTAATCGTCTCCAAATTCACCTCCTAGGGTCCTTTGTATGTGTGCTCAATTGTACATGCTGAGTGCGCGCCTTGTGGCGAGATTACCGTATTTATTTCTCATAGGATGAAAGGGAAGAAATACAATATCTGGACACGCTAAATCTTAATGCGTCTCGCGGTAATCCTATTGAACCTTGAACCATGCTCCTTATGTACTCCTCTGGCGAGGAACACTGAATGACTATCTTGAAACAGAAGAGGCTCTTTCTACACTATTACCCACCTTTGGGTGCTCTTTTATGTGGGGAACATCTCCCATATTTTTTGCCAAATTGGAGAATCTCCTTTCTCCCTCCCAGGGAATTACGACATCGTCGTTAAGATTAATTATGCCTAAGTGCGCTCGTCAAGGCGGATAGGTAGCAATTCCTCGTCCCCGAGTGGCGTGAATCTTGTCAAGTCGGTCAGGGCCCGGAATCTGCCATCAATCTCTTCTCTGGTAAGCGATGCTGATCGCTCCATGCTGAAGCTCTCGACGGCGTAGGAGCCCATTACCGAGCCAACCATCGCTGCGAGCTTGAAGCCGTCAGTTGTCAAATTGTCTGTAGCTGCCAGGTACCCCATGAAACCGCCCGCGAAAGAGTCACCTGCGCCGGTTGGGTCAACTACCCGCTTGAGAGGAAAGGCCGGGGCCGAGAATACCGAGTCACCGTGGAACATTAATAAACCGTGATCTCCACGCTTGGCCACAACTGCGGAAGGTCCCATTGCCATGATTTCTTGTGCCGCTTCAACCAAGTTGGCGCGTTTGGTGAAGCTGCGGACCTCTCCCTCGTCCAGGAATAACACGTCAACTTTTCGGATTATCCGTTCCAAGGCTTCGATACTAATGTCAATCCATAAGGCCATTGAGTCGAGAGCCACTAGTTTGGGGCGTTCCTCCATCTGGTCAAGAACCGCCATTTGAAGCTCAGGTGCGATGTTGGCCAGGAACAGATATTGTGCGCTGCGGTGATCCTGGTTCAATTTTGGGACAAATCCCGCGAAGACGTTGAGCTGGGTAGACAAGGTTTCTCTAGTGTTCGAGTCTTCCGTGTCGTACACCCCGGACCAGCGAAAGGTCTTCCCAGAGCGACGTTCCAGCCCCGAGACATCCACGCCATGGCCTTCTAACAGTTCCACATCGCTGTTCCTGAAATCCTCCCCCACTACTGCTACAACGCTGACCGGTGCGAAGTAGCTGGATGATATGGAGAAGAAGGTTGCGGACCCCCCCAGGGCATCCCTACGGCTCCCTGCTTGGGTCTTCACCGAGTCGTACGCGACAGACCCGACTACTAGGATGGACAATATAGTACTCCTATGTGTCGGTGCCGTGACTGGTGGGAAAGCCACGGTCGATCCATGGTCCAGTGCCGTCCTCGATGTTATATAGATTCTCGGGGTTGAGGCCCATGGCGCTTGCCATTTCACAGGCGAGGCCACTTCTGACACCCGCGGCGCAGATGAACAGCAGCCTCTTATCGGTTGGCAATTCCTGTATCCGTGCGAGTACATCGTCCACCGGGATATGCAAGGCGCCCTTGACGTGGCCAGTCTCGTACTCGTCTAGGCGACGCACGTCCACTACAACTGTGTCGTCGGCATCATATAAGTCTATGACTTCGTCCAGGGTGACCCTGTAATATGGCTCGCCTACTTCCTGTCTTGGCATGACTGTTACCTCTGACTCGCTGGTATTTTACTGATAGACCCACTCAGGGAATGTAGTTTTTGATGATGGCCGAGAGCCTTTCGTTGGCCTCCCTACCAATGTGGCTTTGGTCTGTGATTATGCCATTGTCGAGAGTTTGGCCGCAGCCGCAGCTGCGAAGGACAGGGATCTTGGCGGCCACACGGCAGAGGATGTACTGGAATCTTTTGAAATTAGACTTTTTTAGCAAGGACACTCGTCGGTGCGGAACGGACCCGATAATGCCTGTCATAAACTTATCCGAACGCGGGAAGCTGAGGTCAGGTGTTCAATCCTCATCTTTTCGAGCACAATATCCTCAACGGAGCTGGCATCGATTCGGGGGTCTAGGGACATCTGATCGGGTGCCGAGT
>CAYLLU010000015.1:0-25554 GCA_964384845.1 uncultured Dehalococcoidia bacterium
AGGCTGATAACTACTCTCACTCAGGCTATCCCTCATGGCCTTGGCCCGCGCATCGGGATGGGGGATGGGAAGTTCATGGCCTACATAGCAGCAGCGGCGAGCTATGCGGGCCGTGCTACTAGGGTGCCGAGGGATGTGGCAGGTTTCCTCAAGGATTTTTCCGTAGATCTGCTGCCCATCTCCTGGAACCATAAGGAACGCTTGCACGACTTCGGATTACATACCATAGGCAGCTTGGCGGCACTGTCACTCGGCTCGGCTCAGGCTCAGCTAGGTACGGAGTGCAAGCTGGCGTGGGAGCTTGCTAACGGCGTGGATCGTAGCCCGCTGGTGCCCTATAGTCGCGAGGAGTCTGTGAGCGAGTTCCTAACCTTTCCGTCGCCTGCCACGAGCATTCAATCCATCGTACTGGCCATCGAGATACTGTTGGGCAGGGCCTTGGTACGACCTATTCTGAAGGGTAAGTACATTCGTAAGGCGCACATGCAGGGCGGCGTTCTGAACAGACCGCCCTGGGCGAAACCTTTCGTTTTTAAGGACGCCATTAGTAACAAGGTGAGAATGCTCTCCGCCATCAGGGCATCTCTGGAGACGGTGGAGGTGCCTGGTGCCTTGGAGGATTTGAGGCTGACATTGTCCGGTATCACGGGCGACTTAGGTATCCAGTATAGTCTCTTTCCCGACATGCGTAGACAGGAACAGCTAAGAGAGACTATTAAGCAGCTTGAGGTGCGCCTGGGCACGAGGCCACCTATATATCAGGTCAGGGATATGGAACCATGGTCAAGAATACCGGAAAGGCGCCAGGTGCTGGTGGAATACGACCCTTAAACCTCCCGGTCCCTGTGATAGTGAAGGAGGATGAGGGCAGTAGACCCGTCTCTATCATTTTACGCAGACGCAAATTGGAAGTCGCCTCTATTGATGACGTGTGGGATATAGAGGATGAGTGGTGGAGGCCAGTACGGGTCCACAGGCTTTACTACCGTATCACCACGATCGATGGTGATAGTCTAACGGTCTTTCGTGATCTCTGTGATACGCACACTGGCAGGAGTGCGAAGAGGTATGTCGAGGGATGGTATTGTTCATACTAAATAGGGCCTGGGATGGGTATGCATAGGGTAAGCTGTGATTGAGGTGGAGAGGCGCGTAAGACGTGGTGGTGCAGTTACAGGTATGTTCCTCTGGGGATGTCCAAAGGACTAGCCCGTCCTTTGGTGGGAGCATGGCAGGGATCCCCGAAAACACTTTAGAACCGTAAATCCTTAATCGTGCATGGCTGGTGAGTTAAAACGAAGAAATGTATGCAGAGCTACACTGCCACACGAACTACTCTTTCCAAGAAGGCGCGTCTTCCGTAGGTGATCTGCTGGTGCGTGCCGAAAGGCTCGGCTATCGTGCCCTTGCCATCACCGACCACGACAATCTATGCGGCTCCATGGAGTTCGCCCAGGCAGCCGTAGATCTCGATCTGAATGCCATTATCGGCGCAGAGGTGACTCTCCAGGACGGTTCCCACCTGACTCTCCTGGCGGAAAGCCAGCGTGGTTATGCCAACCTGTCCCGTCTGATTTCTTATGGTTATACCGACGGCGACAGGCGCAATCCTAGACTGCAGCTTGCTCGTATTGCAGAAAATGCTGAAGGGATACTTCTACTCACTGGCTGCCGTAACAGCCGCCTCTCGAATTTAGTGGAGAGTGGGGACCTTTCGGGAGCCGAGACTCAGCTTCGGACCTACATGGATTGGTGTGGTGTGGACAGTGTTTTCATCGAACTTCAACAGAACCTGGTCCAGGGCGATACTCGTCGAAATCGAAGGCTCGTCGACCTAGCCAATAAACTAGGCGCCGACGTCGTAGCTACCAACAACGTCCACTACCACATTCAGGAGCGCCACCGCCTGCAGGATGCCCTAGTGGCGATCAGTCACAACAAATCCCTTGAGGAGACTCATAGGGAACGCCGGCCCAACGGCCACTTCTACCTCAAATCGCCGGCGGAGATGGTTGACCTGTTCGACGGTTGTCCGGAGGCTATCGAGAACACGTTGCGGATCGCCGAGCGGTGCGGCGGGTTCAATCTGACTCGAGACCTAGGATATCATTTTCCGGACTACGCGGCTCCGCAGGGCCACACACCGCAGACTTATTTGAGGGATCTATGCTACAAGGCCGCACATCGCAGATACAACATTATTGACTCTAGAGTGGTCACGAGGCTTGAACGAGAGCTGGACCTGGTTGAGAAAAACGGACTGGCAGGGTTCTTCCTGATCTATCACGACATTATTTTGATGGCTTGCCAGATCATGATTGATCTGGGGCTCAGTGACCCTGAAAGACCGTTGGAGAATCGCCTCCCGGGCAGGGGCAGAGGCTCGTCCGTGGCCATGCTCATTGGCTACCTTATCGGCCTGTCTCATATCGATCCCCTAGAATTCGACCTGTCTTTGGAACGTTTCCTTAACGACGATATGGACGGGACGGTTCCTGACATTGACCTGGATTTCCCACGCAATGTCCGAGAGGAACTTATGAAACGTATACACCAGGAATGGGGGCCTGATCGGGCCGTTCTCACTGGTATGGTTAGCACCTATAAGATCAGGGGCGCGATCCGCGACCTAGGTAAGGTCTTAGGCCTGCCCGCTGAGGACTTGGGGAAACTGGCGAATAGTATCGATTCTCATCACGCCGGGAATCTGTACGAGGAAATGAAAGCGCTGCCAGAATTCCGTGACAGAGTCAACGCGCCGGTGTGGCGAGACCTGATTGACTTGGCACGGCAACTCGACGGCTTCCCAAAGTATCTGGCCCAACACCCTGGTGGCATGATCCTGGCCTCGTCGCCTATTACCGAAAAGGTGCCGGTTCAGCCAAGCGCGATGGATGGGCGTTACATCTGCCACTGGGACAAGGATAGCATCGAAGAGGCGGGTTTCGTAAAGATAGACTTCCTGGCGCTGGGGGCTCTTTCCCAGATGCAAAGAATCCTGCAGCTTATTGAAGAGCGCACGGACCATTACATTGATCTCTCTCGCATTGATTTTAGGGACAAACAAGTCTACGACTCGCTTCATCATGCCGACACCATAGGTATTTTTCAGGTCGAATCGGCGGCCCAGATGCAGACCATCAGCAGGATCAAACCCGTCAACCTCACTGACATGGCATGTGAGGTAGCGGCTGTCCGACCTGGTGTGGGTGTCAACGATGGTGTAAACCAGTTTATCAAGCGCCGCACCCAGGGAATATCCTGGGACTACGACCATCCACTGGAAGAGCGTGCATTGAAGCGTACCCTGGGCATAATCCTATTCCAAGACCAGATCAACCACGTAGCGATGGATGTGGCAGGGTTTAGTGCTCAGAAGGCTAACAAGCTGCGATTAACTTTCAATCGTAGGAATAATCTGGCCTTGGTTGAGCGCTATCGTAAGGACTTCATGGAGGGGGCTGCGAAGAACGGAGTGTCGAAGGAAGTAGCCGGGCGCATTTTCAAAAAATTTAATGGGCACTATATGTTCCCCGAATCCCACGCTTTCGCATTTGGAGTGACGGCGTACCATATGTCGTGGCTCAAGTATTACTACCCTCTTGAATTCTTCGTGGCCATCTTTAACGAGCAGCCAATGGGTTTCTACAACCTTGAAACCCTGAAGGAGGATGCCCGTCGGCACAACGTGCCCGTCTTAAATCCCGACATCAATATCAGCCTCGATAGGTGCATTATTTACCCTGGTTATAGCTTGTCAGATCCGCAAGGTGCTGGGCATTATTTCAACGATCCCTCTTCGAAGGTGACATCCCATCCGCTGTCGTTGAAGCACGGAGCGGGCCGGTGCGCCGGTGAGGCTCTTCTCTTGGGGTTCCTGAACATCAAAGGAGTGGGACAGGCCTCCGCCACTGCGATCATCGAGGCCAGGGAACGGGGCGGCCTCTTCACCAGCTTATCAGACGTTATGCTACGCACTGGTCTACAGCGCGAAAAGATGGAGAGCCTGGTGTTAGCGGGCGCCTTATCTGGGTTGGTAGCCGATCGAAGGGCGGCTTTGTGGGAGATTGGTCTTCGGTACAGGCCGTCTGGGTCCCAGCAGTCCCTGGACCTGCCAATTGAACAGGACATGGCCAGGCTGCCGGATTTTACTGACTGGGAGGAGATGGCTGGGGAGTATCGTACCATGGGGCTTTACCCCGCAGGACACCTGATGTCTAAATTGCGTCCACACTTGGGCCATGAGGTAGTGCCCAGCGACGAGATTTCCCTCTTGGACGACGGCTGTGATGTTACGGTCGCGGGCTTAGTCATACGACGTCAGCGCCCCCTGTCCAAGGCTGTCTTCCTTACACTGGAGGACGAGTTTGGCCATATGCCTCTCGTCGTCTGGCCAAAGACCTACGATCGTTACCGATTGGTACTACGCGAGCCTCTACTTAAGGTGTGGGGTACCGTCTCTCGCCGCGAGGGAACACTGAACATCGTTATGACCCATGCTGAGGAGTTGCAAGGTCCGCGCGACCTCCCCGCCGCCCGAAGCTGGAAATAGAGTCCCTCAGTCCACGTCCCGTAAGATGTTGTACATGTGCATGTACAACTTTAGAGCCTCCCGGATGTACTCCAATGGGCCGATGGAGTGAGACTCGCCGACATGCACCTGGATCTGGCTCTGGAACAAAGAGAACTCTGTGTAGTAGGTACTAGAGTTGTGCCCAAGTGCATCTGCCAGTCTGCGTGACTCTTCGGATGGCACTAGTCGGTCGGCCCGATCATGCATGATCAGCATCCGAGCTTTGAGTCTCTGGATGCCCGTGCTGGGCGAGATTACCCGAAAGAACTCGGTTGTCCTGGGAGACAGCCTGGCCATCACATTGTCAACCTCTTCGGGAGAGACTCCCTTCAACAGGCGGTATACAGCTTGGCCCTCCGAGGAAAGGGCTGGAAAATCATTTGGACTCTCGAGATAATCATCTTCGAAGAGCCGTGTAAGAAGTTCTCTGTCGCTCGTTTGTGTGACGCCGTCGATGAGATGGTACTGGAATACTCGTGAAGTCAGCCAATCAGGCTCCCAGGGCACTATGTAATCTTTACTGTACCGACTCCTGCTCCCGATGGCCTTTGCGAGATCGGCAGCATCGTAATAGCCAGCGAAGGAATTGACGAACTTCACCTGCTCCCTGATCCGATCGTCCTGAGCTGCCACTGTCGCCAGTGATGCACCGACACATATTCCTCCCATGCCCACGTGGTCTGGGTTGACCGAGTCGAGTTTCTGTAGGTATTGGAAGGCATGCACCAGATCATCGATATTATCAGGGTCAATGCGCTGCTTTATCTGGGTCTGTAACCATGGGATCATGACTACCATGCCTGAGCGTGCTAGGCCTTCAGCAAGCGCCACGATTCGTGGGTCGTAGCGCCCGCCCGGAACGACGCCCTGAAAGAACACAACGGCGCTGTGTCTGTCTCCATCGCCTGGAAGATATAGATCGGCCTCACCTTCCCCACTCCTCAGAGGGTATCGGATCGCTTCCTGTGTTGGCGTCGGAGTAAACCACTGCTGAGGTTTGATCGGAACCCCGGGCAGAATCTGGGGGATGAACAGCGTGGCCCGGAATGCGGCCTGCCCTTGAGGAGTGAAGACTATCAGAACTACCACGAATGTTGTCAAACTCATGGCAGTGAGCGCTATTCTATAAAGGAGCTTTTGCACTCAAAGGTCCTAATTGATGGAGGATTTGAGTAGAAGGACCGCATTCCAGCAATGGTTGTATTATACTTGCACCTCCTTTTCAATGTGATGGGAATAATGACAGATTCACAAGATGTCCAGAGTGTTGAGACAGACCGCGATCTCGGAGTAGTCATTGTTGCGGCCGGTGCAAGTCGGCGCATGGGTGGAGTGGACAAGATTCTAAGCCCTGTGCTTGGGTCTCCTCTGATCAGCTATGCGCTGAGAACGTTCAATAATAACGACTATGTCTCGTCCATCGTATTGGTGGTCTCTTCACACAGATTGGAAGAATGCCAGCGCCTCGTTGAAGAGCACGGTTTTGATAAGGTTCTTGATGTCTGTGAAGGGGGAAAGAGACGACAGGACTCCGTACGGCTCGGGCTGGACAGATTGGGTGCCATGACATGGACCATGGTGCACGATGGTGCTAGGCCTCTAGTCGACGACATGATGATCGAAGTTGGACTCGCCGCAGCCAGTGAGACATCCGCGGCGATGGCCGCGGTGCCGCTCAATGACACCATCAAGGTTGCGGGATCGGATGGTATCGTATTGCGGACGGTAGACCGTGCGGGACTTTGGGCTGCTCAGACGCCCCAGGTATTTCGGACCGACCTGCTCGTGGAGGCCCATTGCCGGATCGTCTCCGATGTGACCGACGATGCATCGATGGTCGAAAATATTGGTGGGAGAGTGAAGTTATTTATGGGTTCCTACGACAATTTGAAAGTGACAATGCCAGAGGATTTGTTGCTCGTTGAGGCGCTCCTTCGGGTGCGCGCGGCCACGGTTTAGTGACGATACGGAGTGGCATTGGCTTCGATGTTCATCCCCTAGTAGAGGGCCGGGACTTGGTGCTTGGCGGTGTCATGATTCCCTATGGAAAAGGACTATCGGGCCACAGCGACGGCGACGTTTTATCCCACGCAGTCATCGATGCACTGCTCGGGGGGTGCGGTCTCGGAGACATCGGCACACACTTTCCCTCGACGGCTCCCGAGTTCACGGGGATCGAGGGACGAGACCTCATAAAACGTACGCTTTGTCTGTTGTCTGGGGCCGGCTGGCAGGCCACATATGTTGATGCTACAATCATTGCCGATCGCCCTATGCTGAGTCCATTCATGGACGAGATGAGGCGAGGTCTTGCATCCTCCCTCGGCGTTGGTAGTAGTAATATTAATATTAAGGCCACTACCACGGACGGCCTAGGATTTGTCGGGAGGGGAGAAGGAATAGCCGCGATGGCCGTGGCGACCATAGAAGTTATAAAATGAGGCTCTACAACACCCTCTCCGGCGACATCGAGACCCTTACCCCTGACGACGACCTAGTGAAAATCTATGTGTGCGGGGTGACTCCCTACTCCATCTCCCATGTTGGACATGCCATGCGGGCCGTCGTGTTTGACGTCATACGCCGTTATCTAGAGTTCAGTGGACACGTAGTCAAACACGTCGAGAATTTCACGGATGTCGACGATAAGATGATCAAACGTGCTGCGGAGGATGGGATATCGATCATTGAGCTTGCGGAGCGCAACATTGCGATCTACCTTCGCGAGATGGACATGCTCAACATCAAGAGAGCTCATCTTTATCCTAGAGCTACCCAGGAGATCCCAAGGATACGAGAGATCATCTCTGGTCTGATCGACAAGGGTCTTGCGTATTGCGGCGGCGGGGACGTGTACTTCAGAGTCAGGGCCCACGATGGGTACGGCGCGTTGGGCAGGCGCACTTTCGATAATATGATGGCGGGTGCCAGGGTAGAGGTCGATGAAACCAAGAAAGAAGACCCTATGGACTTTGCTTTGTGGAAGGGGCACAAGCCGGGCGAACCGTCATGGGACAGCCCGTGGGGCCCTGGTCGGCCTGGATGGCATATTGAGTGCAGTGCGATGGCGATGGGTTATCTGGGTGCGACAGTGGACATACACGGAGGGGGGCAAGACTTGGTGTTCCCCCACCATGAGAATGAGATGGCTCAAAGCGAAGGCTTTTCCGGCAAAAAGATTGCCAACTTTTGGGTGCATAATGGGCTCATACGCCAAGATGGAACCAAGATGAGCAAGTCCGAGGGCAATCTGGTCACCGTCGCCGACGCTCTAGTGCGCCACTCATCGGATGCCCTCAGACTTTTTTTCCTAAGTTCCCATTACAGGAGTCCCCTTACGTACACTGATGAGGTGGTCGATTCTCAGCAGAGAGGGGTGGAGCGGCTGCGAAATGCCGTGGACCTGCCAGCCTCTCCGGGTGGTACTACGGCCCCTCTTGATCCCACGCCCTATGAACGGAGTTTCGTCGATGCAATGGACGATGATCTGAACACCCCCAGAGCCATCGCAGCCCTATTCGATATGTCTCGGGACATCAACCGAGCTCGAGAGGCGGGTTGCGGAACTGCCGTGGCGCAACGAAAATTGCGTTTGCTGGCCGGGGTCCTGGGCCTGACCCTCACCCCTCCAGAGGAGAAGGGCGACGTTGATGTAAGTCCTTTGTTGGAGCTGCTGGTCGAGACTCGTTCGGAGCTACGGTCCGCTAAACTGTTCGACCAGGCCGATGGTCTGCGAAATCGACTCGATGGACTGGGTTATAGTTTGGAGGACACTCCCACTGGGACGGAGTGGCACCGCAAAGGACCATAGATGCAAGTGGCACCGGTGCGGAGTGGATACTCGCTCGTACTATCCAAGAAGATAGTTGCTGCACTGGACCGCCGATCTACGTGGTTTCTCGCGACCGTAGTAGTAATTACCCTTTTGCTCATTGCGCCGATGTTCCTAATGGTCCCTGGTGAGACTGCATCAGACACGCCCGGGGGCCGAGTCTATGATTTGGAAGAATCATTTGGCTCGCGGCTTCCACCGCGGTTTTACGGCTCTTTTTTCATGCTTGAGGCAAAAGATGGCAATGTACTGACCAGGCCTGTCCTGGCCGAACTTAGCCAAAACAGCAAGGCCCTGAGGGCCGCCGATGCTACCGGTAAACTTCAACCACCGGGCCTCCCATTACAGAGCTACCTGTTCAATGGCTTTGACGTCGACCGCAACGAGCCAGTTCTTGGGATATTCACGTTCGCTGACGCTGTAGCACTGCTCGTGAACCTAGATAAGGCCACGAACGAGCAAGTGAAGACGGCGGTCCAACGTGTGCTCTCCGAACCGCGGACTCAGCGGATGGGGGATCTTCTCTACGGACTGGAACATGATGAAGCTACCGGTGTTTGGACTGCTCCGGCAATGGCAGTTTTCGTTAGGGGAGACAATGAGAAACTGGGTGGGGGCATCAAGAGAATAGGGACGACTGGTGACCTGGTGACGACGAACAAGGAGCATTTCAGCCGTGCTATACAGGCAGTATTGCGTGGAGATCAGGAGAATTACAACCTTTGGGGGGTGGCCATTGACGCTGGGTTGGAAATTGAAGACGAGGTTGGTACGGCGATCCCATTCATAGTCGCGACTTTCCTGATGGTTCTTGTCGTTGTCGGAATTAGCCTGCAGTCTTGGAGGGTTGTCCTCCTTACAGCTGTCGGCCTCCTGTTCATGATAATCTGGCTGAAAGGGCTATCCAACTTGGTAGGCCTCAAACCATCCACGACCCTGAACTTCATTGTTCCTATCGCCATGATATCGTTGGGCGCTGATTTCGTCATCCACGCTGTGAACCGTTATCGTGAAGAAAGCAGAGTTATTGAGGATCCCCAGATGGCGTTCAGGATAGGATTGGGTGGGGTTATCGGCGCACTGGCATTGGCAATGACCACGGACGCTATTGCCTTCCTTGCCAACGCCACCACGGCAATCGAGGCGGTGGTGGGCTTTGGTATTGGAGCGGGATTGGCAATAATGGCTGCCTTTATCATCATGGGACTGGCAATACCGGTGGCTCTGATGCGCCTTGATGTATGGCGTATACAGGTTCGTGGTGAGAAGCAGGGTCCTATCTGGGAGCAAGGGCGTATTTTGCCCCCGTTTTGTCGCTGGTCTCTGGCGGGTTTGGTCGTGCAGCTTGCGCAGCGCCGGCTTGTGGTATTGCCCCTGACGCTGCTGCTGACTATGGTGGCGGGATTCTATGCCTTGCAACTCGACGCTAGCTTCGACGTTAGGGACTTTTTTGAGCGAGACTCAGACTTTGTCAAAGGGTTGGACAAATTCGACGAGTACGTGGGCGATTCCGGAGGTGAGTCCGCTATCGTCTACATCGAAGGAGACCTGGCAGATCCTGATTCATTGGAGGCGATTAGTCTCTTTATCACGAGCTTGTCCCAAAATCCCTACGTTGCTAAGGATGACGGTGAGACCAGATTGCAGGCGCGCACGATCTTCCATGTCCTGAACCAGGTTATGAGTTCTGATTATGCGATGGCACGTATCGAGGAGTCCACTGGAGTCTCACTGTACGGCGATACACCGCCCAACGAGTTCCGACATGAGGATCGTGTATATCTATGGCCTAGTACGCGCGAGAGGCTGGAGGCCATCTACGGGTATATCTCTTTGAATGGTGTGCCGGCTAGCCCTAGTCAAAACATCTATGATGCCCTGCAGGTTGGCGGGACCCTCTCATTAGCTGACTTGGCATCGGACAATGACGCTACTGCCATCGTACTAGGTATTCCAGGCACTCGAGAGCAGGCCAGAGTGGTCGCGGCACGGGATGCACTGACCTTGGATATTGCCCGCCTACAAAAAGTTTCTTCACTGACACTGGTGGGTCTCACCGGATCACCTTTTACCCGTCAGGCGGCGCTTGACGCCACGACAGACGGGTTGCAAAAGGCTCTGGTGGTTGCAGTTGCGGCGTGTTTGTTAATTGCGGTAGTGGCCATGCGATCTATTAGATTCGGTGTGGTGACTATTATACCTATAGGACTTGTAGTGGCCTGGCTCTACGCGTTTATGTATGCGTTTGGTTTTAGTCTCAACTTCGTGACGGCAACCATCGCCGCGATCTCCATCGGCGTGGGAATAGACTACGCTATCCACATGACGTTGCGTTTCCGTGAGGAATTGGCGAGAGACGGGGATCGAGTGATGGCCCTAAGTAGGACTGCGAACGGTACGGGGCGTGCACTGCTCGCCTCGTCTGCCACGAGCATCATTGGATTCGCTATCATGGCATTTGCGCCGATGCCTATGTTCGCGTCTTATGGCGTCTTGACGGCGGCGATGATCTTCATGGCAGCTGTTGCGCCCCTAGTGGTACTACCGTCATTGCTCTTTCTTGTTACACCAGGTGTGTCTCAGTCTGCTGATAGAGCCTAGGATGCAGTGTTTGCTGAGATGAGCCATTCTTTGTCAGGTTATCACGATACTAGGAAGAAAATATAAGACTAGATAGTTGATTCTAGTATGCATTCTTAGGCTCTTGGCTCAATGGACGGTTCTTCTATACACTTCTTCAACTTGTCGAAAATCTTGCGTTGATCTATCGAATTGAAGAATGCCTGCACTAGTCAGCATCCTCTGGCTCCTCCAATGCTAGTACTCTGACTATGTCTCCTACTCCTGCTTGGAGACGCGTGGCGGCGCTACCGTCGCGCGCAGCCACCTCTAAGTAGCCGTGACTACCGTGAAGGGCCATGAGTTCATCGGCCTCTGAGAAGGTCCCAGCAATACCCTGGAGTACCTCTCCACTAATCTCTACAGACACCTGACCCGTCGGTACCTGGTTAGAACGGAGATTGGTCACCAGGTTGCCGAATCCATCTACGAAAATTACGCTCCCATTGATGTGTTTTCCATCGATGGATCCTGACCAGGCTTTGAGGACGACGATGTTATCTAGGGGCTCCCCTAGTTCATGGGGGGAGGTACCTAGTGAGAGATGGGCGGCGACGGAAGCAAATATGTCCCGTCCGTGAAATGTCCTACTGACTGGATGCTTCCAATACTTCTCTTTGGTTAAGGAATAAGCCTCACAACCCTCTGGGAGGACCAATTTGGCCGGCTCCATGAATCCTAGATCAGATCTTAGAGGCTTCGCATCCCCAGCCTGATCGAGCACGACATAGGTGAGCAAACCATTGTCGGGTGCGAGGAACTGTCCTGAGGGTGTGATAAGCAGAAGAGCGTGCCTAGAAGTTCCCACACCTGGATCCACTACTGCCACGTGGATTGTCGTGCGGTCGAAGTAGCGGTACGCACTGCCCAGAACGAAGGCGCCATGGGCGATGTCCTGGGGCGGTACTTCGTGTGAGATGTCCACGATAGTGGTAGTTGGATTGATGCTTAGGAGGACACCCTTTACCGTGCCCGAATAGCCGCTTAGAGAGCCGAAATCGGTTGTCAGGCTTATGATGGGTCCGGGCATGGTGCTCTTGATCTTAGCCGGGATGATCGTTAGTTTACGTTAAGATTGTGAACTCTCTGGTGTCGAGACAGTTCGCAATCGGCTGGAAAGGGGGCTTAGTCAATCAAACTCACTTGGAATACATCGTATCTGGACCTATTCGGACTGTGCAGCACCTAGAATAGACGAACACTGATAATTGAGGTCGTGAGAAACACTACGGTCAGGAAGATGGTGAATTGGAAAAGCACCTTCTCCACGCCGCGTCGGGTCCGATAGGAACTCTCGGCAGAACCGAAGAGCCCTCCACCTTGGCCCCGCACTTGCAACAAGATCACCGTCACAAGGAGGACGGAGATAATGATCTGTACCCAGAGTATTAGTGTTTGACTGTCCATAGTGTTAGCCAGCTACCGTCGCTCTCATGTTCGAGGCGGATTACCTACCATGATACACGTCAATGACTGCGCGCGCTAGGCGGTCCGAGTTGTGACGGAGCGGATGTTCGGGGTCAATTAGATCTGCGGTGATGACGCGCACATCGGGTATTTCTTCCCTGGGCGGCGGCACCATATGGATGTTGGCTGGTACCCTAGCTTCCGTCATATTATCGTTCGCTATCACGCAGTTAGCGATTGTTGGGAAAGTATGGTGCTGGAGTGCTCGAACGTGGTCTGACGTAGTGAAGCCATCGGTCTCACCCTGTTCAGTCGCCACGTTGCAAAGATAGATAGTTTGGACCGAGGAGGCCTGTAGGGCCTCCATAATTCCGGGCACGAGTAAGTTGGGCATTATACTTGTGTAGAGGCTGCCCGGTCCGACAAGGATTAGGTCGGCTTGGGTGATTGCCTTGATGGCCTCCGGATTCGCTTGAATATCTGAAGGTTCGATATGCACCTCGGCGATGGCCCCCCCCTGCATGGCTATATTGGATTCTCCAGATACATGAGTGCCGTCAGAGAGACGTGCATTTAAATCGAGGTGGCTCCATGTAGAAGGGATGATCCTACCGTGGACGGCGAGTACTTTACTAGACTCTAGGAGAGCCTGTTCGAAACTACCGGTCACGCCGGTCATTGCTGCGATAAACAGGTTTCCGAAGCTGTGTCCTTCAAGCCCGTTTCCCTGGTTGAATCGGTATTGGAACAGTTCGGTGACAAGCCCTTCGTCGTTGGAGAGGGCCACCGGGCAATTGCGGAAGTCTCCCGGCGGCATTACACCAAGCTCACGGCGCAAGCGCCCAGAACTGCCGCCGTCGTCGGCCACAGTGACTATTGCCGTGATATTGTCCGTATATGCCTTCAGTCCGCTTAGAAGTACTGAAAGACCGGTACCTCCCCCAATAGCCACTATTCGTGGGCCGCGCTCCAACGACCGTCTGGTGTACACGGTCCGTGCCAACTCGTTGATGCTTTGGTAGCGGAGAAGAAGGGGGCCCAGAGAGTGGTAGAGCCCGTATATTGCCAACAGAACAAGCCCTATGCCTGCGGAGAAAACTAGAACTCCCTCCAAGTGCGATGGGAGCAGATTGGGTGTGTTGAGAGACAGCAGGTTCTTTGTAAGGAAGGCGAGTCCGATGGCGCATACCGCGATTCCTAACCCGCCAATTAACAGCCATCGCTTTATGCCGAGGCCAATGTGCATTAGTCGCAGAAAAAGCGCCCAACCTGAATATTTGACAGTTGTGTCGTGTTGACTAGGTCCACTTGAATAGCTGTTGGGCAATGTGATTATCTCATCGACTGCAGCCTGTCTTCGAGCAGAGTCATGACAAGCTGAGGATTTGCCTGGCCGCGGGTGATCTTCATCACCTGGCCTACCAGGAACTTGATTGCGACGTCTTTACCCCCGAGGTAGTCGGCTACCGTAGCGGGATTGCCGGCCAATGCCTCTTCTATGGCGGGCGTTATGGAGTCCACACTGTTGATCTGCGCCATCTCACCCTTTTCGACTAGGCGTCCTGGGGCCTCTCCAGTAGTGTACATTTCTTTGAAGATCGTCTTCGCCATCCCTTTACTAAGGACCCCTGAATCGATCATGTCCAGCAATTTTGAGAGGTGTGAAGGGGCGACGCCACCTTCGACTGCAGGCTCCCCGGGTGCGTTGTCTAGCCATGCTAGTTCGGTCAACGTCCAGTTGCTGATTGCTTTGGCTCGTATCTTTTTATCGTTCTTGGTGAAGTTGGAGGAATCCAGGGCTGCTTCAAAAAAATCTGCAGTGGCTTTCGAAGCCACCAAGAGTCCGGCGTCATAGTCTGAAAGGTCGAACGTCTCCATGTACCGTGTCTTCCTCGCCTGGGGCAGTTCGGGTATAGACTCTTGAAGATGGTCGATCAGATCTTGGTCGATGGCCAGAGGAGGCAAATCTGGCTCTGGGAAGTATCGATAGTCTGAGGCGTACTCCTTGGACCGTTGAGTTACTGTGATCTCCTCGTCGTCGACCCAACCGCGTGTTTCTTGTGCGATCGGTACACCCTGACTGGTAAGTTCGGTCTGACGTTCAATTTCGAACTCTAAGGCTCCGTACACTGAGCGAAAGCTGTTCATGTTCTTCACTTCGACCTTGGTGCCCAGATCCTTTGTCCCGACCGACCGAATGCTGATGTTTGCATCACAGCGAAAACTACCTTCCTCCATGTTTGCGGTGCTAGCGCCGATGTACCTGAGGATTGTGTGAAGTGTGGTTAGATAGGCACGTGCCTCAGCCGGGGAGCGGATGTCGGGCTCGGTCACGATCTCCATGAGTGGGATACCTGCCCGGTTGGCGTCCAATAGAGTGTATGCGTCACCGCGTCTGTTGCGATGGAGCAACCTAGCGGTATCTTCCTCTAAGTGTACCCTATTAATTCGGACCGTCGTCTCGATGCCATCAACGGTGACATTGAGGTGACCGTTGGAGGCAATAGGCTGGTCGAACTGGGAGATCTGATACCCCTTCATCAAGTCAGGATAGGGATAGTTCTTACGATCGAATTTTGTATCGGCGTTGATGGAGCACCCCAGTGCTAGACCAGTGGCAATCACCAACTCCACCGCGCGGCGGTTTATTACAGGGAGGACGCCGGGCATGCCCAGGCATATCTCACAGACCATGGTGTTGGGATCGGCGGTTTGGTACTCGGATCCACACGAGCAGAACATCTTGCTGGAGGTCAGCAACTGGCTGTGGACCTCCAGACCGATAACAGCTTCGTAGTCAGTCAATAGAGAGCCCGTTTGAAGAATAGTTTGTGCCAATAGATACTATACCACCGCTTTCATGAAATACTACATCGGCCTACTACGCAGGCCAGGCTCCCTCACCGATTAGAGGCACGAAGCGGCAACCCCCGAGAGTTCTTACCAAGTAACTATCATCCGTTCGTGTCACCTTCGTCAACTCCTGGTTGTCCCGAGAGCCTACCGGGACTACGAGCCTTCCCCCTGAAATGAGTTGGCCAATTAGTCCCATTGGCAAACGTGGCGCACCAGCCGCGACGATGATGGCATCATAGGGCGCGCTTTGTTGCCATCCCAGTTCTTGAATGGCGTCGACGACATCTACCTTTTTGTAGCCGCCACTTTGCATCCTATCTCTAGCGGTCTTCGCCAACGATGGGATACGCTCGACGGTGATGACCTTGTCTACTATTTCCGATAGCAGAGCGGCCTGATAGCCGCTTCCGGTGCCAATCTCCAGTACCCGGTCTGTACGCCTCAACTCCAGTGCATCGATCATCAGGGCTACGATAAGAGGTTGGGATATCGTCTGCCCCTCTCCAATTGAGACCGGAATGTCTTCATAGGCCATACTCTTGCTTTCCTCAGGGACGAACCGTTCACGCGGCACCCGTTCAAGGGCATGAATGAGTCGTTGGTCGGAAATTTCTGCCTTGATATTGGTAATTAACTTCTGTTTGGCGCTATCCAGGTCTGATACCTCCGCTTGGCGAGGTTTCCCATCACACTTGTGCGAATTTTCCGAGTCGTTGAGCCGTTAGTATGCACGATGTTACAATAATTCTTGTGTCTGTGTACCCTCTTATCCTCTTTGCTGAGGGAGTAACCATGTAGGGCGTAGGCCCGCGTACGGTATTTTTATAAAGCCTCGATAAGAGTCCATGTCTGGTCCGGTATAACTTTTTGATAGGAGGGATCGTGCCAGCTTACTATCCCATATTCCTGGATCTTAGAGACCGTAGATGTGTCGTGGTTGGAGGCGGCCTTATTGGAGAGGAAAAGGTTCAGAGGCTCAGCGAATACGGCGCTAACGTTGTCGTAATTGCCCCCGCACTCACCGAAACACTGACCTCCATGTCGCAGGCAGGGGAAATTACCTGGGTTGAGCGAGGCTATGAGGCAGGCGACCTCAAGGGAGCCTTTATCGCCATCGTCGCTGATACTGGCGATGCCGCTGTCAACAACGCAGTTTCTGTAGAGGCGAAGGAGCGTAACGTGCCGTTGAACGTTAACGACGTGACACACCTATGCACCTGGATAGCGCCCTCTGTGGTCAAGTGTGGAGATGTCATTGTCGCTACCTCTACTGGAGGGACCAGCCCTGCTCTCGCTCGGAAGTTTCGTGAAGAGCTAGCTGGTACCAGCCGTACCGGCTCCCGCCACCGTGTAATGGACTATGCCGCATTGGCTCCGCTGCTCTCGCACGCAAGAACCGAGATCCTCCGAAAGGGTTTCAGGATCAAGCCAGACCACTGGCAGGCCTGCCTGGGGGATGACCTGGTAGACATGGTTCAAAATGGACGTCATGAAGAAGCTAAGATGACGCTAATGGCACATCTGATGCTTGGCACCAAATGCGAGTGCGTGGAAGGCCACTGCAAGATGTGGGAGGACCTGGCACCCTCTTCAGATGGTGCACATGCGACCTTTGGGGCGAGCTAAGCTGACCCAGTCCATGAGCACGCCACAGATTGTGCGAGTCGGTTCCCGGAAAAGCCCGCTCGCAATGGCCCAGAGTGAAGAGGCCGTCGCGAAGTTCAGGATCCATTTCCCTGGCCACCATTTCACCATAGTCCCGTTAACCACTAGTGGTGATCGAGACAAGGAGGCGCCCCTACTAAGTCTTGGGCGTGGTACCTTCTCGAAGGACATCGAGAACGCCCTGTTGCGTCGTGAGATAGATATCGCCGTGCATTCTGCGAAGGACTTGGCACCAGACCTCCCCGAAGGGTTGGTCTTGGCTGGCGTCTTGGAACGAAAAGATCCTCGTGACGTACAGGTCAACCGCTGGGGCGTCACGTTGAAGGATCTGCCGATTGCTGCTCGTATCGGCACCGGGAGTCCCAGACGATCGGCACAACTTCTGGCTCTGAGGCCAGACCTGAACGTGTTGCCTATCAGAGGCAATGTAGGCACACGTCTGGAGAAGTCACGTGGAGCTGATTACGATGGCGTAGTGCTCGCAGCCGCCGGCCTTTTACGCCTCGGGATACAGGTGGATACCACCCAGTATCTGGATCTTGATAGTTTCACGCCAGAGACAGGGCAGGGTACCATCGCTTTCCAGGCCCGTCGGGACGATGCTCGGACCCTAGAGATGATCGCCACCGTTGACCATGGACCTAGTATGGCTTCGCTCATGGCCGAAAGAGAATTCATTAACGTCATTGGTGGCGGGTGCAAAGTACCTGTGGCAGCTTACGCCCGTGTCGAGGGAAGTCACTTTCGGGTGTCTGGGATGGCGGCACTCGCTGACGGGTCAAAGATCTATCGTATCGATATGTACGACGAGGCCGATGACCCTGTGCTGGCAGGAGCTCATGCCGCCGAGATGCTTCTGGATCAAGGCGCCCGGAAGATCGTCTAATCCAGTTAACGTATCACCATCCTGACTATCATAGCGATGCAGTGGGAAAGTAATTGTTGTTGTCGAACGCTCCAAAGACAGATCACACTGGGGTGAAATCAAGACTGATGGCGTACCCGTACCGGGCTGAACCCGGCACTGTATACCTGGTAGGTGCGGGACCAGGGGACCCTGGGCTCATAACCGAGAAAGGGCTAGCGTGCCTGAAGTCGGCTGACGCCATAGTGTTCGATCGTTTGGTGGATGCCGACTTAATTTCTCAGGCTCGGCCTGATGCCGATCTTATAGATGTCGGTAAGGTTCCTGGTAAACATAGATATTGCCAAGATGATATCAATGCTCTATTAGTCACGATCGCCAGTAAGGGCAAGAGCGTCGTTCGATTGAAGGGTGGAGATCCATTCGTGTTTGGTCGTGGGGGCGAGGAGGCCGCAACATTGGCTGAGGCCGGCATCCCCTTTGAGGTGGTGCCCGGAGTCTCTTCGGCTATTGCAGTGCCCGCATACGCTGGGATTCCGGTCACGAATCGAGGATATGCCTCGTCATTCACTGTCGTGACCGGATCTGAGAATCCAGATAAGCCCGAAGCGTCAGTGGATTGGGAGCAGATGGCGCGGATGGGAGGCACACTGATGGTGCTAATGGGTAGAGAGGGTCTCAACTCGATTGCGGCGTCGCTGATACGTGCGGGCCGCCCTTCAAAAACGTCCGTGGCACTCATCGAATGGGGAACGTACCCGCTGCAACGCACGGTCGTTGGTGACTTATCAAACATCGCCGACAAGGCTGATGAGTGTGGTCTCGAATCTCCGATGGTGGTCGTCGTAGGCGAGGTGGTGAGGCTTCGCGAGCAACTGAGGTGGTTCGACTGTAGGCCACTATTCGGTAAGCGCGTACTGGTGATGAGGGCGCATGGTCAGGCCAGTGCCCTTAGTGCATTGCTTGTACGAGAGGGTGCGTTGCCGGTGGAAGTACCGATCGTCGAGGTTAAACCCATAGAGGACACCAGCAAACTGGACGAGGCTATCATCTCTCTGGCCAAGTACGACTGGGTGGTATTCACGAGTGCAAACACGGTCGACGCGATATTTGATCGGATCGACGACATGGGACGCGATGCGAGGTCGTTTGGAGGCACTCAAGTTGCAGTAATTGGACCTGCTACTGCCACTTCGTTGCGAATTCGCGGCATCGTAGCGGATATGGTGGCGGACCAGCCCATCTCGGAGTCGCTGCTGGAGGCTCTGCCAGTACAGCGCGGTGATCGAGTATTACTTCCGGGGGCTGCGGTTCGTCGCGATGTCTTGTCGTTGGGCTTGGAGGCCGCGGGCGCCGTCGTCAAGCAGATCACGGCCTATACAACGGTCACTCCTGGGGACGCTTGTAGCCAGATTGAGCGTGCCTTTGAGGATGGCGTGGACATCGTCATATTTACGAGCTCTTCCATGGTCACTAATTTGATTGAGATGACAGACTTCGAAAGATATCGCTTCGGAGGAGCGCTGATAGCCTGCATTGGTCCCATTACCGCAGCCACCGCTGAAGGGGCGGGTCTGGATGTTGATATAATTGCTGTGGATAGCAGTATGAATGGACTAGTCGATGCCATCCGGTCCTACTACGCAGAGGAGAGTCGAACTGATGGGTAGTTTTCCAAGTATGCGTCCTCGCAGGTTGAGGGGCATGCCGATGCTTCGGGAGATGGTACAGGAGACCAGACTGTCGACCCGGGACTTTGTGTACCCTGTGTTCGTCACCCATGGTAGGAATGTACAGTTGGAGATTGAGCCGATGCCAGGAACGTACCAACTCTCCCTGGATCGGCTTCTTATGGAGATTGCCACGATAGTCGATCTAGGTATCCCTGCGGTGCTGCTATTTGGCATACCCAGTTCCAAGGATGCCGAGGGGAGCGAGGCCTACGACCCTAATGGCATCATCCAAGAAGCGATTAGGGTTATTAAGCAGGCGGCGCCCCACTTGCTGGTCATCACCGATGTATGCCTGTGTGACTACACAGTCCACGGTCACTGTGGTGTAGTAAACAACGACGCGGTCGATAATGATCGTTCTCTTGAGTTGCTTGCTCGGGTGGCGTTATGTCAGGCCGAGGCAGGTTCGGACATAGTCGCGCCATCGGCGATGATGGATGGTCAGGTAACCGCTTTGCGGTCCGCACTGGATGATGCGGGTTTCATCGACATCCCGATAATGTCCTACTCTGCCAAGTATGGGTCTGCGTTCTATGATCCTTTCCGTGTGGCGGCCGGGTCTACTCCCGGATTTGGGGACCGGCGGGGCTACCAGATTGACCCTCCTAACAGTAACGAGGCGCTGCGCGAGATCGAGATGGACATCGCAGAGGGAGCGGACATCGTGATGGTTAAACCGGCCCTTGCCTACCTAGACATTATCACTAGGGCGAAGCAGGTATTTTCGACTCCTGTTGCAGCCTATAATGTTAGTGGGGAGTATGCGATGGTGAAAGCCGCCGCACAAAATAAGTGGCTCCAGGGGGACCGGGTCACAATCGAGATACTTACGGCCATCAAGCGGGCCGGTGCAGACCTCATCATCAGCTACCATTCAAAGGAGATCGCAGAATGGCTACTTTAGGCCAATATCAGAAGTAGCTTCTAAGGGTTGGGTTCTGGTTGTAAATCCGAACTCACCCAGAATCAGCACCCCGAACCTTCTTAAGCTCTCCTAATGGGCCATATCCTTATCCAGACCTTGCCAAATATATGGCAGGCTTTGACCGGCCCGAATTTCCTACTATCGGTACTGCGGAAACGCCGGTCTCCTAGGACTATGTACTCGTCGTTGTTGAGTGACCAGCTCATTTCGGCCAGGCCAATCGAAGATGGGAAGCCGCCGAGATAGGGCTCATCCACCTGTTGGCCATTGACGTATAACAGGCCCTCACGGAGGGTTACCTGCTCTTTAGGTAGGCCTATGACTCGCTTGAGGTCAAGCCTGCCTGAGCCCCTGGGATGTCTGACCACTACCACGTCGCCTCGACCGGGACCACCTGCTTTGGAAGATCGGCGGCTCACTAGAAGAACATCGCTCTCGGCGTAGACCGGCCTCATACTATCGCCGCGCACAATGAAGATCCTACTCGACAACAACCCACCGATTGAAATCACGCTGATAGTTTTTGCTCCATGTCGTCGAGATGTGGTCTAGTCAGATCTAGTAGATATAGCTGAGGGCACTTGCTTCTCCGCTCTGACAACAAACCTATCTCCCTCTTGGTTGTTCAGGGAGAAATCGAAAGAGGCCATTAGAGGGTTATTGGGAGACGCAATGACGGTAGAGACGTTATCGATGTAGGTGAGGGGCCTCATTTCTTCCATCGTGAAGGCGCTGTTGCTATGTACAGATAGATCTCTAGGCACCTGATTTTTCCAGAATGGCGTCTATGTTCGAAATTGATAGTAGAATCTCGATGTCTGTGATCTGCACCTGTAACTCACCGAATACAAAGGATAGCATGTGCGCATCTAGGGCCGTGCTGAATTTGATGGTTCGTTGTTCAAACCAGAGTCCTTGGGTCTCACGGACCGCTGCCTTCACCCCTTCGGCCAGGAGGGATATCCTTTGGGTATAGTTGAACATTATGGCATCAGTGTCCCTTAGGATTGAATCCCTATGTGTTCGGGGTGCAAGGGGGGACACCATCGCTTCCTAGAGCTGAATTGAGGCGCAGGGATGGATGATGGACAGAGTCCAAATGGACTTTGAGAAGCTGACGTGTGGGGTTATAACTTGAAAAAAATTTGGAACTGGTAGAAGTTGATCCTTCATAGTCGGTTGTACTTCATAAAAACGTTTATACAACTGCGGTGTAGAGTGTGTAAAGACCTTTACTCAGGATCGACACCGCTGTACGCTGTGGCGCGGGAGGAACGTCGCCGATGAAGAACATGCTCATATTGGCCGTCAGGGCTGCCTGGCTTCGAGGGGAAGCGTTCCGGCATGTTATGGACGATCCCGACGAGATTCTGAAGTCCGTTGGAACTGTCCTGATGGCCTCTATACTGTTTGGTCTGGGCTTGGCCGGAGTCGTGGGAGAAGTAACTGCTAATTTGACCGCCGGTAGCCTTGCGGACCGGTTGTTAGATCTCTGGTTGGTGGCAATGACAATGCTGGTGGGGTGGGTTCTTTGGGCCATATCGTCTTATGTCCTAGGTGGCAAATTTCTGCACGGTAATGGTGGGTTCCGGGAGGTTCTGCGGGCCCAGGGGATCGCTTACGGACCGCTGGCGCTGGCGCTACTCTGGCCTCTGCCCACGGTCGGACCGCCTATGTTTTTCGTAGGGATTATTTGGGTTCTGGCGGCAGGGGTCGTCGGCGTCCGTGAGGTACAGGGCAACGACTGGTTTTCGGCGGTGCTGACGGCACTACCCGGATGGGTGATGTTCTGCTTCGGCTCTGGCTTGCTGGCCATCATGCTAACCTCCGTAAGTGTGCAGGAGGGCGGCGGATAGTAGATGGATTCCTAGGTGTTTGCTAGTTGCGTGCTATAGGGAACATTGTCAGGGCGTTTTGGGTGGTGGTTTCCTCGATCTGTTTGATGGGGGCGCACCGTAGTTCTGCGAGCTTCTCTGCAATCGTGCGACAGTGGTGCGGCTCGGTCCAATTCTCACGCTTCGACTTGAACGGCTGTGGCGCCGCGTCTGTCTCGATGACGATGCTCTCAAGGGGTAACAGTGCCGCAATCTTCTGCAGGTCTGGCAGTCTAAGTAGAGGTCTCGCCAGCGATATGTAGAAACCGAGGTCGATGGCATGGCGCGCTGTTGCCAGGTCACCCTGGAAGTAGTGCATCGCTCCGCCCACCTCATAGGCTCGCTCTTCCCGGAGCACCCTCAGAGTCTCTGTGTGTGCCCTACGGCTGTGGAACACGATGGGCAGCCCCACATCTCTTGCCAGCCTGATCTGCTCACGGAACGCTTGGTACTGAAGTTCGCGACTTGGCATGCCCTCCATGAAGTCTAGTCCGATCTCACTAATCGTGACTACCCTGTACGTCGATGTCGCGAGGTTCTGGAGTGCATCGTAGACTTGCTCGTCGACGAAGCCTGTAAGGTCCATCGGATGTACACCAACCCCGGCAAATATTGACTTGAACCTGGTAGCGAGTTGGACGGCTCTGGCCGAGGATTCTAAGGTGGTGCCCGCGGTGATCACCGTATTGACGCCCGCCTCGTGGGATCTGGCCAGAATTTTCCCCACCTCTTCGTCCGAGAACGTGTCCAGGTGAGTGTGGCAATCTATTAGTTTCGTTTTATATTCGCCTTGTGGTGCCGACGAGTACATTCGTATTTACCAGGCAAATTTTTGATGGGAAGGTGCAGTAACGTATAGTAACAGGAACTGGCAGTGTGGTTCAGAATAATGAAGAAACTCATTTTACTCAGACATTCAAAGCTCGAAGTGGAGGCTGAGATTCCGGCTAATCGGTAGCGTTTCTAGACTAGGGGCGAGAGAAAGGTGCGTCGGACTGACCCAAGGCCCTGCTGCCCAGGGAGCGGCCAGAATGGGCTACCCACATACGTTGTCCATGGACTGCATTGGGGTACTGCGAGGACGTGAATATCGCAGTCGTTAGCCCCGTGGTGGAGGTCTCCATGTTAGTCACAGTCGTTACAGGGATGGAAATATTGGATCAGAAGGCGAGTATCGGAATGCCCTCCTGTATCGTGTTTAGTTCCCCAAAGTTTGTGCTCTTGGCGGTAGTCGAGGGTATATGGGTTGAATCGCTCTTTAGTGGAAGCCTGTAGCATCCAACACCTCCTCCATAGTGGAGAGGGACAGGAGCGTGCACTTGATGCGGACCGGGAATCGGAGTACGCCCGACAGTGTAGCCAGGTCTCCCAGTTGCACTAGATCCTCATCCGACAGAGCGTCGCCGTTCATCTGCCTACGAAAAACCTCCAGGAGATCGGAAAGCGTGTCGAGGCTTATTCCGTTAGCAGCCTGCGCCAACATTGAGGTAGTTGCCTGGTTGATATAACAGCCGGTCGCTTGGGCACCCACGTCTACGATGCGGTCTCCATTCAAAGTTATCTGAACATCCGATTCGTCACCGCAGAAAGGGTTGACCGTATGTGCCGAAGCGTCGGGGTCTGTCAGCGCGTCGTGATTACGGGGGTTACGGCAGTGTTCGAGGATTTTGCCGCCGTATAGGTCGTCGAGATTAGCCTGTTCCATCGCCGAAATATCGCAATGCCGACTTTAGCGAATGAACAAGATGGTCGATCTCTTCCTCTGTGTTATAGAGGTAGAAGCTGGCTCGCGTGGTAGCGGCGACGCCAAGTTTTTGCATGATTGGCATCGTACAGTGGTGGCCGGTTCGCACTGCGATGCCCTGCTGGTCTAGAAAGGTGCCTAGATCGTGGGGGTGGACCTCCGACATATGGAACGAGATCACGCCGCCCCTTTCCTCGGCTTTCTTGGCGCCGAATATGACCAATTCCTCAATCTCTCTGAGGCGTGATAGAGCGTAGTCTGTCAGTAGGACCTCGTGTCTGCGGATATTGTCCATGCCAGTGCTATCCAGGTAGTCCACGGCGGCGCCTAGGGCGATAGCATCAGCGATGTTTGGAGTGCCGGCCTCGAAACGCATAGGAAGATCGTTCCATATGGCATTGTCCAGTGTCACCTCCAGCACCATCTCCCCGCCTGTCAGAAAGGGCTCCATAGCTTCAAGGATTTCTCGTTTGGCGTAGAGAACTCCTATGCCGGTCGGACCGAGCATCTTGTGTCCGGAGAAAGCGAGGAAGTCACAATCCAAGTCTTGCACGTCGACGGGCATGTGAGGAACACTTTGTGCGCCGTCGATCATGACTACGGCGCCGACCGCGTGGGCCTTCTTCGTGATCTCCTTGACAGGGTTGATAGTGCCCAGAGAGTTAGAAGCGTGAACAATAGAGACCAACTTGGTGCGAGTGTTAATGATCGAGTCGATATTACCTAGGTCCAACTTTCCATCGTCTCCTAGACGAAGGAAACGGAGAGTCGCGCCGTACTCCTGGATCACTCTTTGCCAAGGTACCAGGTTGCTGTGGTGCTCCATCTCGGTTACCAAGATCTCGTCGCCCGGCTTAAGGTTCTCCCTTGCCCAACTTTGCGCTACGAGGTTTATCGCTTCGGTGGTGTTTCGTGTCCAGATGATCTCCTCGGACTGGCTCGCTCCCACGAAACGGGCCACTTTTTGGCGAGCCTCCTCGATTTTGTCAGTTGCCTCCATCGAGAGGGCGTGGACGCCGCGGTGTACGTTGGAGTTATAGTTTTCGTAGTATTCGGTTAGCGCGTTGATGACCTGACGTGGCTTCTGGGAGGTCGAAGCGTTGTCCAGGTAGACCAATGACTTGCCATACACCGTCCTGGACAGGATCGGGAAGTCGTTCCTGATTCTGGAGATGTCTAGCGTTACCTGTTGTGTTGGTTCAGCCATTGTTGGATCCTTTTTAAGGATTGTAGTATCTGAATCTACAGATCGACCTCGATGTCGTCTCCGCTGACCCTAACTTTGAAGGTCTCGATGGGCAGGTAAGCTGGCTCCTCGGTAACCTCGCCACTACGTATGTCGAACCTGGCACCGTGACGAGGGCACTCCACCTCAAAGTCCAGAAGTTCGCCCTGGTCGAGGGGTGCGGCGTCGTGGCTGCATACGTTGTCGATCGCGAACAAGTCTCCCCCCGCGTTACA
>CAYLLU010000015.1:25564-32073 GCA_964384845.1 uncultured Dehalococcoidia bacterium
GGCTATTTCTCTGCCGTCGACATCGTAGACCTTCACTGTGCCCGACGGGACCTCGTTGACTGCACCAACCTTCGTGTATGCCAAGTACTCAACCTTTCTAATTATCTGGGCTCGAAATACCGCTTTTGGGTAGCGCTTGTAGTGTATTGGTAAGGTTAGACGGCGAACCCTGCCCGGCTGTGTGAATTCAGGGCCTCTATCTGGTTTAGTTCCACCAGATCGGCTATGCTCTTTGAATCCAGCACCGATCGCATCGCTTTCTCTACCTGCAACCACACGCTGCGTTGGCTGCAGGCTGGCGATTGGATGCAGTGGCCTTGCTCGTCTAGGCACCCTACCATGCTCTGAGTGCCGCCCAGGTAATCCATTATCATGCCCATACTGATCTCCGAGGGCTCGAGGGCCAGGGAATGTCCGCCCGAAGGACCGCGTTGTGTCGTCGTCAGTCCTCGTTTGTGCAATGAGTGCAGGACCTGGGCTAGGTAGGGCTCGGGAATTCCCTGACGTTTTGAAATATCGGTTGCGCGGACCGGGCCGTCGCTGCCGTTGGCGGCTAGGTCTACCAGCGCGCGGACACCATAATCCACCTGCATTGGGATGTGCATTGCTCAGTCTCCAGAGGATGGGATCTCTATCATTCCGTCCTCACTGTCTCATTATCGCCCTCCAGTGCCGCTTTGAGGGTGTTCCACGAAAGGGTGGCGCATTTCACCCTGGTTGGGAACGCCGATACCCCGGAGAGCATCTCCAGGTCGCCGAGCACATCGTCGTCGGGATCTTCGTGCTCGGGATCATCAATTGGATCCCTGGTCAGCATTGCGTGGAATGCGTCAAATATCTGCTCCGCTTCCGTGAGACTTTTGCTCTTGACGCTCTCTGTCAACATTGACGCCGAAGCCCGGGATATGGCACATCCCGAACCTTGGAATGAGATGTCGGTCACTTGGTCGTCGTCGAGTGTTAAGAAGAGAGTGATTGTATCACCACAGAAGGGATTGAACCCATCGGCAGACCGGTCCGGCTTCTCAAGCAGTCGGAAATTTCTGGGCTTCCGATTGTGCTCCATTATCAAGTCCTGGTACAACTCTTCTAGTTCTGACATTTTACCTGCCTGTTGGCTTTTCGGTTATTCGGCGGACGTGCCCACTACTTCGGCCGAGAGATGCCGCTGCATCTGCCGCCTAAGCGGCGTGAGTCGCACGCCATTGATGATCTCGTTGGCGAAGCCGGCCACTAGGAGCCTACGAGCGGTATCCTCGTCTAGTCCCCTGCTAGCCATGTAAAAGAGGGCCTCATCGGCGATGGATCCGGCGGTGGCGCCGTGGGTGCATTGGACATCGTCTGCGAATATCTCGAGGCTCGGCTTCGTGTTGATCCTAGCGCCATCAGACAATAGTAGGTTCTTGTCTGCCTGGTGCGCGATAGTTTGCTGAGCGTCCTCCCGCACTAGGACCCGCCCGGAGAAGACCGCTCTAGACGAGTCCGCTAGGATTCCTTTGAATAACTGGTCGCTGGAACCATTAGGTGTCGCGTGGTCCACGTCGATGTGGTTGTCGATGTGCTGAGCACCTGATGTCTGGTACAGCCCTTTCAGCACACAGGAGCCGCCGGGTCCGCCGAGAAGAACGCTGAGGCCGTTTCGCGCGATTCGGGCGCCCCTGGAGAGCGAAGTGGACAAGAAACTAGTGTCCCGCTCCAGGGCCACACTAGTTGTCCCGATGTGGAAGGCCGCCTCACTCTCGGCCAGATACCTGTAGTGCTCGATCTCGGAGCCTTCTGCACCGACGATCTCGGCGACCGCATTGGTGAAATACTCCCCATCCGATAGACCAACATAGCTCTCCACCAGGGTCAGACGGCTGTGCCGGCCTATTAAAACCAGCACCCTTGGATGGGACACTGTAGCTGTGGGGCCTCCAGTAGAGACGAACAACAGATGTATCGGTGCGGCCGTTGCTGAATTATCAGGGATGTTTACGAACGCGCCGTCTCTGGTAAAGGCGGTGTTTATTGCCGCGAAGCCATCTTGCTCCAGTTTCGCATACCTGCCAAGGTGCCGTTCAATCTGGACCCCGTCCACGGATAATACCTCAGAGATGCTCGCGACTTGTGCCACGCTGTCGCCCGGAGCCATGGAGAGGGCCGCTGAGTAGAATCCGTCAACGAAGACCAGACGGGTCCAGTCGTCGTCCCAGGGTCCTATGGCCTTAATGTCGTCCAGGCTCACAACCTCGGCAGTCTCCGCAGTCGGAAGGTCGAAGGCGGTCCTTGCGATGGGTCCGACGTTCGTATACTTCCACTGCTCGTTGCCACGGGGGGCGGTGGGAAATCCTGACTGTATGAAGGAGCCCAGGCCGTCCATCCGCAACTTGCCGAGCCAAGAGGGGCCGTTGGCCTTTGGGCTTGATGCGAACCGAGCATGGTCTGCAACGTACTTGTCGTAGATGGCTTGTGTCATGCTAGGCCGTTGGAACTTCGGCGGCGGGTTCACGCAACCAATCATAACCGCGCTGCTCCAGCTCTTCCGCCAGATCGCGGCCGCCAGAGCGAACAATTTGGCCGTTGATCAACACATGGACACGGTCTGGGACGACGTAGCCTAGTATTCGCTGGTAGTGGGTCACCAAGAGTGTAGCGTTCTTGGGGGTCCTACGCCGGTTGATGCTATCGGAGATTAGGCGCAGTGCATCAATGTCCAGACCTGAGTCCGTCTCATCGAGGATCGCTAGAGCGGGGTCTAGGATCGCCTTTTGGAGCATTTCGTTGCGCTTTTTCTCCCCACCAGAGAAGCCCTCGTTCACGGACCGCTTGGTCAGATCCGAATCCATGCCGATGTCTTTTGCTGCGGCTCGGTAAATCTTGTCAAACTGCCTGGCATTCAAAGCCTCTTTCCCGCGGTGTTCAAGGAGTGTATCCAGTGCGGCCTTGATGAAGTGTCGGTTGCGCACACCCGGAAGTTCCGAAGGGTACTGGAACGCCAGAAAAAGTCCTGCCAGTGCGCGTTGATCGGGCAAAAGACCCAGCAGGTCCTCACCCTGAAAAAGCACCTCTCCACGCGTAATTTCGTACTCTCGCTTACCAGCGAGGGTAGCAGCGAGGGTACTCTTGCCACTCCCGTTGGGGCCCATTATTGCGTGGACCTCGCCGATGGGCACCGACAGGTCTAGCCCGCGCAGAATCTCGGTCCCTGCCACTGACACATGAAGGTCTCGAATCTCTAGCATTCTGCTCCTAACTTATTATGCGCCTGCATCGATCACTTCGTCACCTGGGCGCGTGCCCTGCTCTTACCTCCTCTCCACAAAGGGAGAGATCTGAGATGGGGCGTCTTGTTCTTTCTCTGCTAACCTCACCAATCTGGATCCAAAGGATAACCATCCTACCAACTTTCTCCCTGCCTGGAGGAAGTTAGTATGGTTACTGACGAGGCGAGGATTTTTCTTAGCCGACGGCTCCTTCGAGGCTGACCCGAAGAAGCTGCTGGGCCTCCATCGCGAATTCGAACGGTAGCTCTTGGAAGATACCCCGGCAAAAACCGTTGATGATCATGTAGTGGGCCTCCTCCTCGGAGATGCCCCTCTGCATCGAGTAGAAGAGTTGGTCGTCACTGACCTTGGATGTAGACGCCTCGTGTTCCATCTTAGCCGTCGGGTTCCGGACATCGATGTAGGGCACAGTGTGTGCGCCACAATTCTCTCCGACCAGCAGTGAGTCACATTGGGTGAAATTGGTTGCACCTTCGGCTGTTTGCATGATTTGGACAAGTCCGCGGTAGGTGTTCTGCCCTTGCCCTGCGGAGATTCCCTTGGAGACGATTGTACTCTTGGTGTTCTTGCCGATGTGGATCATCTTGGTGCCCGTGTCGGCCTGTTGGTGGTTGTTGACCAACGCCACCGAATAGAACTCGCCGACCGAGTTGTCCCCCTGCAAAATCACACTGGGGTACTTCCATGTGATTGCCGAGCCGGTCTCGACCTGAGTCCAGGAGATCTTGGAGTTCTTCCCGAGAGCCTTGCCACGCTTAGTCACGAAGTTGTAGACACCCCCGTTACCGTCCTTGTCGCCTGGATACCAGTTCTGGAGAGTGGAGTACTTAATCTCTGCGTCGTCAAGAGCGATCAATTCGACCACCGCTGCGTGGAGTTGGTGAGACTTGCGCATCGGTGCGGTGCAGCCTTCTAGGTAGCTCACGTACGAGCCTTTGTCGGCAATTATCAGAGTTCGTTCGAACTGGCCGGTGTCCTCCGAGTTGATTCGGAAGTAGGTCATTAACTCCATGGGGCATCGCACGCCGGGCGGCACGTACACGAATGAGCCGTCGCTGAACACCGCGGAATTGAGGGTAGCGTAGAAGTTGTCGCTATAAGGGACGACGGAGCCCAGGTATTTCTTGATCAGCTCTGGATGAGACCGTACCGCCTCGCTAACAGAGCAGAATATGACTCCGGCTTCTTCCAGCGACTTCTTGTAGGTCGTCGCGACCGAACTGGAGTCGAAGATGGCATCCACGGCCACTCCCGTCATCCGCTTCTGTTCCTCAATGGGAATACCCAGCTTGCTAAACGCCTCGATAAGTTCGGGATCTACGTCGTTCAGACTCTCGGGTTTAGGCTCGCCCGTGAAGGGCGACGAGTAGTAACGGATGTCCTGATAGTCTATGGGAGGGAAGTCAATCTTGGCCCACCGGGGATCTTTATTGTTGAGGGTCCTCCAGTGTCTGAGTGCCTTTAGCCTCCACTCCAGCATGAACTCCGGCTCGTCCTTCTTGGCTGAGATCAACCGGACGATGTCCTCGTTCAGGCCCTTGGGAGCCTGGTCGGCTTCGATGTCGGTATAAAAGCCGTACTTGTAGTCGGTATCCAGATCAGATGTAGTTCGCGAAATTACTTTGGGAGTAGCCAATGGCAGCGGTCTCCGGGGCAAAGAGATTTGTTGATGAAATTAGTCAAGAAATATTGTAGCGCGGCCGCCGAGGGGACGTCAACGGCTTATCTACTAACTGATTTGTAATACTGGTAACAAGGGTTTTGCAGGATCTCTTCCACTCACGCCTTGGCCCTCTGGACTGGAAAGCATATTAACCACTACTGCCGCCGCGGAGTCTGCTTGGACCGACGATGCGATTTGGCTCGGGAAGGCTCCATAAGTCGCCGTTGTCTTCCCGAGGTGAATCGCGTCGTCGGTCTCCACGTCGATAGAAGCGTGCCGCCAAGAGAACAGATCCGGGCGCAGCATTGCGACAACCGCGAGTGGGTCGTGCAAGTGGTAGCGCTCGCTCGTTAGGTTGCTGTCAAACCAGGATCGTAAGATCCGATCGGAGAGTCTTGTGGTTATATCATTTCCCTCAAACCATCGAGACCTGACACGCTCGAAAGACACCATTGTAGTAACGTCTAGACCAACGAGCGAAGTGTTGATATTTGACGAGAGCACCATATGGGCGGCGTCGGGGTCGTTGTAGGTGTTGAACTCGGCATGGGGCGTGATATTCCCAGCAACGCTGATGGCACCTCCCATGACTATCAATTCTTTTGTCCACTCTATGACTCTAGGCTCCCTTTGGATCGCCCTGGAGATGTTGGTTAGTGGTCCCAGCCCGAGAATAGTCAGGTGGTGCCGGTATCTGGATGCCATGTGGGCGATGAAGGCTGGGGCGCGACTCTTGATTGGACGTGTCGTTGGGGAGGGCAGTGGGATTCCTAAACCTCGAGCGCCGTGGACCCCGTAGGCGTAGTGGAACGGGCGGTGTCTGGATCGCGCTGCTCCACGGGCAACAGGTATGTTCGCCCGGTGCAGGTGCTCTAGGATCCGAAGGGTGTTCCGAGTGGTGTCGGCCAGTCGGGCGTTACCACCGACGGTCGTGATGCCCACTACTTCGACTACGGGAGACTTTAACAACATCATGAGAGCGAGGGCATCGTCGGTGCCCGGGTCCATGTCTACCAGAACAGGGATCATATGAACGTGACCTTCTCACTATTTTCGCCAGATTAATCCATTAGGCTTATGATTATTAGGACCGGAACATCGTTGGTACACTGATCCATATAGTTAGAATTGGTGTCGTGACATTGATGTCTCTACATTGTGCCTGCTACGTCCTTCCATCAAAATCAGTTCTGGTTTTGGATTTCTTAACAATCTCAAAAAGGTTATAGAAGCCACAATTAACATATTTAAAGCACGACCACTTTGCCGCCTTCGTGAGATTTTACTACTGTATGCTCGATTTATTGTAACTCCCATATATTCTTCTTGGGAGGGTAAGGAATCATTGGAAAGGAATGATGGCTGACCGGTATGAACCACAACATTCATACCTGCATTTCGAAAACCCAGAGCGAGGTCAGTGGAAATTTTAGCAGTGCCTGGGATTTCAGGATAAAAATGCTGAGTTAATATTGCTACTGACATTTTTGAGTTTAGCATTAAGAAGTGCTAACACGTTTACTTTCATACCAGCGCACAGTTTTTTCCAGGCCGCTTTCGAAACTCTCGGTGGGACGCTA
>CAYLLU010000016.1:0-8292 GCA_964384845.1 uncultured Dehalococcoidia bacterium
CCGGAAAACCAATACAAGTGAGATTTCTGATGAACGATGCAGACTTGTTTTCGTTGCAATTCGTGAAGGAGTAATGGCGGTCGGGACGAATCAGAACTGTCTATATACGGACTTCGTACGAAACGTCAAATGTGATTGAGTGAACATCAGGAGGCATGATGCTTAGATTAGGACTAATCGGAGTCGGACACGGGGGCACACTGCTCCAATGCAATCTACCGGAGCAGGATGACCTTCAAATGAAGGTTACTGCGGCATGTGATGTGAACGAGGCGCGGCTCTCCACGGCCGCTGCCAAATATGGGATCCCCAGGACCACCACCGATTACAAGGAACTCGTACGAGGAGACGACGTCGACGTCGTCGGGGTGTACTCGCCTGGCCCCCTCCATGCCGCCCATATACTAGCTGCCCTGGAAGCTGGAAAGCATGTTATGGTGACCAAGTCCATGGTCTATTCTATAGAGGAGGCAGAACAGATAGTTGAAGCTGTGGATCGCAGTGGCCTGGTTCTTTTGGTCACACAGACCATGCGCGCCGACGCCAAACATATGGAGTCTAAACGATTGTGTGACACTGGAGTAATCGGCGATCTGCTTATGGGTGAAGCCACCTACATCCACGATCTGCGTCCCGTCTATGCCCAAACACCTTGGCGGACACAGATGCCTCAAGATCTTCTACTTGGCGGCGCCTGTCATCCGATCGATGCTCTGCGCTGGTTCATGGGTGACATCGAGGAGGTGCATTGCTATGGCTTCCGGGGCGGTGTGGCCACCAATTATCCTCAAGAAGATAATTTTGTGATCAATCTGCGCTTCGACAGTGGGAAAATAGGTAGGGTGGCAGCCCTTTGCGGGGTAGTACACCCGCCCGATGTCCTCATGAACGGCCTCAGTTTATATGGGACTAAGGGGACCATTGTAGACAACAAAGTCCGTCTTGACCCGGACGGTATAGTCCCCACCAGGGAGTTTGACAATAGTTTCCCTAACACTCAGCAAGGCCACGGCACAGAAATGATCGTAATGATGCAACATATGGTCGACTGCGTAGTCAACGGTGCCAAGCCCTGGGTGAGCGTGCGCGAAGGTTCGCGTGTCGTGGCTACAGGGATCGCCTGCTGGGAGTCCATTCGAACTGGACAGCCTGCTAAAGTCAAAAACAACTTCTAACAGAAAACAGACTAACATCTAAGCAAATGTTCTTCAGAAACGCTCGTAAGTAGGATTGTTAGAATACTTTGGCATATAGATTGATTGTCCATTGAAACCGTGGAAGACCTTGGCGTTAGCCACTCTACCTGATGGTAAACAATTGGAATTGCAACGCCACGACAACAACTATGTAATCCTTGCAGACGGCTACGATCTAATGACGAGTTTTTCGCACGGTTCGGAGGAGGCTATGATGTCACTTGCCTGCCCCGAACCAGGCGAGAACGCATGCATTCTCATAGGCGGGCTGGGGATGGGCTATACTCTTGCTGCGACACTCGATCTATTACCGACTGACGGCTCCGTGGTCGTAAGCGAATTGATCCCGGAGGTGGTTGATTGGAACCGCGGTCCATTGGGACCATTGGCTGGACATCCTCTCGATGACCCTCGAACCGAGCTCGTCGTTAGAGATGTCGTGGATATCATCCGAGATAGCTGTTCGCAATTCGACGCGATATTGCTGGACGTGGATAATGGCGTAAATTCATTTACAATCGAAGACAACTCGCGGCTTTACTCACCGGAGGGGCTTCGCGCCGCATACCGTGCTCTGCGGCCTAAGGGCGCGCTTGCCATATGGTCGGTGGACGTAGAGAGTACCTTTGAGAGCAAATTGCGTGCATCAGGGTTCACCGGCTCTAGTCACCGCGTTAGAGCGCGAGGCAAACGTGGGGGGCATTACGCAATCCTCGTCGGACGGAAGGCTTAGTACTACTCTAAATGGTTTTGTATGTTGCTCTTTCAGGCCAATCCGTCGTACCGCCATGTTTGACCGATTGCGGCGGTTGCGTCACTAGGCTCCGAGGCCGTAGAATCTGTCTTATATGAACAATTCAAAGGAGCGATAGTAGAATGCCTCGAACAAATGGAAGTTCCATAGGTGCCGTCGACAGTGTGGCACTGTCGAGCCATATGACGGGCAATGACGTTGTGATACCTGACTACAACAAGTCTCGGCTCGAGGATGTCGGATTCATGACGGCAATGACGCTAACCGTAATGGGTAATTACGCCCAAACAGGCCATTTCGGCGGTCCACTTGCATATACACCGTATACGGTTGCCACTCATTTGGTAGGGCCCGAGTTTGGTGGCCTCCGTTTTGACTATCGCCGCCCCAAGCATCCATATGCCGACAGATTCATGCTTGCAGGGGGGCACAATGCGCCGGTGACGTACGCGCTTTGGATGATCATGGGAGAAGCACTGGCGAGAAAACACGCCAAATCCGGCGATGATGCCTATCACGTAGACCCAAACACTGCTATGTTGTCGATTGATGCGCTTGGTTTCCGTAGAGGCAAGGGAGCACTCGCTAGTCTGCTTCGAAACAATTCGCTTGAAGATCATCCACTGATGGCACAGGCAAAAATCAGAGGAATCAGATCTCTTGCTGGCCATGCTGAGTCGACCGATCTTACCAATGATGTTAACGGAGGACCCTCCGGCGTTGGTATAGCGACAGCTGCCGGTAAGGCCGCATTTTGGGACATAGTTGGAGCACCCGACAGCCTCAAAATTCTAGCGATAGAAGGTGAATTTGCGCTGACCTCCGGTCATTCACAGGAAATGAAAACCCAGGCGGTCGCACAGCAGGTAGGAAAACGCCTTAGAATACTGCTTTCCTACAATAATGCCGGTATCGACGATCAACTGGTCGGAGGCGTAATTGACCAGGAGTACCAGGCGTATAAATTAGAAGATCAGTGGGTATCATACGGCTGGAATGTTTTCAATATCGCAGATGGAAACGACTTGGACCAGGTGGTAGGTGCACTGAAGACCATGGAGGATTGGGACGCCGCTGATCGTAGACCAATGATCCTTATTGGTCAGACGATCAAGGGTTGGTGGCCTGGTGCCCAGAACGGCGAAATGCCAGGATACGGCAGTCAAATAGTCAGCCACCATAGTCACCCATATGCCTTTCCCATGAACGGTGAATATTTCCAAGCCTTGGCGGCAACCTTCGAAGCGCGCTATGGTGTTGAGTTCCAAGGCATCCGGGACGGGGCGGTCTCCGATATGAGGGAACGCCTGCTCCAGTTCAAGCACAACATCGATGTGGTCATGTCCGTTCTAGAGAAACAGGGTCTTGGGGACTGGCTGGCAGATAGGCTTGTAGAGCTCGGTGATTCGGTGGATGACGATATGCCGCTGCGAATTGACAGGGCATCAGATCCGTTTCAAGATAACCGACTGAAGGTAGCAAATCTGCCCATCGCTCACCAGAATCTTAATGCTCGTAACTCCTCTTCGGGAGAAGAGAAAGAAGTATCCATTAAGCTATTTGAGGAGCCTGGCAACGTTGGGGGCCCCCGACGTGCGGTATCGGAAGTGGTTAAATGGATGAACTATGTCACTGATAATAGATTCCTTACTATTGCTGCCGATCTAGCTGATTCGATCAACGTAGAAAAGGGATCACTTTGGGGTCACTACGGCCCGGAGAACAACCCGACTGGGACTAGACTAAAAGCAGCAATTCAAGAGGCCGGGAACGCGTCAACCGCGATCGGTCTGGTCGGTCAGTCTGCATCGCTTGATCCAGAGAAGCACGTAGGCGTATGGGCACTCAGTGGCACATACGGTGCATTCACTCCATTGATGTATTTGCCCGCCAGGGTCTGGAGCCAGCAAAACCAAGATAGTCCGTTCCGGACCGGTGTATTGACCATCCTCGCAGGCCACTCTGGACCAGAAACGGCGGCCGATGCCCGTACCCACTTTGGGATATTTTCACCCCAAGTTTGGAAGCTCTTTCCTAGAGACCAGGTAATTGTCTTGAATGCCTGGGACTATAACGATGTTGCGCCTGCGTACTTCGCCGCCGCCGAGATTGCTGCGCAAGACCAAAAGGTCGGAGTGATCGTCCTAGAGGTAGCTCGCCCAGATTTCCCTGTTGTAGACCGCGCTACTTTCGAAGATACAGATCTCAAGGCGGCGGCAAAAGGCCTCTACGTGATCAAGGGATTCGATCACGATAAACCCAAACACGGGTACGTGGTTGCCCAGGGATCTTCCTCCACCGTGAACCTGGTTTCAATACTGCCCCGACTTGAGGCCGAAGGCATCAACGTTAAGGTAATATCGGCTATCAGCGAGGATCTCTTCCGACTCCAATCGCGAGAATATCAGGACTCTGTCCTACCGCCAGCTGCCAAGTATGATCTTATGGTCGTCACAACCGGCACCAGACGTGTTTGGCCTATCCAAAACGTGGGATCGTTGACCGACGACTACTCCCTGGTGTCCGACTGGCATGACGAATGGTTGACCGGCGGCACGGAAGAAGATGTGATCGCAGAGGCACATCTGGACCCGGACTCAATTTTCGAAGGCATTAAGCGTTTTGCCTTGGACCGTAATTCCAGGATATCACGTCAAAGAGAACAGATCGCCAGTTTGAGCTAGGTTTGCTCCAACGAAGCTACAGACACTAATGGCATTGAATTGAGACGTACCCCTGTACTGGGCTTACCATTGCAGTTTTCAATAGTTGCTGTGATAAGCGCAGCCTTGGTCGTCTATCTGAGCGCCTGGGTAGCACTAACCCGGGTAGAGGCTCGCTCGAATTCATACCAAGTAGCTGTATTTGGCGAACCCACACTGCACAACAAACCAGTAAAAACAAAGTTTCCCTCCACTATTCAGACTGAATATCAGACCTGGGAATCGGTAGCACTGTTCGTCTGCCCTCTTCACTAAATGAGTGATAATCCGCAGTTAGACTCGGCTAACCTCCACCCGCCCAGTACCCCTCCAAAGGACCTGCCAGCCTTGTATTGGCACTATGCTTGGGTGATCGTCACAATCGCCGCCATAATGCATATGGTCGGTGCCTCCATCCGTATGGCCTTTGGAGTCTTCGTAGATCCCCTAAGCCTAATATTCGGGTGGAATCAAGGCGATATCACACTAGCATATGGTATCAACAGTGTAGTGTCGGCATTAGCCTCTCCTGCAGCAGGTTGGATAGGAGATCGATTCGGTACCCGTAAAGCGATGGCGCTCGGATCTCTGTTATTTCTCTTCGGTATGGTAATCACCGGCTTTATACAAGAACTTTGGCAATTTTACGTATCCTTCGGTGTAATTCTCGGAATAGCACAGGCAATATTCTTGGTTCCCCTGCTGCCGGGAGTTATGCTTTGGTATCGACGCCAATTAGGGTGGGGTATGGGAATCCTGATGGCGTCCTGGGGAATCGGACCAGCTATTTCTGCGCCACTGATGGGATACATGATCCTTCATCTGGACTGGCAGGGCACTTTTTGGGCCACTGCCGGTGGAACAGCAGTCATCATGGCAATCTTGCTGTACCTCTATAGAGATCGTCCTGCAGATATTGGAATTAAGCCCTATGGTACTCTCCCCACTGAATCTGTCAGAACAGAAATTGTCATCGACAAGATCAAGGCTAGGACTTTTGCTTCCTATATGAAAAAGACTCCAGCCTACTACAATATGAGTTCTATACATTTCCTAGGATGCGTCGGTCATGCAATCATCCTGGTATACCTAATTCCACTGGCAGTCCAGGAAGGAATCGATTACGTGGCAGCCGCTACGATCCTTGGAGTGATGGCCGCCATCAGTGTTCCATCTCGCTTCGCTGTACCGGTACTTTCCGAAAAAATGGGCGTGCGTACCATCATGGCGATCTTTTTCTTCTTACAAGGGATTACGGTGATCATGCTCTTCTGGACCCACGAACAATGGGTGTTCTACTTGTTCGCCGTTGTGTTCGGCATCGCATATGGGGGCGAGAGCGGCGGATTCCCGATTCTGAATAGGCGTTACTTTGGTCATGCCCCCCAGGGTTCACCATATGGCTTCCAGATGCTCGGGGCAGGGTTGGGTATGGCACTTGGGGGATGGATTGGTGGCGTAATATTCGACATCACGGGCAGCTACGACTACTCTCTCGTGATCTCTATAATAGCAAGTTTAGCCGGCATGGTTTCGACGATCCTTCTCGAGCCCACTGACGATTTGATCATCCCTGACTGGGAGCTTGACAGGGACTCACAGATTTTGACTGATCCATGAACGCAATATCCCAGCATTTGCGCCATGGGACTTGCAATGAAGTACTCGTGGTAATCTGAAAAAGAGACATGACAGGATAGATTCGCCTATGCGCCGAGGAGCCACAGAGATTTTAGAGATATGTCTTATTTGCCCAGATAGATCACCTCCGGAGATCTCAATGGCCTTGTAATTGCGAACTGGGCATCGAACCTAGCATATTCCTCAAGCTAAGTTGTGAACACTTCCACCGTTCAGAGACCTATGAATAAGTGATTTGGGAAAATAGGAACTACCTGAACTTATATGTTATTTCTCTTACCTGTAGTCTCCCTGCGGTCACCGATCCCACGCAGTAGTATGCCACCGACGACGAACAGTAGTCCAACGATGGTCGAACTAAGAATCCTTTCATCCAAAACTAGATTGATGAAAACTAAAGATAAAAAAGGGACTAGGAAAATCAGATGACTGACATGGGCAGTAGTTTTGGACATCGAAAGGGCTTTCGACCAGACCACAAATGTGATTCCCATCTCGAACGCGCCAATATAACCTGCTCCTAGTAGTCCACGGATATGCTGGATATGGAAGTCTGAAAATAGTGTGACGCCGATAACTATAAAGGCTAGACCGGACAGGAAGCTGAGAAAGAGTTTGACGACTGCATCCCGCTCATCCTGCATGTTCGATATCCAGTAGAGGGCCCACAAGAATGCACTTCCAAGAGCCATGACGGTGCCTTGTACACTAGTTAAGTTGAACCCAAGAAGATCCCCGTGAGTTGAAATTATATACGTGCCGCTAAAACTGACCAACATAGCAAAGATCGCGAATCTATTGATGCTCTGGCCAAGCATCGGGGCCGAGAGTAGCACGATTAGCACCGGCCAGATCATATTGAGTGACTGCGCCTCCTGGGCGGGTAGGAGAGAATATGCCTGAAAGAGGATCATATAGTAGGCTGATGGACTGAGTAGACCGAGAACTAGTGATCTAGAGTATTGACCTAGTGAGAATGTCCTGAAAAGACCGAGTTTGCCCTGAACAGCGAGGATGACAAACAGCAGAGTTGTCGAAACTGCTGACGCATAGAACAGCATCTGGAACACGTCCATGTACCTGAGTGTCAACTTGAAGGCAGACGCAACTGTGGACCAGAGTAGGACCGCTACTAACGCATAAATGTAAGCCTGGGTGTGTCTGTCCATCTTATATGGGTGCCTCAATCTGCACTTGAAGGAAACGTTTGTGTGGTGCCGGTAATACCGTCGGTACTGGCGATAGTGGACCTAGTCGGCACTTGGGGCTCTCCTAAGATAGCTCCCTGAATCAGGATTGGCCTATATTAAAACCTGGGATGGACAGTATTATGAGCATACCGGAGTTAGCGAAGCACTGTCATAATCCCTCTAGTAGATATACTGTGCTGTGCGACGAAATACCTTACACTGGATTTCTCTGAGATTTGTTCAGTCGAATCCCGAGCGTCGAATCCCGAGCGTCGAATCCCGCGCCTTGTCTAAGATACGATGCCTGCTCCCCTCAGATTATCCATTTCGAGGACGAGTCAGCCTGCATGATGCCGGGGAATCGGACATTATTCAACTAAGCATTTGGCATCTCGTTTCTCACGACTCGTTTCTCAATGTGATACTATGTTCGCCGACTCCCGCCAAGTTGCAGTCACGTCCCGCTTCCGGCGTTTGAGATCGGTAATCTAAGACGCGTGCGACGCTTGCGATGGACGAGGAGAATCTGATGAAAAGGAGCGCCGCATGAACATTTATGTGGGTAATCTTCCATTCGAGGTCGACAATACAGAACTAGAGAGTACATTTACGGAATTCGGGGAAGTATCCTCTGCCCGGGTGATTCAGGACCGTGAATCCGGACGATCAAGAGGATTCGGTTTCGTGGAGATGGCAGACAACAGTCAAGCAGAGGCCGCAATTCAAGCCCTAAATGGCAAAGAAAAGAACGGACGGCCCCAGACGGTTAACGCAGCGAAGCCGCGCGCGGACAGGCGTGGTGGTGCTGG
>CAYLLU010000016.1:8302-10478 GCA_964384845.1 uncultured Dehalococcoidia bacterium
GGGGGGATACGGCGGCGGCGGCGGTGGTGGATACGGCGGCGGCGGTGGTGACCGACGCTGGTAAACCTGCGATCTCATTAGCGCAGTGAGGGAGCCGGTCACTATCGTTATCTGGAAGCGGTAATCGACACACTGGCCGGCTCCTTCAAATAGATTAATCTCGAATTACAAGTCATAGGCTTTCCTTGGGCTGCTTTTTATTTAATCAATAGCTCTCCTTTGTACTGCCGCTCTGTATCCACCAACCACGGCCAATCAGTTTGAGTCTCCGGCCGATCATCAATTTAAGATACACCACACTCCGGCACGCTGGTCCTTGTGATGGTGATGACAGCTCGAGGAGTGTTCGTGCTGTCGTAGAATATGGTTCTACTCCTTTACAGTTATGGAATTCCCACGCCGGATAATCACTTTCGAAGGATGTGGGCCTCGCCCTCAGAACTACCTAACCTGGACCCTGCCAGCAACAGCGTTGGAAAAATCAGCATGATGCCGCCATAAACGAACGCGCTTTGAATACCGTACTCATCTGCGATTAGTCCAGCTACGAAAGGTGAGAATGTGCCAAGAAAACTCGCTCCGTATATAAGTGAAACCACCGTGGACTCGGCAACACCTCGGGCAACGTCGAGAGCCGCAGCGACGAATATGTGATGTAGTGAAAAGGAAAAGGCTCCCCTTACTAGCACCGACAGGAATAACTGGATTCCCGGTCTGGCAACGGCAATGGCGAAAGCTGATAGTGACACCAGGCCGGTCCCAGTAATCAGCACCGGCTTTCGGCCGATCCTATCGGATAAAAGCCCCATTATAGGCTGAGAGATTATGCCTGCGACCTGTGCAAGAGAAAGGAACAGTGCGACAGTAGTAACGGAGTACCCAAGATCCTCCCTCATATAGAGAGCCAGGAAACCACCGACTCCAGACTCGCCTATGCTACGCAAAGCCGTGGCAACGATCAGAAGCAGTAGTACGCGATTGTGCGTCAGATTGGCCAGAGACCTAAAGTAACCATGTGTCGATATCATCACATCCGCTGACGTGGCCTTTCTCGAAGGCATTAACAGCAACACCACTGCAGCTACCAGCAGAGCAGGGAAGAGACTAGTCTTCATTATGTCGCGCCACATCATAAAAGTAAGAAGTCCGGCAACCATCGGCGCACCGAGAACCTCACCGATGTTAGCACCCATCCCATGAAGTGAGACTGCAAAACCTCTGCGGTCCGGGAAACGCCTTGACAACTCACCCAGTGCTGGGGGATGGAACAGCGACGGACCTATCCCGACTATAAACATCGCCCCGAGCATCGCTTTGTAGTTAGACGCAATCCCAAGCAGGAAGAAGGCCCCACCCATCAGTGACATAGCCAGCGCCAACATCATACCGGCCCGGTTGTTAAACCTGTCACCCAAATACCCGCCGATCATGGTGGAGATCCACCATGCCACAGAGCTGGATGTTGCCAGAGAACCGAACTGAGCACGGTTCAGGCCCAAATCAAGTTTGATTTCGGGCATTATGAGAAATCCCTGACCAGAACAATAGAGGTGTTTTATGGCGTGAGACACGAGGATAGTGGTTGCAATTCTATTGCGCCCACGCTTCGTATCCAAGTCAGGGTCCGATTGGGAAGTAGTCAATACAGCGCCCGAAGTAACCTATAGGTTTCGTAGTGAGGATAGCGATATAGCAAATTTGATAAATACTTATTCTTGCAAGAGTTGGCGGCCCTGTTGGACGACATTGTACATGATACTGCCGATTGCTAAATCCGATTGTTAATAGGGATTTGGTTGAAAGAGAAGGATGTAATTGATCCTGCTATATTAATGAGATTAATACTACTAATATCCCCTTAAAAAGCCCTTGATTTTGATCGTGTCGGTCAAGCAGTACCCGCCCCCGGGGTTTTTATGAGCTCGGTAAATTCAGTACCTATTAATGCTATTATCGACATTTCGGCACTCACTTCTGAGGCTCCCAAGAATCTGCACACTCCCCAGGATTTCTTTCACCATGATCTAACTTACGACAACAATTGTATCGGCCATTAAATCCTTAATATTGTACTGAAAGGCGCTGAAGAATTGCAGACTAACACAGTGATCTAGTAATTTACGGAGACACTTGGTAACAGTTCTATCTAAACAAGGTAAATATACGTCTAGTACTC
>CAYLLU010000016.1:10578-24803 GCA_964384845.1 uncultured Dehalococcoidia bacterium
GGACCGCAGCTATTGTTCGATCAGGCGTTATTTATGAAAACTCTTTAATGGCTATCTTTTTTTCGGGGAACCACAGCACCGGTAAACATAATCGTGCGAACCAACTCTAGGAGTTACACAAGTCCTATGTGGTCACGACAGGAGGCAAAGGGATGTCCGAGTATAGACAGATCTGTAATATCTGATAAGACTGATAATTAAGGCGCCAATAGTATCGATCTCAGGTACGTTAACGGTGTCTCCAAGCGCATTGGCTCGTTGGTACCGTACGGTAGAGACAGCTTTACAAAAAGTGTGGCAACCCATGCCTATGGGGAAGGACAGTCCACTAGTTTCCAATACAATTCAAGGACCGTATTTCGACATTGAGTGTGGTAGAATTTTCTCCAATCTCTATTTTTGACCTATCACTGTCGCTACGGTACCTGTCCACCCTTTCCTGTCAACTAAAAATGGGGAGTTCGCTATGACCAACCGTGAAGATATTGCGCTGATGGCTCACCTGATGCGCCGCACAGGATTTGGCGCAACGCGTCCCGAGTTAGAAGCCTTTGTTGAGCAAGGCTACGATGAAACAGTGGAATATCTGTTACGCCCACAGGATCAACCGGATATTGACGAGTACACTCTATTTCGCTATCACCCCGGGGCCGAAAGGGGATCTAGTATCAATCATGCCCAGCTAAGATGGCTCTATGCCATGGTGAGTACCCGCCGACCTCTACAGGAGAAAATGGCACTTTTTTGGCATCACGTCTTTGCGACCGGTCAGGCTAAGGTGGAAAGTGCACGACAGATGTATGCGCAGATCGAGCTCTTTCGGGAGCAAGGCATGGGCAACTATAAGCAGTTACTGGTCTCTCTATCCAAGGATCCAGCGATGCTGTACTGGCTCGATAACAACGAGAATCATAAGCGCGCACCCAATGAGAACTGGGGTAGGGAATTACTTGAGTTGTTCTCGTTGGGTGCGGGCAACTACACTGAAAAGGATGTTTTCGAGTGCGCCCGGGCCTTTACAGGCTGGACCATGAGCCCCAAGATACACTGGCTACTCTGGGGCCCGCACCTTTGGGAATTCGAGTACAAACCTGAGGACCACGACAACGGTGAAAAGACTTTCCTTGGACACACAGGTAACTTTAATGGCGAAGATATCATCGACATCATCTTACAGCAACCGGCCTGCCCCCGATTCATCATGCGCCATCTGTACAACTTCTTCGTGGCAGACGAACCTCAGGTCCCAGCGTGGCCTATCGAACAACCCCGTGACCTAGAAGCCATCATGGCCCTTGAAGCTGAATTCGTTAATTCTGGGTTCGAGATGATTCCCACATTGAGGTTCATGCTCAAGTCTGACTTCTTTAAAAACTCTATGTACGAGAAGGTTAAGAGCCCAGCTGAGATTGTGGCGGGTACCTTGAAACTAACTGGTGATTTAAATGGGCCAGATCCCCGTTGGGGATGGGTCACCAGCGAACCGACTTATATGGGACAGGCCCTACTAGATCCACCAAGCGTGGAAGGCTGGCACACGGGCAAGGAATGGATCAATAGCGGCTCGCTGATCAACCGGGTAAACTTCATGTCGGAGAAGGTCAGTAACCTAGATCTCCCAGGCGTACAAGACATTGTGAGGCGTGTCGGGTCTATCAATGGCGCAGTTATGAACGCCGATACTCTAGTAGACGGCTGCCTCGATCAGATGGGGCCGCTGCAAGTAAAAGCTCAGACTCGTGGCGCCCTGGTCGCCCAGGTCGAGAGCCGCGGTCCGGTGAAGGTCAACGACGACGATTTCCCGAGTCGTGTTAGTGAGATATTGTCTCTCATAACCGGTACCCGCGAGTACCAGTTTGGCTAAAAAACGGTTTCCTGTGATCGCAAGGAGAATCTGCGCATGACAACAGCCTCAAAAGACCCGGTCCTAGTCGTTGTGCAGCTCAGTGGTGGAAACGACTACCTAAATACGGTGATCCCGTATCAAGATCCCAACTACTATGATAACAGGCAAACCCTTCATTTCCCTGAAGAGGAGATTCACAAGATTGATGACCAGTTCGCCTTCAACCCGGCTATGACGGCCATGAAGGAAATTTACGACCGTGGGGACATGGCCGTGATCCACGGTGTGGGCTGGGAAAACGCGACACGCTCCCATTTTCGCGCCATGGATATCTGGCACACTGCTGAGCCAGACAAGGTCGGCACAGAGGGATGGCTGGGCCGCGCCGTCAGGGAATTGGACCCTGAGGGTGAAAATCCCGTTACAGCAGTGAATGTCGGCTATGGCCTACCAAGAGCCCTAGTGACTCCAAACGTTTCGGTCGCCTCTGTGGCCGACCTCTCCGCTTACGGACTTCTTACGGCTATGGAACAAAAGTCACAGCGTGAACAAATGCTGCAACGCTTCGCCAGTATGTATGCGCCGGCCATCGGGTCCGGCGCTGTGATGGACTACTTGGGCCAGACAGGGCTAGACGCATTAAAGGGAGCTGACATGCTCCGAACCGCTCCAGATGGCTACTCCTCCGGCGTCGAGTACGCCTCGAACCCGCTTGCCAATAAGCTCAAGGATGTCTCTAAAATATTGCTAGCAGATCAGGGCACCCGCATTTTCTACACCGAGCATGGAGGCTTCGATTCTCACGCAGCCCAGGGCCCGAACCACCCCAAACTTTGGAGCGAGGTATCAGCAGCGGTGGCTGACTTCTGGGACGATCTCTATGAACATGATGCGGGAGGTAACGTAATTATGTTCATTTTCTCCGAATTTGGACGGAGGGTGAAGGAGAACGGTTCGGGCACCGACCATGGCGCTGCCGGGGTCAGCTTCGCGATTGGCCCCCAGGTGGCAGGTGGAATGTACAGCACCTACCCAGAAACCCGAGCCGAAGCCTTGAAAGACGGCGATCTAGCACCGAACATGGATTTCCGAGGACTCTACGCAACGGTGCTCGAAGACTGGATGGGCGTCGATGCGGCTCCTATTGTCAATGGCCATTTCGAAAAACCTCTATTCATCTCCAAGGCCTAACTCCGAGAGGTATAGGAATGATTACGACCACCGCGGCAGGCCGGGCATGGCATTTCAGTCATGCACTGGGTCGTCCGACCAACGAGCATAACGGCACGACTGGCGGGTATCGTTATCCAGTCGATTTGGCCATCGCCCCGGAGGACATCGTGTTCGTCCTAAGCAGGGGACTGGGCTACGCTGACGGACTGGAGCACGCTGATTTTGGCCGTATAGGCAAGACAACTCTCGATGAGGAACATATCGGTGATTTTGCCCGCATGGAATTCGTGTGGCCCACGGGTATAGCGCTGGCCGCTGATAGCCGGCTCTTCGTCACGGACGAATTTCGTCACCAAGTTGTGATTTTTCCATCCGACGTAATCTACCCGTACCCCGAGTTTAATCCCGAAGGCGAACGCATAGGTGAATGGGGGCAGCGGGGCTCCAAACCGGGCCAGATGCAAGCCCCCAGTGGCATCGCGTTCGACTCAAACGATAATGTCTATATTGTGGACACGGGTAATAACCGCCTGCAACGATTTTCCAAGAACGGAGAGTATCAGAGTGGTTGGGGAGTTGCTGGAAGCGGGAACGGCGAATTTCATAATCCCTGGGGGATTACAGTCGGTGCCGACGATGCGGTCTACGTAGCCGACTGGGGTAACGATCGCGTGCAGAAATTCTCGCCGGACGGAGAGTACATCATGAGCTTTGGAGGTGATCCGTCTGCAGGAGGCGAACTGAATCATCCTGCAAACGTAGCTGTGGACAAATACGGTGATGTCTACGTCACGGACTGGGGCAACAACCGGGTCCAGATATACGAGCCAGACGGCGATCCCCTAGCAGCACTATATGGAGACGCAGTAGAGTTATCCAAAGCAGGCGCCTACATCATCAGGAGGGATCCTGAGACGATTAAGGCGTTCCGCCGTGTTAAGGACATCAGCCACATGGGGCTGTTCTCTAGACCTGTGGGGATAGAGATTGATAGCCAAGACCGGATAATCATCACCGATACCTGCGGTAGACTCCAGGTATATTTGAAGGACAATAGTTTCTCCGAGCCTGAGTTGAGGCTACAGTTGGGAGACGGATAAGTCCCCCAAGCACCGTTGCTCTGTGTGCCAATAGATGCTTTCGTGCTCGACCTTAAGAAACCAAAATAGGTCAACGAGAGAACTATAGAAACTGCCCGGTACCGCGTCGATCAATACGTCGCTAGTCACGAGCAGTGCGAGTGGATCGCCTCGGTCTATGATCAAGCCCCACTCATGATCCTCTTTAGGAGGATCATGGGCTAGGAATATCTTGGGGAGCCTCCAGTACTCGGTACATTGTAACCTTGACCGCCATGTGTACCACTGCGTATCATCGGTACCCCAGACGCCAACATAGCTGCCAGGAGTACATCTGATGAGCGTTGAGATGGATCTGATGGGCCACCTGATGCGCAGAGCCGGCTTTGGGGCCACGCGCGCGGAGTTAGAAGAGCACGTCGCAAGAGGCTATGACGCCACAGTCGAAAATCTGATGACTACGGATGGCCAGGAAGGGATCGTCAACGATCTCTTGTACCGATACCTCCCAGACCACCATGGTGCAGTAGGTCCTGGAGGAGCTGTTGGGAATTTGCTCTTCAGGATGGTCAACACCCGTGGACCACTCAGGGAAAAGATCGGGCTATTTTGGCACTCGGTATTCGCCACGGGCTACCCGAAGGTTTCACAAGGTAAGGCCCTTATGGACCAGATCGCCATGTTCAGGGACTATGGGATGGGGAACTTCCGAGACCTCCTGATCCAATTATCAATGGACCCCGCAATGATCATGTGGCTCGACAACAACGAGAACCACTCCGGGGCCATCAACGAGAACTACGGAAGAGAACTGCTGGAACTGTTTTCGATGGGAGCGGGTAATTACACCGAGCAGGACATCAAGGAGTGTGCGCGGGCGTTTACTGGCTGGACCGTCGCAAATACCAACTACATGAAAACCCTGGTAGAGCGGGACTCTCTGTGGCCTTATGGCAGAGTCGCCTTCAGATTTGAGTATCGTGAAGAGGATCACGACGACGGTGAAAAGCAGTTCCTCGGCCAACGAGGACGCTTCAACGGCACCGACGTGATCGACATCATCTGCCGTCAGGAGGCCACCGCACGCTTCATCAGCCGTCACCTGTACCATTTTTTTGTGGCCGACGAGCCGCCAGTCCCTAACTGGGCCTATGAGCCTCCCCGTGATCCTAAGGCTATCGATATCCTCGTACATACCTATTTCCAGAGCGGCTACAACATAGGCTCCATGCTCCGTACGCTGTTTACCTCCGATTTCTTCAAGTCCGAAGACGCAAGGTATAAGAAAGTAAAGGGTCCTGCGGAGCTGGTCGCAGGTGTACTGCGCCTCACCGGTGAGCTGCGCCGACCAGAGCCGGCCATCCAAGCCAACGCATTCCACATAACCTTTATGGGCCAGTCGCTGATCAATCCGCCAAGCGTCGAGGGCTGGCACCAGGGCGTCGAATGGGTCGATACCGGCACTGCAGTCGAGAGGATCAACTACGCGGCAGAACACCTTGGTAACGCGACTAACCCCGGGGTCCGATCGATGACCGACAGTGTACTGTCGGGTAGGAATAGTAACCTACCACCCGAGGATCTGGTGCAAGGATGCCTAGATCAGCTAGGAGCAATATCTGTCAGCGACAATACCCGATCAGCCCTCGTTGAATTTGCTGCCCGCAGAGGGCCGATCACGCCGAAAGAGGATATCGGTAACGCGACGAGTCGTGTAGTGGTGATGCTCGAGATGGTCGCCGCTACCCCCGATTTCCAACGCGAGTAGACCATCCATTAATTCCGCACCAAATCCCAGTGGAGGAACAGATGCCCCCCATCAGCGGAATGGCTCAAACCGAGTCACTAACCTACCTAACGACCCTAGGTGTCGCAGCGATGGCTGGGGGACGTGGCTTCTACTACCCCGTCGATACTGCCATGGGACCGAACGGGCGCCTCTATGTCCTTGGTCGAGGCCACGATGGTGATACACGCGGCATCCAGGTTTGTATCATGGATGTCGAGAGCGAGTATTACGGCGTGTTCGGGATGCCAGGGGAGGCAGATGGCCAGTTCATCTGGCCTGCAGGAATCGCCATTGACCATGAAGGGATAGTTTACGTCAGTGATGAACACCTCAACCGCATCTCCGTTTTCGACGCCTCCGGCACCTTCCTGGATAAATGGGGGACCGAAGGCGCAGCACCGGGTGAACTGGACGGTCCGAGTGGCCTGGCGGTAGACTCCAACGGAAGGCTGCTTGTCGTGGACCACCACAACCACCGCATCCAGCGCTTCACGAGGGAGGGGAACTTGCTATCGTGCTTTGGGGGAGAAGGAGATGGTCCTGGGCAGCTTAACTTACCGTGGGGAATAGCGGTAGCCTCCGAAGACGATGTCTACGTAGCCGATTGGGGTAACCACCGAGTACAACGTTTCGACGCCAACGGAGACCCCGTAGCGTCCTACGGCCGTTTCGGCGATGGTGACGGATTTTTCCAAAGACCTTCAAGTGTCGCCGTCGACTCGGACGGATTCATATACGTGGCGGACTGGGGTAACGAGCGTATCCAGATGCTGGACCCAGATGGGCATTTCGTCACCAAGACACGGGGCGAAGCAACCACATCGCCTTGGGCCCAGTCATTCCTAGACGCAAATGTCGAGGAAGCGCAGGCACGTTCAGACTCCGATCTTGAACCCGACCTGACTTTCCTTGGCGGTGATGTTCACAAAGAGTCACAGCACACCCAAACGTATTTTTGGTCACCCACGTCCGTGAAACTGGATGACGAGGAACGAATCTATGTCACCGACCGCAACCGCCACAGAATCCAGATCTTCCAGCGATCCCGCTAGTCTGTACTACTCACTGCTGGACAAGAATGATAGAGTATCGTCTTAGATGCTTAGGACAATCCATCCTTGGTAGGGCATCTGCACTCGATACAAGATCGATGCCTAGTACCAGGAGAGCGCAACTGTGGGCACTGCGTATCATCGGTACCCCAGACGCCAACATAGCTGCCAGGAGTACATCTGATGAGCGTTGAGATGGATCTGATGGGCCACCTGATGCGCAGAGCCGGCTTTGGGGCCACGCGCGCGGAGTTAGAAGAGCACGTCGCAAGAGGCTATGACGCCACAGTCGAAAATCTGATGACTACGGATGGCCAGGAAGGGATCGTCAACGATCTCTTGTACCGATACCTCCCAGACCACCATGGTGCAGTAGGTCCTGGAGGAGCTGTTGGGAATTTGCTCTTCAGGATGGTCAACACCCGTGGACCACTCAGGGAAAAGATCGGGCTATTTTGGCACTCGGTATTCGCCACGGGCTACCCGAAGGTTTCACAAGGTAAGGCCCTTATGGACCAGATCGCCATGTTCAGGGACTATGGGATGGGGAACTTCCGAGACCTCCTGATCCAATTATCAATGGACCCCGCAATGATCATGTGGCTCGACAACAACGAGAACCACTCCGGGGCCATCAACGAGAACTACGGAAGAGAACTGCTGGAACTGTTTTCGATGGGAGCGGGTAATTACACCGAGCAGGACATCAAGGAGTGTGCGCGGGCGTTTACTGGCTGGACCGTCGCAAATACCAACTACATGAAAACCCTGGTAGAGCGGGACTCTCTGTGGCCTTATGGCAGAGTCGCCTTCAGATTTGAGTATCGTGAAGAGGATCACGACGACGGTGAAAAGCAGTTCCTCGGCCAACGAGGACGCTTCAACGGCACCGACGTGATCGACATCATCTGCCGTCAGGAGGCCACCGCACGCTTCATCAGCCGTCACCTGTACCATTTTTTTGTGGCCGACGAGCCGCCAGTCCCTAACTGGGCCTATGAGCCTCCCCGTGATCCTAAGGCTATCGATATCCTCGTACATACCTATTTCCAGAGCGGCTACAACATAGGCTCCATGCTCCGTACGCTGTTTACCTCCGATTTCTTCAAGTCCGAAGACGCAAGGTATAAGAAAGTAAAGGGTCCTGCGGAGCTGGTCGCAGGTGTACTGCGCCTCACCGGTGAGCTGCGCCGACCAGAGCCGGCCATCCAAGCCAACGCATTCCACATAACCTTTATGGGCCAGTCGCTGATCAATCCGCCAAGCGTCGAGGGCTGGCACCAGGGCGTCGAATGGGTCGATACCGGCACTGCAGTCGAGAGGATCAACTACGCGGCAGAACACCTTGGTAACGCGACTAACCCCGGGGTCCGATCGATGACCGACAGTGTACTGTCGGGTAGGAATAGTAACCTACCACCCGAGGATCTGGTGCAAGGATGCCTAGATCAGCTAGGAGCAATATCTGTCAGCGACAATACCCGATCAGCCCTCGTTGAATTTGCTGCCCGCAGAGGGCCGATCACGCCGAAAGAGGATATCGGTAACGCGACGAGTCGTGTAGTGGTGATGCTCGAGATGGTCGCCGCTACCCCCGATTTCCAACGCGAGTAGACCATCCATTAATTCCGCACCAAATCCCAGTGGAGGAACAGATGCCCCCCATCAGCGGAATGGCTCAAACCGAGTCACTAACCTACCTAACGACCCTAGGTGTCGCAGCGATGGCTGGGGGACGTGGCTTCTACTACCCCGTCGATACTGCCATGGGACCGAACGGGCGCCTCTATGTCCTTGGTCGAGGCCACGATGGTGATACACGCGGCATCCAGGTTTGTATCATGGATGTCGAGAGCGAGTATTACGGCGTGTTCGGGATGCCAGGGGAGGCAGATGGCCAGTTCATCTGGCCTGCAGGAATCGCCATTGACCATGAAGGGATAGTTTACGTCAGTGATGAACACCTCAACCGCATCTCCGTTTTCGACGCCTCCGGCACCTTCCTGGATAAATGGGGGACCGAAGGCGCAGCACCGGGTGAACTGGACGGTCCGAGTGGCCTGGCGGTAGACTCCAACGGAAGGCTGCTTGTCGTGGACCACCACAACCACCGCATCCAGCGCTTCACGAGGGAGGGGAACTTGCTATCGTGCTTTGGGGGAGAAGGAGATGGTCCTGGGCAGCTTAACTTACCGTGGGGAATAGCGGTAGCCTCCGAAGACGATGTCTACGTAGCCGATTGGGGTAACCACCGAGTACAACGTTTCGACGCCAACGGAGACCCCGTAGCGTCCTACGGCCGTTTCGGCGATGGTGACGGATTTTTCCAAAGACCTTCAAGTGTCGCCGTCGACTCGGACGGATTCATATACGTGGCGGACTGGGGTAACGAGCGTATCCAGATGCTGGACCCAGATGGGCATTTCGTCACCAAGACACGGGGCGAAGCAACCACATCGCCTTGGGCCCAGTCATTCCTAGACGCAAATGTCGAGGAAGCGCAGGCACGTTCAGACTCCGATCTTGAACCCGACCTGACTTTCCTTGGCGGTGATGTTCACAAAGAGTCACAGCACACCCAAACGTATTTTTGGTCACCCACGTCCGTGAAACTGGATGACGAGGAACGAATCTATGTCACCGACCGCAACCGCCACAGAATCCAGATCTTCCAGCGATCCCGCTAGTCTGTACTACTCACTGCTGGACAAGAATGATAGAGTATCGTCTTAGATGCTTAGGACAATCCATCCTTGGTAGGGCATCTGCACTCGATACAAGATCGATGCCTAGTACCAGGAGAGCGCAACTGTGGGCACTGGGGGTATAACACAGCAACGCCGATGCGATATACCGATTATGGGAGAAGTACCTACACGTATTCTATGGACACTAGGACTAAGCGATTGCTGTGTAGGCGTGGCCGGAGATCCCACACGAGTTTCCCGATTGTAACTTCGAAGGATCCTAATAAAGAGCGCTGCTAAGGGCCCGCCGGTACTTCGCCGTGAGGAGGTGGTCCTCGCCGAGAAGCTTGAAGATTGCGATGATAACTTTGCGAGCCCCATCTTTGTCATACTGACGATCTCTTCTGACTACGTCCAAGAATCCTTCGAGTGCCTTCTCGTAGGCGTTTGCGCGAACGTCGCGGATCGCTGTCACGTAGACGTTTCTAACTGGCCCTTCATCAAAATGATCTGCGTTGTCCATTCTTCCAAACACATCTGCAAGAGTTTTAACGGCATCGGCTGCCTCGTAGTGCTTGGAGCCGACCTCTACAATACCGACTATTTCCACTGCCTTACGATGGTCTGATCCCAAGAAGGCCTGGCCTAGTAACACAGTGGCCTCGTCGTTACCGGGCTCATCTGCGACTATTGGGTGAAGAATTTCGATGGCGCTGGAAATCCTGTTTTCGGTGAGTAGTTGCCTCGCTCCAGCAAGTTGAGATCTATACTTGCTGGGGATGGCCGTCCGTAGCCAATCTACAATCTTTGGCTCCGGCAGCGCACCTGCGAACTCGTCGACCTTCTCCCCATCAACAAAAAGTTTTACATTCGGAATGTTACGAATGCCATACTGTCTCGCGACATCTTGATGAATTTCTGTATTGAGTTTGACAAGTTCCCACTCACCTTCGTTCTTATCGGCCAAACGTTCCAAGACTGGGCCAAGTATCTTGCATGGCCCACACCACTCAGCCCAGAAGTCCACCAAGACCGGAATCGTATGGCTCCGCTGGATTACGTCTGTGGCGAAGTCGTCCGTATCATAGGCCAATCATTTCTCCTTTCAAATCACTTTTTTGTCAAACAGTTGAATACATCAGCAGCATCAGATAGATTACCGAATTTTGGAGAGTCTTGTCACTCGTTGTCCCGGAGTAGTAACAGCATTCGCCTACAACTCCCGGCCTCGCCTATATCACCATCACTGACAATATCAGTAAATTGGAACAAGAGGCGTGCACAAACGTTTCGATGCAAGGACGATAATATCTCCTATGATAATTACTGAGGCCACGAGCGTGAATCTTCCACGCCTAGGGACATCGGTGATGATTCGTTAAAATACCTTAAGCACGGTGAAAATCCTGTCCAGAAACTGCAACCAAAGAACGAGCACACTCGTGGTACATTACTTTGCGACTAACTAGAGAGTGATTGATACCAAATAGTAAGAAGTGCGCAGGAGGCTGCCAGTGGGTGAGATATACAGTAGTAATCGAAGCGTCCTGGTGGTAGGTGCCGGCATGGGAGGGTTTGTGGCGGCGGTCAGGGCACAGGAACTTGGCGCAAACGTCACACTGCTTGAGAAGGGGAACCAGGTCGGCGGGACAATGATAATGTCCGGCGGCAGCATTTGGTGCGCAAAAACCTACGAGGGCATACGCAAGTTGGTCCCCAGGGGCAATCCTGATCTATGCCGTGCACTCGTCGCAAACTTCACCGACGCGATCGAATGGCTCAAGAGCATCGGGGCCCCTGTGATCAATACCCCAGTGGAACCCTATAACGAAGTGGACCGGTGGGTCGTGGAGATGTCCCCGAGCGCATTCCAGTTCGCCTATCATATGCGGGACCAGTTCCTAAGAGGCGGCGGTAAACTCCACCTAGACACGTCGGCACAGAAGTTGATTATAGGCGAACACGGCGAGGTACAGGGAGCTCTAGCACGCACGCTTGATGGCCTAGCGACGTTCCGCTCGGACTCGACATTCTTAGCCACGGGTGGCTTCCAGGGCAGTTCCGAATTGCTCACGCGATACTTCGGGAGGTGGGCCGATCGTCTGATCCGACGGACCAATCCGCGGAGCGTCGGCGACGGCTTGATACTGGGAACAGATGCCGGAGCCTCCACCAGCGGCTCGATGGCCTCATTCTACGGTCACTTGTTGCCAGCCCCTCCCGCAGTGGTGTCACCTGAAGATTTCGTAGCTGTAACACAATATTTCAGCACGCACGCGGTCCTAGTGAACCAGCAGGGAGAGCGCTTCACAGACGAGTCCGAGGGAGACGAGATGAACTCTCAGGCCGTAGCCCAGGAGACCGAGGCACTGGCGTACATGATCTACGACCACAACGTATACTCCGAGCACGGCATCGTGAAAGGGGTCGGCGACCAAGTATCCGACAAGTTCTATGAATCCAAGGCGATGGGAGCACCAGCTGCCACGGCGGACACCATTGAGAAGCTGGCAGACATCATGCGGGGCTGGGGAGTGTACGCCCCCGGGATCCTGGAAACGGTCCATCAGTATAACGAAGCGGTTGCAGCCGCAAGAGCGCAGCACCTTCGTATCCCGCGACGTCATCACGCCATGCCAGTGCTGAAGGCCCCTTTGTATGCCTTGGGCGTGACACCAGGTATTACCTTAACTCTGGGGGGCCTAAAGGTCAACGCGGACGCCCAAGTGATCGACCGACGCGGCATCCCTATGCCGGGACTATACGCCGTGGGCGCCGACGGCGGCGGGATATACAACGAGAAGTACGGCGGCGGCCTCAGCCTGGGCCTCGTATTCGGCTGCCTAGCTGCTCAGCACGCCACCGACTAAGACGTTCAGTACAAAAATCACAAAGGAAGATGCGTTTTGGTTTTGTTAAACTACTCGGATCGACACTCCGTAATCTGCCTAATATCTGTCGTTGTTGTTCCTATTAGGGATATTTGGAGAAGTCATAGCCTTCCTTAACAATGCAATCTAATAACGCAGGGTTACCAGACTCTGTGACCTCTATGGCCTCTCGGAGCGACGGTAGGAAGTCGTCTACCTTCTCCACACGCTTGCCCCATGATCCCAGTGCCTGGGCGACGCGAGCATAGTCTCCGCCTTGGTCCATAGCGTTGTAAGCCTCTATGGCATAGGGCATGTGGCCCCGCTCGATGGCCATGACTCCATTGTTGAAAACGATCGTCAGAATTCCGATTTTGTTGCGCACCGCCGTCTCGATATCCATCCCGACCATGCCGATGGCCGCATCACCCATCATGTTGACGCAGAGTTTGTCGGGCTCGGCCAACTTGGCACCCATCGTGATGCCCAGACCATAAGCATGTTGTGTAGACTTTCCCCACCCCTTATAACCTCGAGGTGCATCTGACTCCCAAAATGGCACGATTTGGTCACGGGGGCTCCCGGCATCGTGTGTCACTATGGTGTTGGGCCGGTCAACGGCGTGCATCAGATCCCAGATGATGCGGTACTGATTGATCGGCTGTTCATTCGAGGTTAACTGTGGCATCCACTCGTCGAGCCACTGCTTCTTGACGGTCTGTACCTCCGGCGCAACGTCTCGGGTGTCCCGGTGGCCACGACCTTTGGTCGCAGCCTTGATCTCATCGATAAGACCTTCTAGTACGAGCTTCGCGTCGCCTATGAGCGAGTGATCGCTGCGGTAATCCTTGTGTATGTCCGCAGGATCGTTGGTTGAGTGAATCAATGTCGGACCCTCGGGTAATGTCCTGCCGTAGTTGGTCCGTGTCAGGCTGGTGCCGATTCCAAAGATGAGATCGGCCTTCCCGAGAAAGTGTGCTATCTGTCGAGTGGTCGAGACGGCCGACGCTCCAAGGGACAACGGGTGATTCTCCGGAAAAGCACTCTTCCCCGGCAATGTGGTCATGACCGGGGCCTGGAGCAGTTCCGCTAGTTCCTGCAGTTCGTCCCAGGCCTCCGCGTACAGGCAGCCCTGCCCAGCCTGTATTACCGGTGATGAGGCCTGGAACAACAATTCGGCGATCTTTGCGATTTCACCCGAGTCTGGTCCGAACCTATTACCTTCTACGGGAGAGTAGTCGATCTCTCCGTTGAACTCTTTTTCCAATATGTCCTTGGGCAACTCGATAAGAACCGGCCCGCCCTTTCCTGTTCGAAGCTGGTAAAAGGCACGACGCATCAGTTCCGGGATTCGTTCAATATAGTTGGTTCGTGCGCCCCATTTCGTGACGTTGCGATAGTTTTCTACCGAGTCAAACTCGGGGCTTATGAACTCCCGTGTAGTATCGGATCCTCCTGGCAACAACAGGATCGGTACGTTGTCAGAGAACGCCTGCGCCGCGCCCGGAAATGCATTCTCACTGCCCGGACCGCGTTGCATTGCGAATACGCCGAGGCGCTTGCCGTTGGTCGTGCGGCTGAACCCGTCGGCAATGGCCATACCAACCCGTTCTTGACGGCACAGGACAGGACGGATACCAACTTTGGCTACGGCGTCTATCAAATTTTGCGCTGGAAATACCGACAACCATTCGATACCCTCACGCTTCAATACATCCGCAACTACATC
>CAYLLU010000016.1:24813-26374 GCA_964384845.1 uncultured Dehalococcoidia bacterium
ATCCGCTCCTAACATCTTGATCGTCCTCCTGATCACGTTGACTATGGGGATGCTGGGCCTTGAGCACCCTGATGACACGCAGCATACCATCTAGTCCAATACCCAACAATACAGTCAGTGGCCAGTTTCGTTGTTGAGCGAAATCAGGGCGATGTTCAAAATACAAGACCAGTCGGAGGCACTTCATATACCAGGGCGGTCACGCAATTAGAGTAATGGAGCACCACAACTACAATGTAAAAATCAAAAATCCATTTCTCACGTATAAGGCGATCTTTAATATACCGGCGAAGCAAATTTTGCCTTCTGTACAACACTTTTCAACATCCACATGTGCTCTTTGTACAGATGCAAAAACCGCGTTTCTTTGCGACATCTACCATCGACGTGGTTCATGTTTCATGTCGACGGATGGCCGCGCCGGAGAGCTCGACCTCGTAGGACGCCAGTGTTTTCCCCCTGATCGATGACCACATGCCCGTTCACGATTACCCAGTCGATACCCACCGGGTAGTGCTTTGGGTCTTCGCGGGTCGCGTCAGTTCTGACTGTGTCCGCATCGAATATCACGATATCTGCCTTGAATCCATCGCGAAGTAGGCCGCGATCAGGTAGGCCCATACGCTGAGCAGGGAATGAAGTCATCTTACGAATTGCCTCGGGCAGGCGCAGATGCTTCTCAGCCCGTACAAACTCCGCTAGTACAAGTGGGAAACAACCGTAGGTGCGCGGGTTCGGATACTCGCCAAACAATATTGCGTCACTAGCAATCATTCCATATGGATGGGACACAAAGGCTTGGAGAGTATGGGTGTTGGTGCCGAGTCCGACCTGCGAAATGCCAAGATTCTCCTCGATGAGTAGATCGAACAACGCGTCCCACGGGTCCTGATTTCGGGAAGTTGCGATATCGGCCAAGGGCAGACCGTCGTACTGTTTGTTTTTTGCCAACGTAAAATTGTGGAGCCAGGAGTTCTCCAAGCTTTGGAGCGGGATCTCCTTCTTCAGGCGCGCCCTGTCATTCAGGTCCTTTAAGGCCTCCATGAGACGTTCTGGTCCACCATCCTTGGACCAACCTGGGAACCCAATTACCATGTGCGTACCGGAGTAGGGGTAACTGTAGCAATCGAAAGTAACATCTAACCCTTCGTCCCTTGCGTCTTCTACCAGGCCGATATAGTCCAGATGACTGCCGTCGCCTTGAAAGCTCTGGCGATAGTGCGTGAGGTGCACCGGCGAGCCGGATTGCCTGCCGATATCGACGGCTTCCTCCCAGGGGGCCATCACGCTTTGGTTCTTGAGATCAGATCTGGTGTGGGTATGATAGAACCCCCCCAAGTTGGCTACCGTTTCCGACAACGCTACCAATTCCTTGGTGTCGGCGTAGGCACCGGGCTCGTAGTCGAGCCCCGTGGAGAGACCCCATGCCCCTTCCTCCATTGCTTCCCTGACCACAGACTGCATGTCAGATAGCTCGGCGAGCGTCGCAGGACGATCATTCCAGCCGACACCCCATATGCGCACCGGCGAATTACCCAAGATATAGGCAATGTTGATCGCG
>CAYLLU010000016.1:26436-30662 GCA_964384845.1 uncultured Dehalococcoidia bacterium
AGCCAGATATAGCGGTGTAGATCATCTTGGGTCTTGAAAGGCGCATGTGAGATACCATCGATGCCCACCATTTCGGTCGTGACACCTTGACGCACCTTGGGATCATGGTGAGGCGCTCCAAGTATCGTTAGCCCTGCGTGAGAGTGAAGGTCTATAAAGCCGGGACAGACTACATGGCCAATCGCATCGATTGTCCGTGCTGCTTCTAAGTTAGAAACGTCACCACGGTGTATCGTGACTCGTTCGTCCTTTACCGCAACAGCCGCGTGGAAACCGGGGCTGCCACTACCGTCTATTACCAGCCCGTTTAAGATCAAAAGATCAAACATGAGATTCTCCAAAGTTAGGTTTGGGCTAAGGAGTTAGACGTGAGCATTTTAGAATCTCAGAGACAAGATCGTTAAATGCACACTTAGGTTGAGGTTGTTAGATCAAAGTTGATGGGTTGGTACGCTCCTGCTATACACCCCTTATCCACGCTGTATCCCTTAACTCCCTGCCAAAATCCCCCGTAGTCGTTCGGTTACAATCTCCGCCTCTCCGTCACGCAGGTTAACAGGAACTATCGCGATGCCACCTTCGGGGCCTGCAGAGCCAACGTAGATTGGAGGATTACCCTCCTTGAGCCTAGCTATAACGTCGTCATCCGTAAGTCCTGTAACGAGTGTATCGGGCCGGACTATAGCTGTGGCATGCCCTGAACGGGAGTCCTGAAGCTCAGGCCTCGCCTCGACAAGAGTGGTAGTGACACCGGCAATACCCTCCAAGCCACTCACGATCACCTGGCATTTGTTGCGCCAATCAGCGCGTTGTACTTCCTGATCCGTGTCGACGAAGATTTCTAGAGCTGTGATAATGCCAGCGATCTCTTCCTTGGTAACCTTCGCGGGCCTACCAACACCCTCACTGTTTGGAGCAGAGTTCATATAGGCCGCCTCGATAAGCGCCTTCCTACCGCACAGGATACCTGTAGATTGCGGGCCCAGGACTCCCTTGCCTCCCGAAAAGCTAACCATATCGGCACCTGCGGCTACGTACCGTGTCAAGTTTTCCACAGGAGGCAGCATCGCTGCGGCGTCGACGATCACTGGCACGCCACGGGCATGAGCTATTTCTACGACACGTTCCAGCGGTATGGCACCGGCCATCTTGGGCCCATAAACATAGGCAACCGCCGCAGTCTTCGGTCCAATTGCCATCTCCAATTCCCACTCTTCGGTGTGATCCATGTCACCAATTTCGACAAGCCTGGCCCCTGCGGCCCGGTAAGTCCGTACAAAACCAACGTGGTGTGTTCTATGAAGGACAATTTGGTTTTTCATGCTCCGAGTATCAGGGAGTAGGTTGACCTTAACCGGGTCGGTCCCTGTCATACAGGCTGCGGCCTGCAGCAACATGCCAGCTGCGGAACCGGCAGTTACCAAGCCCGCTTCCGCTCCGGTCAGTCTCGCGATCACCTCACCGGCCTTGGTGTTGAGAATGTGCATATCGACAAAAAACTTAGAAGCTTCTTCCATAGCACGCACAACCGGGGGGGGCATGATAGAGCCACCCATTATAGTTACCCATGAGAAACCGTTGATGGCAGGCTTGACTCCCAGTTTTTCGTAAAACCCTTCTCCCTTGTATGGCGTCATAATGCTCCTAGATGGTTGAATCAGTTCGTGGAGTGTAGTCGTGCGCTGTTAGGAGTGTCAACAGGGAAACAAAGGGCCTCACCCGGTGATAAAATGTCGCACAAACATGCCTAGAGGCGTCTCTTGGACATCACCGAAATAAAAGGGGTGGGTGATGGGTGCTAACCGCGGCCTAGATATCCAACAAGTTCAGGATGAGCCTGCCGAGATGCGGGACGGTACCTTGTTGCGAACTGACGTCTACCGGCCATCTGGCGGCGGCAGGCACCCTGTCCTTATCTCGAGGACACCTTACGATAAATCGAGCCCTAACAATCAGGAAACGGCTCGAAGTCTGGCGGCACACGGGTACGTTGTGCTCGTCCAGGACATCAGAGGGCGCTATAGATCCGAGGGCGAATTCAGATGGCAGTTCCAAGACAATGCGGAGACCTATGACGCCCAGGACGGCTACGATACCGCAGAATGGGCCGCGACACTACCCGGGAGCGATGGACAAGTTGGTACCTGGGGACACTCGTATCCGGCTTGGTGCAGCTGGCGGATGGCGTCTACAAGACCACCAAGCTTGAAGGCGGTCTTCGCAGGAGGCATCTCCGCACGCCTACTCGACCTCACTTACGGCGTATTCGAAACAGGACGTCGACTCCAATGGACCCACAATATGGCGATCGACGCACGTCGCAGGATAGGTGAGTCCGGCGGACCAATAGACCGCTCACAGGCCGATCAGATTTGGCAGGAGGTAGAGCGAGGCAAATGGATCTGGTACCTGCCCTTGGGCAACATCCCTGACTACGTGTTCTCGACTCTAGCGCCATTACTCAAGAAATACATGATGGAACAGAATCTTGAGCATTGGTCTTTCGACGATATCCACCAAGATATCAACGTGCCCACTTGCAATTTAACCGGCTGGTACGATCGCATCAACGGCACCATCGACCAATACGTAGGGATGGTACGTCAAGGTCCGGAGTCACTACGTCGAGAGCACCGTCTAATCGTCGGACCCTGGGGCCACTCTAATTTGGAGATGATTGGACGACAGGGTCCGCTCGACTTCGGTCGGCAAGTCGACACCACCTATGTACATGAGGTTACTCGGTGGTACGATTACCACCTAAAGGGTGCCTCGAACGGACTGGCACATGAGCCACCTGTGAAACTTTTCATAATGGGGGCGAACCAATGGCGTTTCGAGCACGAATGGCCTCTTGCTCGGACATGCTACACCGACTATTTCTTACATAGTTCTGGTGGCGCTAATACAGTGAATGGAGATGGACAATTATCGACCACAGAGCCGAACGGAGAGCCTCCTGACGAGTTCACATACGACCCACGTGACCCTGTGATGAGTCTGATGGGTCTAGATTCCCAGAGTGCCCCCAGGGACCAGTCGCCCTTGGATTCTCGGACAGATGTCCTTGTCTACCAGACCCAGCCACTAGAGCATTCAATAGAAATCACCGGTACAGTGGAAGCCTGGCTCTGGGCGGCGTCGAGCGCACCGGACACTGATTTCACCGTAAAGCTCGTCGACGTCCATCCAAGTGGTCGGGCCATTAATCTGACCTTCGGGATAATCCGAGCCAAGTATCGTGACGGCTACTATACGCCAACTCTAATGGAACTTAGGACGCCCTATGAGTTTGTGATAAGACTGAGACCAACTAGCGTGGAACTCGGACAGGGCCATAGGCTCCGGTTGGATATTTCCAGTTCCGACTTTCCAAATTTCGATCGTAACCACAACACTGGTAAGGACTTTTGGTCAGACACCGAACTGAGGGTAGCCCATCAAACGCTGTTCCACGACTCCATCCACCCATCAAGACTGGTGCTACCGTTGGTTGAGGATTAGGGACCTAAAACTTGTTATTAAATCTCGCCTAGGCAGAGAATTCGCTGGATCGAGATCATATGAATCAGCCATATGATGCACAAAGTGATAACAGCGAATACACGAAGAATTACACCATAAGTGATGAACAGTGCACCCCAATCCACCTCAAGAGTGAAGGGCGGTAGCACCTTGGTGCCAAAGTCACCGTGGCCGTTGGATACCGTCTCGACGTCACGATTCTCAGTTACAGCCAAAACAAGCTACCCTGCTACGACCATGCCATATCTGGAGACACTGAGGTCACGAAATGGTCATGAACTTTCAGGGACTGGTTGAGAAGGGGAGTGGAGTCCTAATAAATCCAACCCCCCTTGGCATGGTACGGAGAGGTATTCTAGGAGAAGGGTTAACACAGGCTAAAAAGGGTACTGTAGAATTCGTTGACAGTGCGCTCGACCACCGATAATATGCCCGGTAATCCAATCAAAATCGGAGGCAACGTCATGGCCAATGCGGTCAGGGTTGGAAGCGGTCAGTTCACCTACGACATCGTAGAGGGATTTGAAAAGCTGCCTCCGGACTATACATGGAAAGACGCGGCAGCGGTCGCTGTCGACTCGCAAGATAGGGTCTACGTCTTCAATCGTGGCGATCACCCGATGATCGTATTCGACTGCGACGGCAATTTCCTGAAATCATGGGGTGAGGACGTGTTTACACGGGCCCACGGAGTAACGGCA
>CAYLLU010000017.1:0-30503 GCA_964384845.1 uncultured Dehalococcoidia bacterium
GGATAGGACATAGTACTTGGACATGACGTCATACTCGTCTCTGCGTAGCGAGTGAGTGCAATCATGTGGGCGCTTATTTATAAAGATACGATCCCCAAAAGTTCGGTTATCCGGAAGCTGCTCACACCACACTACACAGATATGACTCGTCCACAATGAACCTCGTCGGTACAATATAGCCACCGGATCGGTTCCAACCTTCAAGAGAGGGTGCCGCCGAATACCGAAAGCTCGTTGGTATCGCATAGATGCCAGAAAATTAGACCCTCGATAATCCGAAAACCCAACACCTCATGAAAGCCACGTGACATCCGCGCTCCAGCATTTTTACTCAGAGTACTGTCAGATGTCACCGCTCGTTGACCTTCTTCGACGTCTCATGTTAACCTCGCATCTCTAGAATGTCCTCTCATGGCCACGGAATGAAATCTTCGAAATCTGTACCTCCCACTGGTGTCAGCAACACTCCCCGACTTTCTATGGCCGTGGAGAACTATTTGCTATCCATTTACCAGCTCCAAGAGGATGATGTCCGGGTCACCACGACCCAACTCGCCGACCATCTCAAGCAACTCCCGGAAGGCGAGGTCCTAGGCGCAACCCTACCCTCGGTCGGAGCCATGTTACGACGTATGGTACGGGACGGGCTGGTGGACACAACTCGGAACAAGGACGTGGTCCTCACGCGGGATGGCCTCGCCGCGGCCGAGAGTATGGTGCGTCGCCACCGACTGGCTAAGAGGATGGTCGTAGACCTACTAGGTGTGCCACCTCAAATGGCTCTCGGTGAAGCACACCGTCTCGAACACGCAATCTCGCCGTATCTTGCCGATAAGATCGACGAGCAACTCGGCCATCCAAAGACATGCCCATTCGGCCACCCTATTCCTGGCAAAGGCCGTACTGTCGCCAAGGACGCCACCCCCCTCAGCCAATTTGCCCCTGGCACGATTGCAATCGTCGATCGCGTGCCCGATCAGGACCAGGAATTGCTGCAGTATTTTGTAGAAAATGGACTACTGCCTGGACAACATCTGTTAGTGGTAGAGGCGGCTCTCTATCGAGGCGTTATGAAACTTGAATGCAATGGCGCAGAGATGGTGGTGAGCTACAAGGTGGCAGAAAGGATTTGGGCATATCCCGCAAAAAACGACCAAAAGTCAAGATAGCTGTGTAATTGACATCATAGAGACCAATTTCGAAGGGCCAGAGGGACAAGCCTACCAGCTGCGAAGGAAGGTGACCAGTGCCCAGCGGTCCTCCTGAGACAGCAACTTCCGGAACGGCGGCATCGGCGACTTGCTCTCTAGGCCTAGGGCGGTAAGAGCGAACCCTTGCCGACCGCCCTCTGAGATGAAAGCAAACAACTCTCCATCAGTCTCGTTCTGGGTCTGGTCCGCAGTGAGGTCTGCAGGTAGTGGCCCCACGCCACTGCTTTTCATCGCCTCGGCAAACGCCCCGTCCCCAACACCTGTCTCGCCATGGCAAACGACGCAATTGACACGATAAAGCTCCTTGGTGTCGACTGGATCGTAGGCATCAGCAATAACTTGCGGCATTGCAATCAGCCGAGCCTCGTCTACAGACGTGAACTCCGGCTCAATCATGATCATACCGGGCTGTAATACCAACTCCGGACTGCCAAGACCAGAAAATGCCACAGAGGCGCTCACAGGAAGTAGCCTAGGCCCCTCTTGAACCCGGAAACTGGGCTGGTAGTGCATCTCACTAAAGACCATAACTTTGTGGGAGCCAGTCTTCGGAAGCACCGGAAGTTTGAATTCTGCGATCCCATATAACTCGGTATCACCAGAGGTAGAGTTGTAGCACCCGATCGCGATTAACGCAACGACGCAGGCCAGTAGCAAGGTAGGCATACGATACCACCCAGTTGCCCGGCCGGGAGACCTACTCATTATTCTATTCCACAAATCTAGTGTGGCATGGTGTACCACTATGGACTCTCCCAGCTCCGCTTTATATCCTCGGCACCCGCATCGCGCAGCACAGACTCGGCGTTATTCATGCGATCCTCGACTCCACTAATCACGACCCCGATGTGGCCCTCGGTGATGCGGGTGTCGTAGGCACCCATGAAGAGACGTGGCAGTCGCGACTCAAAAATTATTCCAACAACGGTGAACAGGATCGCCCCGAGCATCGTCCCTTCATACATGATGATCGCCATCGGAGGAATCGACAACAGGGGCTTACCTCCGGTCACTAACGGAAATGCGAGCTGCGTGCCAGCGGTCAACAGCATACCAACAATGAATCCGCAAGCCGCACCGATAAGCGGGAACCGGTAGAGCTTGTGAACCGGCTCGGCCTCTCCGAATGTACCCTCCGGATACGGCGTCCCTGTCAGAATCTCGTAGTCTCCCTGGGCAAATCCTGCCGCCGCGACTGCATCCATAGCATCCGCAGCGGCGTCAACATCGGTAAACAGCCCTATTACACTTCTTTGTCCCATTACCAGGCCCTCACTCCCTTATCGAGGTCGGCACCATTCGTCTGCCCACCTTGATCATGGTCCGACCGATCATCCCCTCTTTAATGTCGAAGAGGGGGATCAGCGGGAAGATCTTAGAGAAAATAACCATCCCCAACAAAACCCATGCGAATGTCATCATCACCATCAACATCTCGATTATGCTCGGGCGATACGAGCCCCAGTCGAAAACCATGTGCCCCCTGCGCATCAGCCCAGGGATGATGATCAGGAACCGTTCGAGCCACATCCCGATGTTTACCAGGATGGTCGTAATAAACATCCACTTCAAGCTCCTGCGAAACTTCTTGAACATCCACATCGGCACCGGTATGAAGAAGGCGGTGAGCAGGAACACTATGAACAAACCACTCCAGGGCCACTGGAATACCTGCAGGTCCCTCATAGCCAACTCTGGGTCCTCTAGCGTGTAGAGTGCGAATATCCACTCAAGGAAGAAGAAGAAGAACCAGGCAGTTGCGACGACGATAAGCAGTCGCCCTATGGCGTCCAGGTGGTCGGGAGTCAGGTACTTGTGCCAACCCCAGAGCCATACCATCACCACCATTACAGTCGCAACGGCCGAGACACCCGAGTGGATGGCCCCAATGATGAAATAGGGCGCGAAGATGGTGGAGTGCCAGCTCTCAGGGCCGATCTGGGCAGCGAAGTCCCAGGAGACGATGCTGTGAACCGAGACGAACACCGGCAGCACCAGCGCCGACAGCAGGATGCCTGCCACGGCCTGGAGTTTCCACTGACGCGGGGTCCCGCGCCACCCCAAGCACATGAAGCTGTATATGGTCTTTCGGAGGCCTGCGCTGCGGTCTCGGACAATCGCCAGGTCGGGCAGCAGCGCTACCATCACAAACAACGCGCTGGCCGTCAGGTAAGTCATCACCGCGCTCGGGTCCCAAACGAATGGGGATCGAATGTTGATCCACACGCCGCGCGCGAAGTCGTAGGGGAACACCCAGAGATCGGCGCGCCATGGTCGTCCGACGTGGACCAGTGGTGCAGCCATTAGCGCGGCGATCAGCGAAAAAACGGTAAGAACCTCCGCAGCTCGCGTTATCGGCCTCCGCCACTCCGCCTGGGTCAGCCTCAAGATTGCCGAGATCATTATCCCGGCGTGGCTTATGCCGATCCAGAAGACGAAGTTGACCATGTAGAATCCCCAGAACACGGGGCGGTTCAGACCGGTCACTCCGACACCCTTGTTCAGCATGTAACCGAAGGCGCAGATACCGGTAAGGAATATGATCGTCAGGACAACGACGGCCGGCGGCCACCACCTTGGTGTGCGGAATATTCCACTGAGGAGATCGTCATTGATCTCCTTCTCCGTAAGCTGAATGTGTTCCTGCATACCGCTAGTCCTTCTTGCCGAGAACGAGGAATTCGGTGCGGTGAAATTGCGTGTGGACCTTGTAAAGCAACAATTCCGTCTGTTCCCAAATGCTCACCACTGGAATCAATCTGCTCGCGAGAAGATAGGATAGCGCTACACCTGCAAGTGCCCCCACCCAGATCATGATATCGGCCGCCTCTGGCATAATCGCGGCCGGAACCTGCTCTACAAGCAAAGTGTGCTTGTCCTCCATATCGGTCACCGAATAGGAGGGCACGTAGAATCTGATCTTGTCGAGCAGGGCGCCTACAAGCACGCTCACCGCGATGATAGTCGGTCCCCAAATACTCTTGCGCAGCGGGTTCCAGACCATGGTAAACAGCGGTATAAGGAAGATCAAAACGAAGGTTGCCATAAACACAGGCAGATACGGGCCCACCGTCAGCAACTCAAGGACACCCTGCTCACTAGGCTTTGCCCCGTACCACATGACGATAAAGCTAGAGAACCAGAACCAGAACCACAGCAGCGAGAGGGCGAACATCAATTTGCCCATCGCCCAAAATTGCTCAAGACCGATGTAGTCCTGGTATCCGCCGAATCTCCGTAACAGGAACATCGTAAGGATCACCGTGGCCACTCCGGCCTGCATGGCGTTGTGGGTCTGGGTGATCGGTAACAGCGCGTCAATCCACCCAGGCACTAGGGCCATCAGGAAGTCGACGCTGATCATGAAGTGAACGAAAACCATGGTAATGAAATAAAAGGCACCCAGAATCCCCAATCGGTGGTACTGCATGTTCCACTGCGCCGATGTGCCGTGCCAACCACGGGCCAAACGCGTATACCAGAGCTGACGACTACCAGTAGAACTGTCCCTCAGGGCCGCCAGGTCCGGAAGGGCGGACATCCACAAGAGCGCCACGCCAAGAACCGTCAAAGACATCAACCCTAGGGTCGTCAGGAACTGTGGGAAGTGAGCAGGTACGTCCAACTCCCCAAAGAACCAGAGGCTGCGACGACCATCTTCAAGGCCAGGCAGAACCCAGATCAAAGGAATGAAAAGTATCATGTTTAAAATGCCCACTACAGCAAATAGCTCCGCTGCTCGCGACACTGGGCGTCGCCAGTGAGCTTTGGCGATCCTTGGTGCGATAGCCACCAAAGGTGCCGCCTGTGCTGCAGTCAGGATGAAGGCAAACAGTGCAGCGTAGTAGCCCCAGACAGACGGGTCGCTAACGCCATCTTGGATACGGATAACGAACCCGACGATGCCCAGAATGAACAGCAAGCCCAGAACCACGGAGGTCCATCGGAACTTGCTGCTGTTCGTCCGATGACGGTCGAGCAGATCGTTGGTCACTCCTGACGGAGTTACCACGGCCGTGTGACCATTGTCGAACCCGTTACGCATGCGCGACTTCCTTGGCGTCCTTATCGACCTTCTTCAGATAGAGCACGTTCGGCTCGGTACCAAGATCCTCAAACATCCTGTAGCCTCGTCCGTGCTCGCCCATCTCATGCTCGCGTTTCTGAGCTACCTTGCTGTCGGCGTCGTTGAGATCGCCGAACAGAAGCGCGTCGGTTGGACAGGAATTGACACAAGCTGGATTTAACTCACGAGTACCATCTTCAACTTCGCGCCCATCTCGCCGAGCCTCGCGGGTCGTCCGACGAATACGCTGCACGCAGAAGGTGCACTTCTCCATGATCCCACGACTTCGAACCGTAACATCTGGGTTCAGCTGGTTGGTCAGGCTCTCAGGCCACTCCGGCTCCCAGAAGTTGAAGAATCGCACCTGGTACGGACAATTATTGGCGCAAAACCGAGTCCCAATGCAACGGTTGTAAACCTGTACGTTGAGCCCCTCGGGGTTGTGATACGTAGCAAATACCGGGCAGACAGGCTCGCACGGGGCGTCCCCACAGTGCTGACAAAGGATCGGAATGAACCGCGCCTTGACGTCAGGGAACTCGCCTTCCCAGTAGCGCTCAACCCGTATCCACTGAATGGCGCGCCGCTGGTTGAACAGATCCTCAGTGTTAATGGGAACGTTGTTCTCGGACTGGCACGCGACGACGCACGCCTGGCACCCGGTGCACTTGTCGACGTCAATGACCATTCCCCACTTCGGTTCCACCATTTGTCTGCTCTCCTGCAGACCCCTCTGGCCTGCCTATCCTCTACCAGGCCTTGGGGACTTACTTCGCCTACTCACCGGGACTGTCCATCGCGGATATCCCGATTTGGGGGTTGCCCCCTCTGCTGACGCCGGTCCTACGAATCGATCGGTGTCAGTTCGATAACCTTGTGATGTTCATCCACCGCCAGGTCCGGAGCGCTGTTCTCGAATTTCGGCAGCCTGATCCAGTCTCCAGTCTTCGTCAGATTCACTCGCGTAGCTGCCCATGCTAGGGCTCCGGTCTCCGAGTCGCCAAGTGGTGCGAGGATGGATAGGACGTTCGCTCCCCTGCCCTCAGAATACCGACCGCCCGCTCCATGGCCCTGGCCAATAGGCACAGAGACCACGTCCGGAGATATGCCCGGATGCGGGTAGGCCAGAGCTTCAATAGTGCCGTGCGCAGAAGTCACCTTGACGACGTCGCCTTCTTCTATACCCAGATCTTGGGCGACTCGAATATTGATCTCCACCCACGTCTGCCACGTCGCGGTCGTTATCGGATCCGGCGTCGCCTGCAACCATGGCAGGTGCGCCCCTTCCCCATTACTTAGCGACGTGGACGAAAACGGTACCATGGCATATTTGTAACTGCTCTCACTGCCACCAGACTCCGGTATCTCCGGTTTTGTGGGCATAGGCTGCGGGTCCGGGACAGAGCCCGTATGCCGGGCAGAAGTGTCCCACCAACCACCGCGCGCGAGAATACCGTTCCAGAACGAAGAGAAGTCAGTAGCTCTCACCGCGCCGCGGTCAGCATCGAAAAGCCGCCTCGCCCCATCCTCTAGGACATCCTTAAAGGTCTCGCCGGCCAACCCTAGGTCAATCCCCAGGGTCTGTGCCAACGAAATGAGCACATCCGGGAAGCTCTTGGAGCCAAGGTGATCGCCTCTGGACTCAAAGAATGGCCTGACCACCGGCTGTTGGAACCCAATAGTCTGGTAGCCAGGTGCAGGGTTAGGTACATCGTCGCCCCAATCCTCAAACGAGGAGTGCTCTGGAAGAACGATGTCCGCGAGGGCGGTCGTATCATCCAATCGGTTGGAGAAACTCACTATCATCGGCACATTGAATTCACCAGCGCTGGAACCGACCAATGCCTTCTCGAATCCAACCGTCGAAGGAATGCCGTACACGGGATCGGCGCCGCGGACCATCAGCACGCCAACCTTGCCCTCAGCAATATCGGCCGAAAGATCCTTCCACTGCCCAAACGACGCCGTGGCAGGGCTTCCCGACAGATCGTTGAGCGCCGGGCCCGGATTGAGTATGACTCCGCCAGGATGACCGACGTTCCCAACAAGCTGGTTGAGCGAGTAAATCGCTTTCATGTTGAATAGGCCATTGGTGTGCGCCGCAGCTGCGCCGCCGCCAATAGCCAGACTCGGACCATGAGATGCGAAATCCTCTGCAATATGTTTGATTCTGTCAGCGCTGACGCCAGTGGCCGCACTAACCCTGTCAGCAGAGTACTCATTGAGATCGACTCCACTGGTCAGCTTCGCGACCGCATCGGGATCACCCCCGCCAGCGATCACAATCTCGCTGGCGATACTAAGAGCCAGATGCCCCTCCCAACCGGGCTTCACATACACCCACTCATCAGCGTTTGCGCCGGTCATGGAGAATCGAGAATCGACGTGCACCAAGGTGCCACGATCACGATCGCCCTGTCGGAAATCGCCGTACGCCTTTGCATAACGCACCGGTGATAACCAAGTGTTCAAGAAGTCGGCGCCAAATGACAGGACGTAGCCAGCGTTCGCAATATCGAAGTCTGGCAACACGTCCTGGCCGAACACATATCTGACGGCTGCATGAAGATTCGTGTTTTCGATGGTCTCGTAGGGAACCTGCCTCGCGCCGAGCTTGCTGGCGAACGAGTCAACAACCTTCCCCATATGCCCGCCGACCGGGCCTGTCGAGAGCACTACCTCTTGGCCATTCAGTTTCGAAATCTGACTGGATACGCGGGACAGGGCATCGGTCCAGCTGATCTCTTCCCAACGCCGCTCTCCACGGTCACCCACCCTCACGAGCGGGGCCGAGATCCGGTCCGGGTGATACAGATCCTGCAGGGCCGCCTCGCAACGGGCGCTGTGCTTACCCTGGTTAATCGGGTAATCGACGTTCCCTTCAACCTTCTTGGCTCGGCCACCCATGACCCGCACCACAACGCCCTCACTTGTGGGGCACTGACGGCACAGCGTGGCGTACCGGATGTCGAAGCCCTCTACGAGGTCCTCCGGCATCTCGACAGGGGCCTGAACCAACAGCTCGTCCTCTGGGACGCCACATGCCTGGAACAGGACAGCACCGGCGGCAGAGCCGCCGGCGAGGGATAGGAATTGTCTTCTAGTTACGGCCATTTTTGTCCAGTAGCATCAATAGTGACATGTTGTGCAATCGGTTGGAGCGCTATTTTGTCGGTGACACTCGATACAATCACCCATCTTCAAGGGCTGCACTTGCTTGACCTTCAGCATGCCCCCGACATCGCCGTGGCAAATGACACAGGTTCCAGACGGCGCGACTTCCAAAGTGGCGCCAAGTATAGCGTCGCTGCTGACTGCCCTCGCCTCATCGATTCCGATCTGTGTGACCCTTGCGTCGGGCGCCACGATGTCCACCACCGTCTTCGTTCCTGAGAAAGCCCTGATGTGGGCTTCGTGAACGAACTTCACATGGTCGGGGACCCGGTGAACCCGGACCCAATTGATCGGTTCATTGTTAACGGCAAGTTCCCGCAGAACCTCGACACCCGGAAGGTCATCGCCTATCACACTGTGGCACGTCATGCAGAGGCCCTCAGACGGTATCGAGGCCACAGCCTCGGTCGTGACTGTCCGGTGACAGAAAGTGCAGTCCACACCAAGCTCCTGGACATGGACGGTGTGTGGGAAGGCGATGGGTTGATCCGGCCCTTCGTTCAGTCCAAATGCATCCAACGGCAGGCCCAGCCACGCAGAGATGACGAACGCGCCAATGGCTATACTGACTACAAGCCCTCCCAGCCCAGCAACTCCAATGGATGCGAAGAGGAAGAGATTCCTCTTGTTACGCTCGGGAGTTTTGAAATCACCAGGTAGCAAGCGAGGGGTCCTATTCTTATTCTTATTTTTTTATTGTCGGTATTTGGTCGATATAGAGACGCGTCGCTGAGCTTCAGCCCAGCCCGCCATCGATCCAGAAGGTCTCGTATATGTTCCTTATCACACCTGCCCGATCTATTACGATGGTCAACACGTAGATCGTAGCCACAGCGAATATAAGTGCGAGGGCGTAGCACGCCGGTCGAACCTTCTGAAACTTCTCAGAGATATGAGACGAGGCCACCATAGACGGGATGACGATATGCCCAATGATCATGTTGGTGGCAAATAATACAACCAACCCAACCATTACGGCCATACCCGTAATCAGGTCGCTAATATCTCCCCAATCGGCAATCGTAGGAGTCGTCGGGTCCACTAGGCTCCTCAGCTATAATCCGCATGTGTGAATCAACATCGAGAAAACTATCACGACTCCAATTGGGTGTCAAGGCACCCCACATGCTAAGTTAGGACTGAAACCTGCCAATATTCCAGTATCGTGATGATATCGCAATCAGAGTCTTTCAGAGCCTGACGCGCCTGACGCACGGGCGAACACCGTTTGTGGACCACGTGTCTCCCCCAGAAGGTCCTCCTCTGTATTTTCCTCTTAAGTCCTCGAGGTCTCTCCTGGATTAGCAACCATTTCTTCCCAAAACCCTTTGAAATCCCGGTTGACCACTCTTAGTTGACTCCCCTAATGGCGTGCAGTTAGAATTGGCGCGTCGTTTGAACCCCATGTCAAAATGTCGTTCCGCAGCGAGTTTCCGGGGGGCCGAGCGGCCAAATTTTGAACATTCCCCCAAGGAGGATAAAATGCGAGTTGCGCGCTTTATGGCGGCTGGGGCGTCCACGCCATCGGCTGGACTTATCGACGAGAACGACAACGTGGTGGAGATTGCGGGGGCAGATGGCAACGTCGCCACACTGCTACTTTTAGACGACGCAGGACTCAAACAGATTGCATCGACTGCTATCAACACTTACAAGCTGAACGACGTCCGGCTCCTGGCGCCTGTAGGTTTTCCTTGCAAGATTCTCGCACTGGCAGGGAATTACCATCCACACACCACCGACTCCGACGTAGACGTGGACGTCAACATTCCAAAGTTCTTCATTAAGCCCTTCACAGCACTCATTGGGCCCAACGATGTAATCCCGCATCACGATAAGGCAACAATCAACAATGTCGAGGAAATCGAGCTCGGAGTAGTGATAGGTAAGCCCGGCAAGAACATCTCCCAGGCCGACGCCTACGACCACGTCTTTGGCTATACGATCATGAACGATTTTTCGGGTAGAGACCTGCGATTGAATGCCGATCGGGACCCATCAGCGCACTGGTTCGAGTGGTTAAACGGCAAGTGGCTGGACGGCTATTCACCAGTCGGTCCCTGGATAGTCCCAGCGTCCGAGGTCGGTGATCCCACAAACCTCAGAGTGACAACGAGAGTGAACGGTGACATTCGCGTGGATGGCAACACGAACCGTATACTCTACGATATACCACACATGATCTCCTATATCTCCCTACTCTGCACCCTAGAGCCAGGCGACCTAATCGCGACGGGTGTGGTACCGCTGCAGGATGGTGTCACCGATGAGGTGTTCATCCAGCCCGGAGACGTAATCGAGGGGACAGTGGAAAACATCGGAACCTTACGTAACACCGTTGCCAAGGCATAGTCGATTCGCAATTAGCGCCGCGAGGCCAAATACCCGAGAGGAAATACAATGAAACTAGTCCTGTTCAACGACCACATCCCAGGCGTACTCAAAGAGGATAGAGTAGTAGATATTTCAAGTGTGGTGGAAGACGTCCCACATTTGAATGGTCAAACATGGATGGCCGGACTGATTGAGAACTTCGATTCGTACCGGGGCGCCATTGAGAAGGCTGTGAAAGCCGCAGACGGCGTAGCAATTAACTCCGTGCGTCTCCGGGCCCCGCTCCCTGAACCAGGCCGCCTGGTCTGCATGGCGGGTAATTACATGGAAGGCGCAGGCCTGGTGTCAGATCGGGACGCATTCCTCAAATCGCCCAGTGCGGTCATTGGCGACGGCGACACTATCGTTCTGCCAGATTGCCCGGCGCCCCACTTTCACCACGAAGCTGAACTAGGCGTGGTGGTCGGCAAAACCTCCAACCACATCAGTGCCGAAGAGGCAAAGGACCACATATTTGGCTTTGTGAACTTCATGGACGTGTCCGCACGCGGACTAGACCCCAATGGCAACAACAGCTTCTTCTGGCAAAAATCGTGGGACACCTTCGGTCCTATGGGTCCAGCAATCTCGACTGCCGACGAGGTCCCTAACCCCCAGAATCTCGCCGTGAAACTTTGGGTCAGTGGAGACCTACGCCAAGACGTGTCCACGTCAGACATGGGACGTTCGGTGTATGAGGTTCTAGAGTGGGTCTCTTGGATCATCACGGTGAAGCCAGGTGATGTTATCTCGACCGGCACCAACCATGTCGGGCTCGGTCCGATTCAGGACGGCGATTCCGTCGTCATGGAGATTGCAGGGCTTGGGCCAAAGCTCAACCTGACCGTCAAGGACGAATGGAAGAGGACTTGGCCCCGAGAACCCCTCTCTCGAATGACCGCCTTCGAGTCTTCTGTCCGAGCTAAAAGATAGTTCATAATCGGGGGGGGGCAAGCCTCCCCCCGGTAAAAGAACTAAGACTCAATATTCAAAGATCTCCACCCTTTTGCACTCCACACTTATCAAGAAACCGATGAAATTCTCGCCCAGCGAGCACTTTTGACCGTGTCGTCACCTCCGTAGTAGACGACGAACACTTCACCATTAGGCAGCACTACCCCTCTCGGATGCCCAAACCTCCAAGCAATCATGTCTCTCCACAGGTCAGCCTGATCCCTCGGGCCGTTGGCCCCTGATTCTGTCCCCACGTTGCTATTATAGATATTCAGGTCTCTGGTCCTGTCCCATGTCCTCCCAAAGTCGTCACTTATAGATGCGACTATCCCCGGCGGATTGCTGCGCCTGGAGTAGATCGCCATCAACCGGTCTCCTCCAAGAGGCACACCCTGGCAGTGTTGGCCCGGCAGACCCGTGCCCTCGGGCACGCTCCACGAGCGTCCATCGGGAGTCCCCAAGGCAATGTGGACATCCTGAACTTCGCCAGACACCGGGCTATGGGTCCAGAACATGGCAACGAGCTGCCCTGTCTTCGGGTGCACACCGATGCGCTGATCCCAGTAGTACAGGCCGTTGTCAGGATGCTCTGCTACCAGGACATCGTCGCTCCATGTTGCTCCCTCGTCGTGGGACAGCAGCATCCTGGCAGCTGGACGAGCAGCTGATGAGTCGTCGTACGGCTTCCAATACTCGTAGGGCTGACCGAGCGCCCCATCTGATAGTCGGATCACATGACTGCAGGGCGAACCCGGATGCGGTGGAGTCTCGATTCGCCGCCGCGGTCCCCATGTCCAACCACCGTCGGAAGAATCAGTGTGGAATATACGCATTGGAAGCAGTCCCTGGGTTTCGGGGTGTATGAATGGCGCCTCTATGTCAGAGGCGTCGACCCACAAACCGGTCCCAACCAGTTCGCCTGGTGTAGTTTCGAAAATCTCGAAGCTCTTAACCTCGCCTGGTACGCCATCCCAGGAACCCATGCCGCATCCGTCGAAGCGCACCTCCCAGGTCTGCCCTATATCTACGCTGACCATGACACCTTCGTGACCATCGGACGATTCCCGGGCACTACCCCACCTGAACGCAACATACAAGGTGCCGTCTCGGGCCAGCGCTACATTGGTGCGTACGCACGTCCTGTGCTGAATAGGCGCATCGCTACCATCCCAAATAACGCCATCTGCCAAGATGCGCATATCATCGATCCTCAAATGCGGTTTTGGATGTCAGCTCAACCAGAAGCAAACCCTGGTCCGTTCACAGCAGGCAGGGGCCCAGGGTACACCAAGACCTTGAACACCAGTAGACTTCGACAAAAAACGGACCTCCCACATTTAAGAAAGGTCCATAGTTTCTAACAGATGAACTCTATTCTACCCGTCTTCGCCAAAGCGCCGGAACTCCTCCTTTGCAGACTCCGGCACTCCCTCAGGGACCATGCCTGCCTTAACCTTGGCACCCTGCACCGACTGGCGTATCTCCTCGACGATCTCAGGATTCGCCAGTGTGGTGGTATCGCCCACGTCGATGAAGTTAGAGATGGCGGCTATGACACGGCGCATGATCTTGCCAGAGCGAGTCTTAGGTAAGTCCGCGCTGACCCACACGGCGCCCGGGGTCGCGATGGGACCAATGATCTGCCTAATAGCTGTCCTTACATCAGCCTCGACCTTGTCAGGATCGTAACCAGGTTTCAGAGACACGTAAATCTCCGGGATACGTCCCTTCAGTTCATCGTAGGCCGGTACAGCCGCCGCCTCACCCACCGATTCGACGGTCAGAGTGGCCGACTCAAGCTCCTTTGTGCCCAGGCGATGGCCAGCGACGTTGATCACATCGTCGATCCTGCCCACGATGCGATAGTAGCCGTCCTCCGACTTCATTGCGCCATCTCCAGTCATATATGGCCAATCACGCCAGTCCTTACTATCAGGATCCTTGTTGTATCTAGCGAAATAAGTCTCGACAAAACGGTCTGGGTCCCCCCAGATAGTCTGCATGAAACCAGGCCAAGGGTTGGAGATACAAATGTTCCCACCCCGACCTGCCTCCACTTCTTGCCCGTTTTCATCCAACACCACGGGGTAGATACCCAGCGCTCCAGGCCCACAACTACCTGGCTTCATAGGCTGCAGACCTGGCAACGTGGTTCCGATGAATCCGCCGGTCTCGGTCTGCCACCATGTATCGACAATTGCGGCCTCCCGCTTGCCCACGACCTCGTAGTACCACCTCCAAACCTCTGGCTCGATGGGCTCTCCCACAGTAGTCATGTGCTTGAAATGATAGTCGTACTTATCTGGCTCGTCCGGTCCAGATTTGCGCAGCATCCTTATCGTGGTCGGCGCCGTGTGGAAGATATTCACACCAAGGCGCTCGGCAATTCGCCACGGCCTTCCGGCGTCTGGGAAATTCGGTACTCCCTCATACAACACTCCCGTAGCTCCAACAGCAAGTGGTCCATACACGATGTAAGAATGGCCGGTGATCCAACCGATGTCCGCGAAACACCAGTACACATCCTCGAGATGAATGTCCTGGTAGTATTTGGCCGTGCCCGCCGCATAGGACAGGTAACCTCCGGTACTATGCTGGCACCCCTTGGGCTTCGCTGTGGTACCTGAGGTGTACATCAGAAACAAGGGTGAGTCGGCGGGCATCGATGCGGGTGCAATACGCCTACCCCTGAACTCCTTCATCAGCTCGTCAACGAAATAGTCGCGCCCATCTACCATGGGGGTTGGGGACGATTCTTTTCTCGGATAGCGGCGCCACACCAGCACTTTGTCCACGATGACTCCGTCCTGTTCGGCCTTGGCCACTGCCTCGTCGGCCTTCTCCTTGTGATCCAGTAACTTGCCGCTTCGCCAGTAGGCATCCATTGTCACCAGCACGTGACTCTCGGAATCCACGATCCGCTCACCGCAGGCAGTCCCACTGAACCCACCGAAGACCTGGCAATGGATGATACCAAGTAGCGCGCAAGCCAACATCACAACCGGTAATTCCGGTGTCATCGGCATGTGAAGAGTAACCCTATCACCAGCCTTGAGCCCACAGAAGTCTTGTAATAGTGCCGCAAATTCGTTTACGCGGACGTATAAATCCTGATAGGTGATGACTTGGTCAACCTCGCTCTCGTCCTCGGGAACGAAGATGAAGGCTGCCTTGTTTCGGTTCTCTGCAAGATGGCGGTCGATACAGTTGTAGGAGGCGTTAAGCTTTCCTCCGACAAACCAGTTCCAGAAGGGCGGGTTGGACGTGTCCAGAGTCGTATGCCAGGGCTCGTCCCAGGTCAAGAGATCTGCATACTCGTGGAAGGACTCGGGAAATTTGTCTTGGGCGAAGCGCTCCAGGACAGACTCATCCGCCATATTTGCCTGGGCAACAAAGCTTGCAGACGGGTGGATCCATTCCTCTTCCTTCCAATGAGCGGCAATCTCGGCCTCGTCGGCCCTCTCCTCGGTATCTGTCATTGGTGACTCCTCCCCAGAGTAGTTTACGATTCATAAGTCGTCGTCGCCGTAGCGAACATGGATGAGAAGGATACCAGCACAATTTCGACCTTTCAACTTCGTAAGGGAAGCGCAACCCCTATACTTAGGATGTTACAGGGTATCCCTCGTAAGAAAAATATTTCTCTCGTTCTTTGGGATGAGGAGGAACACAGTGTTTCCACATTCGATTCGCTGATCAAGAAAGATTGGCCAACCTCACTAGCGTTAAATTTAACGAATGGTACGCCACGAGAGTTGCAATTCAACTGAGCACCGGTACTAACTGTGATGTTTTGTCACGTTGTTGACACCACAGCCCACCTACCATACATTTGCAGCAAATTCAGTTAACTGCCCACCCAACTCACTCCGTTGAGGACCAGGCGCTGGAAGAGTGGAGTCTTGAAGCTGAGCCCATCATGGCCCAAAGTCGTGGCGAAAACACGGCCATTGCCGTACTTGCGGGTCCAGGCTATCGGCTGCGCATCGCCATCTAGGTCTGCGCTCAGGAACACATCGTTACCGGCACGCCAGCCAAGTTTTGTGTACAACTCGTCATTCGTCAAGAAATCTGAGATTCCCTCAGCACAAGGATGATCAGCCTCGTCCACGTTGACCAAAAATTGGCCGTATGGGGGATGCGTACTGGTTCCATCTACCCAGCCACCACCAGTCACGTCGTGATATTCAGGCCAATCTTCTGGGGCACACCCGGAGATATGTATGCACACGAAACCTTTGCCCCCACCAATGAACCGGGTCATTCCGATCTGTTCCTCCACGGTCAAGGTAGTCTGCTCACGGCGCAGTGTGTTAAAAATAAGCACGTCGAATTCGGCCAGTTCAATTGAGGCCAGTACAGTCGCGTCTTCGGTTAAAGTTGTATAGTGGCCAGCGCACTCAAGGAAGTCTTTGAGCACCGGTGTGCTTTCAGCGTAAGGATGCCCCCCCCCGGAAATTAATAGCAGCTTCATCAACGTTCCTCCAGCCTCTTGGGCCTCGTGTCTTGTCTCCGTACAAACGTTAAATATAGAGCACGTTCTATGCCTCCCAACAAGAGACAAAGGTCAGAATAGGAGGGCGTGTAGTATGTGTGCGCAACTCATGGTGAGCTTTCCGAGTCACTGGGGGAAAAGCCATCGAACAGACCAAGACCCGTTTACCTTACGGCATAAGCCGGTCGATGTTGATAGCCTCGTTACCCCGCGTGGCACGGATTCTGAGAGCCTCGCCAACCATAAGCATATCGTAGGTCAGCCAATCCACCTTGACTATCTCATCTGCCACAAGGATAAAGAACGTCCCATCATGCCGCTCTTCTTTTGATATCAGGTTACCTTCAATTCGCTTGTACGGGGGCATGGAGGCGAGTGCCCAAACAGCAATATTACTTACAATCCGTCCGAGCCACTTTCCGATTACCAAAGGGCTCATATTATGTGCCGTCCACCTCAAAATGGGTGCCCGTGAGAGCACCGTCTGCGTAGGCATTCGTATTAAATAATACCGTCAGCCCCGGAGTGATTCAACTAACACTCCTGGCTCACGTTGCCCACTTTGCCGTCGCCGCAGTAGTTCCATGACACTACGAGTATTAAAGGGCGGGGGTTAGAATACGCCCAAAGTCATGGACCTATGTTAAAGAGATTTACAAACGGATTCTACAAGATTTGCACAATCGAAAAAGATTTACGTCTCCAACTACAACAACGACTCCAATGCCTTCTTAACCTCAGAGTAGGTGGCAAAGGCCTCGAACCGTGCCGTCACCTTACCATTAGTGTCGACGACGAAAGTCCACTCGGTACTGGGAAGCCGCCACTCAACGACCGCTGAAGAGATCGTCGAACGTGACAAGTCACCCTGGATCTCGTGCGGATTGGCATATAAGTCGACATGGACGAAGTGAGCCTGGCCGCCGTATTCGTCCTTGAGGCGCTGAAGTACCTCGACCTGTGGACCACAGACCGCGTTGATGCAGAATGCCGGGCTGGCAAATACGATCACCGTTGGGATGCCACTATCAACCGCCTCTGCGATTGTTAATTGGTACAAATCCTCGTCCTTAAGAGAACCGGTCGGCAATTCTGATAACGAATTTACGTCGTGTACAGTCTTGCTAACACTCCTAACAGCCGCCTCGCCAACGTCGGGTGCCGACGTTAACTCACTAACGTCGAAAAACAACTCGACATTGCTCATCAGATCATCGGCACTGTCTATCTCGATTGTGACGCCCCACCGTCCTGCCCGGTCAAAAGCCAAATCCGTAGAGTACAACCCACGGTTTCCATAAGGCCAGGCCTGGTAATGAGCTACGGCAAACTCTCGCATCTCACCTCGTGGCCCGTCGATCGGTGAGTACTGCGATACCAACTTGACGGTCGGCCTCGTTACAAATCCACTCGAGGATGTAAGCACGAATCAGAATCGGTTGTTTCCTATACCCAGATCGCCGGTGCCAAGGATTGCCTGGAGCCCACTAGTAGATCGTGGACCGTATACCAGCGGCTTTCTATCGGGCCGCTGTCTAATCTCGGGCTCATCAACGACCAACTCAGTAAGCACTGTCAGTTCGGTGGCTGTATCGACAGATTTAAATATATCGTCTATCCCATCTCCCGCCAGACACGCCGCCAATAAGATCAATATCACCAAGTTGAATGGTAAAAAGAACCGAATACTCATCATCTCTACAACTACTCCCCACCCTCCATCTTCAGATATGAACCGAACGTGTATGCGAACAGGGAGAACCTGTCAGAGTTCGAGCTAAGCTTCAATTCATGACGGCCAAATTCCGTTAGTTGGATCAGATGGTACATTTCAGACGTATCGTCCAATATATAGCTGTTACCTCGGTCATCAAACCGAATGTCAGTCCCGGCCTGCGACGAATCCAGCGGACCACCGTCTATGGTGACACGGACCTCGTAGGTCTCGTCATCTTCTACAGATAGCACAACGTTAACTTCGATAGCTGCAAACGCGATGCCGACATAGTCCTCGTAGTCTTCGGTCACGCGGGCATGGATAATCTCCTCAAAGCCGTTCCGCCACAAACCTTGCAAATAGAGGAAGTGATTAACGTGATCTCCGGGGTCGAAATACTGGATCTCCCGATTCGGCGCCTGATAGAACTCCTCGTGCCTCACATATGGCGCAGTACCCCCCGCGACCAAGGCATTGTAGTTGCGATTGAAGCCCGCGTACAACTCCCTAGTCTGGTTTTCATAAGGGTCGGAGGAGCCTTGGGATTGTTGATCAATGTGCCGCTCAAACTCATCACTTACCTTAATCGACTCCATGGGAGCTCCTGCCTCTGTCAGGAGCTGCTGTATATGCTCTTCGGTCTCGGCATATGCGCCCTCACCGAAGTGGGTGTGCCTGATATAGCCGTCCTTGTCTATCAGATACTTGGCCGGCCAGAATATATTTTCGAATGCGCGCCATGTCTGGTGATCATTGTCCTGGGCGATCGGCCATCGAATGTCATGGTCTAACACCGCTTGAACAACGTTCTCGGGAATCTTCTCAAACTCGAACTCCGGCGCATGCACACCCAATATTACCAGCCCATGATCCGCATACTTCTCGTACCAACTCGATAAAGCAGGAAACGTTCGAATACAGTTGATACACGTGTATGTCCAAAAATCGATCAGAACTACATTACCCCTCTGCTCCAAGAGGGTGAATGGCTCAGAATTGATCCATCCTTTCAATCCGACCAATTCCGCAGCCAACATGTCGTCCATGGTCCGACCTGACCGCAACGTGTTATTACTTGACTGGGCCTGCTCGGAGAAATCGCGTTTCTCTACAGAAATATCCGTTACTATCGTCGTGTCGGAGGCCACATCGATAAGTAACGAGTTTTCCTCTGGGAGCGAATTGATCGTCACCCTCGGTGAAGACAGAGGCTGACGCACACCTGTCGAATCCGATACCGATTCCTGCCCTGATGCAGACTCAGACTGCTCACCACACGCCGGAACCGCAAGGCTTATGAGCACTGATAACATCACGAGACCCGAATCAAATCTGATCAAATCTGTTTGACCTTATCAATCACACTTCTATGGCCTATATGCAGGTGGTAGTCCGAAATCTGGACTTCCAGAGCCACATCCAGGGATGTCACGCAAGATAGTGGAAAAGCAATGTTTGGAGGGAGAATAATCCACGACCATTAACGATCCGTCTATGTATACATGTTAGACGCATCATATACTTTAGAGCGGTACGGATAAATCCGAGACAAGCAAGAATGTACTTTATACTACCTTAAAACGCGATCCCATCCCATTGGATGAGTCTTAGGGCTTAGGAGAGGTATAAAGGGGCGAAGAGGTGTTCAATCGAAAGGACGGTCTCCCTTGGTTCGGCCTACCAGCGCCCAGGCACCGGGCAACAAAAGCGCCGCAGCCAGTAACTTAAGTGCATCACCGCCGATAAAGGGATAGAGACCGCCCTTTAGGGTCATTTGCACGATGCCGGCATCTGGGTCTACCCCTTCAAAGTATCCACGCCGCCCATCGATGTTGAGTATGTGAATGCCTAGCCAAGGCAGCCCGACCACATAGATGACTAAGTTACCAATGATCATTGCTAGTGGGACACTAGCCCGGCGGTCCCACCCCCTTTCGGCCAACATGCCCACCAAGTAAGCTGCTAGTATGAATCCTACTATGTAACCGCCGCTGGACATACTCCAGACCAGACCCGAGGTACCGGACCATGGCAATAGCAAGTGAACTGTCTTCTCACCTAGGAAGCTCAATGAGGGGGCAAAGACCGGAACGCTGATCATACCTAGTAACATGTAAATCAACACGCTCAGACCGCCTCGACGACTACCCAGAGCGCCACCAGTTACCAGAACACCGAACGTCTGGCCAGTGATCGGAACTGTGGTAGTCGGGATCCGGAGCGAAAACTGGGCGCATACCGCAACGAACAGCGCGAACCCCGCGATAATCGCCGCGTCTAAGGCCAGACGATTTATCCTCGAGTCAACTCCGATTTTCGGGATGACGACGTCAATCAGGACTCTTGGGCGAGCGGTAGCTTCCATTTATCCTTGGTCTTGTGTATCTTTCGCAGGCCTGAAGATTGAGTCTTTAGGGAGGCCCGAGGCACTCCGCCTGCGGCGTAGTAGTCGCCTTCCAACGGAACTCAAGACCAAGAGCCCGGCCAACGCCGCCGGCGCACCCTTCAATACCTCTCGGCGAGAGTATGTTCGTTTCTGATTCCAATCACTTGGCATGTTGATTGCAGCCCCCTTTTTTCTGGTGGACCTAACCAGGAGAATCTATCTATACAGCGCCGCTGCATTATATGCCAACGCCCATATAGTCCGCAATAATACGTCGTGCAAAACACTACCAATGCTATACTCCTACTATTTCCACTCTTCCACGAGGTGATCAGATTGACTGACCCACAACAGAGCCTTCTCCCAACAACTGTCATTGGCAGCCATGCTATGCCAAGTTGGCTATGGACCGCAGTTGGCGAGATGGACAAGGGCAACTACGGCCCAACCGATACCAACGAGACCTTCGACGACGCCGTGAACATGGCCATTTTGGACCAAGAGCGTGCCGGCGTCGATATCATCAGCGATGGCGAGATGCGCCGCTGGTATTTTGTTCAAAGCTTCTACAAGCGTATGACTGGCATCATCGAGGAGCCACCGCTGCGCAAAGTTGGACTTTACGGTTACGACAGTCCTAAGCGGTATCGAGCCACGGAACGGGTGACCATTCCGGAGGGACTGGGGATCGTTGAAGAATACCTTTACACCAAGGCCCATACCGACAAGCCAATAAAGGTCACATGCCCTGGACCACTTACACTGACCATGCACATTCGGCCCGGCGAAGGATACAAGTCGCGTCTCGACTTGGCGTGGGAGTTCGCCCAGGTGATCAACAACGAGCTACAGGCTCTCGAGGAGGCCGGCGCGGACTTCATCCAAATTGACGAACCATCCTTCGCCATCATCCCCGGGGAACTGAACGAGTGGGTGAGTCTCTATAATTCCTCGGTAGAAAGCATCTCCACCAAGCTGGCGCTGCACGTCTGTTTCGGCAATCTAACTAGTCGACCGAGGGGTAAGAGGAACTACGACTGGATGTTCCCGTCACTCCTTGAGACTAAGACCGACCAAATCGTGCTAGAATTTGCCAATCGTGAGATGAAAGAGAGTGAACTTTGGGGAGATGTCGGTGATGACCGAGAGTTGGGCGCAGGGGTAGTCGACGTGAAGTCCTTCTACGTCGAACGACCCGAAGATGTGGCCGAACGTATCCGCATAATGTTGAAGGTCGTCGAGCCCGAAAAGCTTTACATAAGTCCCGACTGTGGCTTCTTCCAGCTCCCGCGCTGGTTAACCTATTTAAAATTAAAAGCGCTGGTCGCCGGTACAAAGTTGGTAAGACAAGAGCTAGAAAGCAATCGCAAAGGGACTTGAACCTAGTGGCTGCGGCTGATCTAAATAATGACGAGTATTAGATTCGGAGGAAAGACACTGACATTATGTATCTGTGGATGCTCGTAGAGGCAGAACCACTATACCGAAAGTTTCTTATGAGTGTCCCTCAGATCAGATATTAGTACTTCTGCACTTTTATTGGGAAGGGCTCGGGTGAAAACCCTGCTCGGCAGCGATCTTGAAACCGAGTCGAGTGCTCCCGGGATCAAAAATCGATGTCACCGAGGCGTCTGCGTAGCGTTCTCATTCCAGGTCATCTGCAAGAACCACAATGTCATCAGCTTAATTGCCTGCTCAAGTGTGAGCTTTACTCCCACAAACAGTTGGGCAATGGCGGATGATCATGTTCAACCATTTGATCTCTGCCCCAAGGGAGGCAAGTCCGATATACCAGTCTCAATTACACGTCCTCCGTCATCGATCAATCCACTCACATTCGATCCAGGATTGTGCCCAGTTACGTTGTTTTAGCAAACCGCCAAGAAAACCCGCCAAGACGGGGATCTTCACCACCTAGGTGCTCTTCCCTGAGTACCATTGTTTCCGAAGGCAGATACGAGTCTAGTTGGGGCAAAGGGCTCTTGACGCCATCAATGGATCGGCCGTTGACCATAGGCATTGGCCGAACCTATACTCTGGGATAATCCAAGCCACACTTCTGAACCTCGGAGGAAACATGGACGGCATCGATCTGCGTAGCGACACCGTCACCAGGCCGACGCCCGAGATGCGGCGCGCCATGTACGATGCCGAGGTCGCCGACGACGGCCTTGAGGGTGACCCTACCACTCAGCTTCTTGAAGAGATGGCCGCCGAGCGCTTGGGCACCGAGGCTGCCCTGCTGGTGGCCAGCGGATCGATGGGAAACTTGGTCGCATCCCTTGCACACTGTGCGCCCGGCAACACCATGATAGTCGGGGAGAACTCTCACATGGCCTGGAGCGCTGATCAGGGAGAAGGTCATAACACCTACGGCCAAATCGGCGTACGGAGACTGTCCGAGGACCAAGATGGCAAACTCGACATCGAAGACATCGGGCTCTCCATCGCTACTGAATTAGAGGGCGAAGGCAGGGTAACGTTGGTAAATATTGAAAACACTCACAACGCGTCCTATGGCAAGCCGATCGACCCAACATGGACCGCGTCGTTCGCCTCGGGGATCCACGAACGCAACGCAGCATTACACATCGACGGAGCACGCCTCTTCAACGCCGCCGTAGCACTGAAAATCCCCGCCTCAGCCTTAGTCGCAGATGCCGATTCCGTTACGTTCTGTCTTTCTAAGGGGCTGGCCTGTCCTATAGGCTCCATCCTGGGTGGAAACCGTGACTTCATCACGGTGGCTCACAACCGCCGTAAGATCGTCGGGGGGGAAATGCGCCAGACCGGCATAGTCTCCGCTGCAGGCATCGTAGCCCTCGAATCCATGGTAGACCGAATGGCAGACGACCATGCCAACGCCCAGCGACTCGCCGAGGGCCTTGCTCAGATCAACGGCATTGACATCGACCCTGGCCGAGTTAGCACAAACATCTTGTACTTCTCCACCCCTGGTCGCCCCCCCGAGAAGGTCAAACAGAGCCTAGAGAACGAGAGAGTCCATTGTCTCGCCCTTGAAAACCGGATCCGTATGGTCACCCATCATCACATAGTCCCCGAGGATGTCGAAACCACTTTAGGTGTCGTACAGCGCGTCATGCAAAGTAGTGTGTACGCTTAGGGTCGGGGATCGACATTGTCTGATTCTGATAAGGAGGATGGATTGACGAACTACCATGAGCGAACATCATGTCCGCACGTCCTCGATACAGATATTACCGAGAGCGTCGCCAAAAAATGGAGCGCCGAGACACTCGACATGAATTATCAGGCAGTCCACTTTACTAGCTTTGAATAGATGAATAGCGGAAGACAGTGGTCCATATTCCTGTACTGAATCTGCCGAAGAGACAGGTGTGCAAAACTGCCTTCACAAGTATTTGTCTTTGTACTTTTCTTTCCCGTAAGGGCTTCGATGAGATTACGAAAAAAGATCCAGTCACCCGAAAGGAACAAAAGTGTCAGAACGAACAGTCATCCTAAGTAGTGCCAGAACCCCTATAGGCAAGTTGGGAGGAGCCTTGTCAGGCGTCACAGCGCCAGAGCTTGGCTCGACGGCGATCCGCGCCGCCATAGACCGTGCCTATATAGACGCCAACGATGTAGACTACGTCATCATGGGAAATGTGCTATCCGCAGGCTTGGGCCAAGCCCCTGCCCGTCAAGCATCCATAGGTGCAGGCCTCCCCGAAACATGCTCAGCACTCACGGTAAACAAGGTCTGTGCCTCCGGAATAATGTCTATCATCCTTGCATCGCTGGTAGTACAGTCTGGCGATGCGGATGTGGTCGTTGCTGGGGGTATGGAGAGCATGAGCCGCGCACCCCACATCCTGTCAGGCAGTCGGCCAGGCAAAAAAGTAGACAACCGGAAGCTGGTCGATACCATGGTCCACGACGGCCTCTGGTGCTGCTTCAATGATACCCACATGGGCAATCTTGCAGAAGGCACCGCGATGGAATTCAAGGTCAGCAGACAGGAGCAAGACCTATTCGCGCTGAGTAGTCATCGTAACGCTGTTCGGGCCACCGGCGATGGCTCTTTCTCCGAAGAAATCGTGCCCGTCAATATAGGTACCGGTGATACGAACGCCATTGTGGTGACAGACGAGGGGCCTCGGCCAGATACGTCTATCGCGGCCCTCCAAAAGCTCTCCGCACCCTTCGAGACCGGTGATACTGTGACACCTGGAAACTCGTCTCAGATCTCCGATGGCGCCGCCGCAGTGGTTGTGAGCAGCACTTCGAAGGCCCGCTCATTAGGCATCCAACCAATTGCCACCATTGAGGACCACACCTTCGTGGCGAATGAACCTGCACGACTATTCGAGGCGCCTGCCCAAGTAATCGACAAATTGGTGGGTCGAGGCAAAATGGATCTTTCAGACATTGATTTGATGGAAGTAAACGAGGCCTTCTCGTCTCAGGTTCTGGCAAACGGCAAGGCGCTAGGCTGGGAGTGGGGAAAGGTCAATGTCAACGGAGGCGCCGTCGCCCTAGGACACCCGATAGGGGCCAGCGGCGCCCGCATCCTAGTCACGCTGTTACACGCTCTTCGTCAGCGAGACTTGGAGTCCGGGATAGCAGCGGTGTGTCACGGCGGCGGCGGAGCAGTGGCCATGCGTGTATCCTTGGGAAACTAGATGTTGTGGTGCTGGTGCCACACAAGTCAAGTTAGTCGGTCCAGAGCAATGATTCGCCGGAGGTACTACATACCAGGTTCTGTGGGTTGAGTTTTGGGTCCAGCGTTGCACCTGATCGAGACAGTACACAATCCCAAAACCGGATTTTATTTGACGAAAACCTGTTACGGAGATTCTGAACATGATGTTGATCGGCGAAGCCGGCAACCTCGGCACCTGGGCGGCCCCTTATCTGCACCCACATAATCATCTGAGAGCGCTCGACCTGCAACGATCTTGTGCTAAGAGCGTCGGGGGGTCCATAGTCGACCCAGGGGCATTGAAGCATGCTCTGAAAAGGGTCGACACCCTCATCAATTCAATTTCAATGAAGTGGAACCTAATCTACCCTGAGTCAAGTCGGCCCCATATCACGATCTGATCAGGAATTACTAGATGAACACTCTTGTCCTACACTTTCTATGGCAGACTAACTCAGACATGAGTATACCGCCTAGTGTCCAGACCAGCACCTTCAACCACCAAAACCAACCCCCTGAACTGGCAACTAAAGATGGTACACGAACGAGTAGTAGAAAATACCCCGGACAACCCAGAATGCACCGGAATCACCAAGGGATTCCGAGATGGGGTGTGTCGCAAGTTCAGTATGTCCCTCGTCTCCCTTTGGCTCACCGACGAGACCGCGCCTGATGACTGAAGAACCGCAAAATTCCTCTGGAAGACCCTCGCAGCTGTGTGTCACCGACGAGAGAGACCTGGCGCCAGCCCCTCATCTGACCGCCATAAACTTCGCCGCAGGCAGGTTGGATCGGTTAGATGCATCCTGTATCGCGAGGGACAAGACCGAGCGAGAGGTCAACCTAGGCAAGATAACCCAACCATGAGGGTGGGCTCCGAAAGCCCACCTGATAAATCACGGCTAGCCACCTGCAATGCACTCCCATCTATTGCCACCAAGCCCCTTTCACTCTAATAAGTGATTTAACGAATACGGGCCCCTAGAATCCGAATTGGAGGTCTCTTGTCAATACCCTTCCTGTCGATAGTCATTCCGGCCTATAACGAAGAGACGCGTATCACCAATACACTGGGTGCCGTCATCGATTATCTCTATAGCCAAAACTACTCTTGGGAGATAGTGGTCATCGATGACGGCAGTACCGACGCCACCTCCGCCTTCGTAAATGCGGTCGCCAGTTTAGACCATCGTGTCCGTCTGGAACGCGTACCCCACCGTGGTAAGGGCTGGGCGGTGAGACACGGTATGCTGACCGCGAAGGGCGAACTCCGGTTCATGTGCGACGCCGATCTAGCCATGCCAATTGCACAACTCGGCCACTTTATCGACCGAATGGCCGAGGGATACGACATGGTGATCGGGTCTCGCGAGAGTGAGGGCGCCAAGCGCTACGACGAGTCGGTGTCGCGACATCTAAGGGGCCGAGTCTTCAACCTGGTCGTACGGCTACTTGCAGTCGGGAGATTTCAAGACACGCAGTGCGGCTTCAAATGCTTCAGAAGTGCGGCCGCGGAGCAACTATTCTCCAGTCAGCGGACAGTTGGGTTCGGATTCGATGTAGAACTACTCTACCTGTCAGCGAAAAAGAGCCTGCGGGTGCTTGAGATGCCGATTGAATGGCACCACCAGAATATGAGCACGGTACGCTTCATCGACGCCTTCTTGATGTTCCGGGACGTTTTTATGGTCAGGATAAGAGACTTACGAGGCGACTATCGGCAATAGCAATATCTCTCGACTTAAGGTCCGAAACGTACTTGCACGGCACAATGGCATACGCTAGAATTCGCCGACTCAGAGAGGTGTAAATCTCCAGAAGTCAGGCCATGAAGAATCCGGAAGACTCTCGTGAGCGGTAAACAGCAACAATGGCTACACCACAAATGCAGTCCCAGAACAGGCGCAAGAGGGACCAGACCAAAAAAGCCATTGATCTAGCTATGCAGAGCCGTTGGTCCGATGCAATTGCCCTCAACCAGTCCATCATCGACGACTTCCCAGATGATTTGGAGGCCTATAACCGGCTCGGGAAGGCGCTAACGGAAATTGGGCGGATCAGAGATGCCAAAGTGGCTTTCTCGTCCTCGTTGAGCCTGTCTCCAAACAACCCAATCGCACGCAAAAACCTCGACCGTCTGCACCAATTAGACGATAGTTATTCTGCCGAACCCACCTTTGAACGCACAATAGACGACACTTTCATAGAGGAGATCGGAAAGACCACTGTCACGGCCCTAGTCAACCTAGAGCCTCCCAAAGTGCTCCTAAAAGAGGCGCCCGGGCACCAGATGCGGTTACGGCTGGAAGAAGGCATCATCAAAGTCACAGGGCTCGGGGGCGCATTTCTTGGCCAGGTAGAACCGAGACTTGCCGCGAGACTCGTCCGGCTCATCAAAAGCGGCAATAGGTACGAGGCCACCGTCAGAAGTGTCGGGAAAGAGATACTTCTCGCCATCGTACGAGAGGTCTACCAACACCCGTCCCAGACCGGCGTTATGTCGTTTCCGCCAAAGGATATACCATTCCGCGAGATGGAGCTGATGCTACCCACGGCTCACGAGACATTCGATCTGGGGAATGAAGACACTGTGAAGAATTGGTCAACCGATGATACCGGGGCCGAAGATGATGAGACATTCGTCCCCGTGAACTACCACATCATCAATGGCACTTCAGCGCCCCATGAGGATACCGGAGCCGAATAGGTCAGGAAACTTAGCCCGCCACCTGAAAATCATGTCCCTAAGAACCAATCTCTCGGGGACGATAATAGAGACCCCATCGCTGCATCTCTTTGTTAACGGCGGGATCGTTGAGCTCTATAAGTTGCCTGAAGAAACCCGCTAGGGCATGAACGTGCAACATATCGTCGGAACAGACCCAGCTCGACTCTGCAGGCACGACATAGAGCATTCCAGACTGGTGCTCACATCTCAGGTCGATTCTCTTACTACCAGTATCGCCCTCCACAGACAGTCCTTGTCCACTCATCGAGTACCCCCTGACGCGATGATGACGGGCAAGCAGGCCACCCGATATAGGACAGATTATAACAGGGCGTCGCAAAGAATCTCTACGACGGCCCACCGGAAACGTAACAGGCATGCCTAAAAAACCATCTAATGGAGGGAATCGCCTAGTGCCCTGGGGCTCTCGTGAAGCGATCTTGGGCATAGGACTGGTGGTCGGAGGCTCCACCACATTGTCCATCACACTCCTACTAGCAGCCAATGTTTCGGACAGACCTCTCAGCGACTCCCTCGTCCCAATTATAATAGTATTGCCCCATCTGTTAATGTTATTCGCTACCTGGTATTTGGGCATCAAGAGGTATCAAGTCCCGTGGAGCGCTCTCGGACTCAGGTTCCCCACAGGACGTCTGTGCCTAGTGATACCTTGGGCGGCTTTAATCGCCAACCTTGGGTTCAGTAGCGCTTACGTCACAATCATCACCGCAACAGGGCCGGATTTCCTGCTTCCAACCACATTACCTGCGGACATCATGGGGGATGGCACCCGGAGACTTGTCACTATAGTACTGATCGGGATGGCCGGCCCGTTCATTGAGGAGTTGTTCTTCCGGAGCTTTCTACTAACCGCGTTCATCAGTCGCCTGGGAACGTTTCGCGCGGCAATAGTGACCAGTATTCTATTCGCAGCGAGTCACGTCGATCTCGGTGTCATGTTACCCTTTCTCGTGAGCGGCATGCTCCTGTCATGGGTCTATCTGAGGACCCGCTCAATCTGGACGTCATTTTTGACCCACGCTGCCCAGAACTTGCTGGCACTATGGCTGATGACAACGATATAGTTAGAATACACGCTCATACTGAGGCAATACGATCCGATTTTTTTGAATGATGTTCGATATCATTGCGACAAGGTCGATTGTTCAGAGCCCACAGACATGTGAGGAGTCGGAGAGTGCCCATCAAAATATTCTCACTTTTTCTTCGCACTTAGACAACGCAAAACTACACAGGAGGACCGTCCCAAAGACGCCATGACCAACAGAATCGACAAGACTTTCCAAGAGATTCGGAAGATGGGACGGACCATACTCGCCCCGTTCATGACAATAGGCTATCCAGACCTCGACACATCCATCGAAATCGCAGAGGCAGCGTTGCAATCAGGGGCCGATCTAATTGAGTTGGGTGTGCCGTTCAGTGACCCGCTGGCCGAGGGATCAACGATTCAGATGACCAGTCAGCACGCCCTGCAACAGGGAGTTACACTGCGTGAATGCATCGACGCCGCGCGGCGTCTCCGGAAGCGAAACTCAGATGCGCCGATAATCTTGATGGGGTACTACAATCCGTTTCTAAGACTAGGACTGGAAACTTTTGCAAAGGAGGCTGTGGACGCCGGCGTCGACGGCCTCCTCGTCCCGGACCTACCGCCCGAAGAGGCCGGCCCGCTTAATGAATATTGCATGCGATACGATATACATCTCGTCCCCCTATTGGCCCCCACGAGCACCACGGACCGCATCATACAGGCTTGCCAACACGCAGGCGGCTTTATATACTGCGTTAGCCTTGTGGGAGTAACTGGAGCCCGCGCCGATTTGCGGGCAGGGGTAGGCGGCCTAGTCAACAGGATCCGACAACAGACAAATCTGCCTATACTGGTTGGCTTCGGCATATCGACCCCGGCCCACGTCGAGGAGGTTTCCGAGTTCGCCGATGGCGCGGTATTCGGCAGTGCGCTGATGGACGCGATCTCCGCCGTTCCTAAGACTGGAGCTGTACAGGTGACTCGCGAATTCGTAACCGCCATGAGCAGCAGCGTCCGCTAAAGGTGGATCGCACGTTAAGGTGATTTGGTATGTGCTATTCCTTAAATACACATTACTCTACTCCTTGGAGTAACAAGATTGCAGGGGTGTTCGGAGGAACCGCCCCACCCTTATACTGGGAATTTGAGGGTGTCTCTTACGCTTATCTACCAACTTCATCGAGTGAAGGATTGGGGGGGGTATTCCGGTCCTCTATTGTCAGAAACGAAGTAGCGTAAACACCTTCCGGGGGAGTCAGTGCAATGGGCCATATGCGGGGCATCAGAGGCGCAACCACCGCCAACGAGAATACCAAAACAGCAATCCTAGAAGCGACATCAGAGCTACTCAAGAGCCTACTCGAAGCAAACGACATAAAATTGGACGATATCGCCGCAGCCCAATTCACGTCCACAGTTGACCTGGACGCCGAATTCCCGGCCCTTGCAGCCCGCAAGATCGGCTGGGTGGATGTGGCGTTGCTATGCAGTGTAGAAATAGACGTAGTGGGTGCTACAGAAAAATGTATACGCGTCCTGCTCCTTGTAAACACGGATAAGTCCCCTCAGGATATTCAGTTCAGGTACCTAAGAGGGGCCGCAAATCTGAGGAACAGAGACATGCCGGAGGTATGATCCTTGTCACTGAGAAGATATAATTGGCCAAACTCCAACTCGCT
>CAYLLU010000018.1:0-29432 GCA_964384845.1 uncultured Dehalococcoidia bacterium
GAAAGTGACCGAAAACTGAGTAGCCTGGGCGCGAATCGATGATACGCCTTAGGGCTGACAGCGACCGTCTCCGTCGTACACTGAGGCGTCGAGAGATCGAGGCTGTCTTCCAGGGTGTCCCCGACGATACGTTCGAAGACGCCCTCGAGCTCGGCGCCGGCGATGGCGTGCAGAGTCAGTACATCGCCCGCTGCGCCCGGAAGGTGCTGTGCACGGACCTGAACGCGGATCGTCTGGAGCGGGTTTCGCACCCAAAGGTCACCTACGACATCAGCGACGCTGAGGCCCTCCCCTACGATACCGGCCGATTCGACCTGATCTACTCTTCGAACCTCATTGAACACCTGCCGAACCCAGAAAAAGCACTGTCCGAAATGCGACGGGTCCTCCGCAACGACGGAGTTATGCTCCACGTGGTACCTAACCGTTTCTGGAAATTGTTGCATTTGGGCCTGTTCTATCCACGGCAAGTGGTATTCGTGCTGGAAACGGTGCTATCCGGTGGCCGGGTACGGACCGACGGCGAAGAACCATCACGAGGCAACAACCTGAAGAGTGAAAGACCATCTTTCCTCCGCCGGAACCTGTGGCCTGCAGTCCACGGGGAGTACGCCGGCCATGCACAAGAGTTCGTGAGAATGGGTGCCTCCTATTTGAATCCGCGTTTCCTGGAGGCCGGTTTCGAAACAGTCGGATGGGTGGACGGTCTGCCCGCACACTCTCCCTACAGGTTTGGCCTGGAGATTCCCAGAAAGATATGTGAAGGCATCGGACTATCATCATGCAACGGGTATATTCTTACCAAAACCGGCGAGACATCATCTGTCCTTGCCGCCCTGATGGGAGCTGGCAAGTAATGGCGCAAGACTCCTCCAAATGAAGATCGGAATCCTTACAGCTTCCTTCCTGCCTAAGGTTGGTGGAGCACAGGTATTCGCTTACAACGCGGCGCGTCAACTCGCTGTTTCGGGCAACGAGGTGCACGTCTACGTTCCGGCCGAAAACTACGCAGCCCTCGGACCGCAGTTCCGCGACATGCTCAGGCCCCTTCCTAGAAAATTCTATGGAATCGTGAGGCGTATCCCGGTTCTCGGGCTGTATTGGGCGCAGAGATTCCTGCGTCGACGGCAAGCGGTCGAAGGCTACGACGTCTGGCTTGTAATAGTCACTTTCCCCAGCGGGTACGTAGCCACATGCCTGAGGGGCCGTGTGCCAATTGTGCTCAGGGCCTCGGGCGAGGACATCCAAAAGTCAGCCGAACTCGATTACGGACTCAGACTAGATCCATCCGAGGAATCAAGAATAAGCCGCACGATACAGTCCTACGACAAGTTGGCTGCGCTCACGCAGAGCGTCCTGACCGACTTTATGGACCTGGGTGTTTCCGACGAGGCCATTGAAATAATCCCCAACGGCGTTGATCTCGATTGGTTCTTGGCGGATCGGGACAATACGGAGATCCGGACTGAGCTTGGATGGCCCCAGGACCGCCCTGTAATCCTGACCACGGGGCGCAACCATCGGAAAAAAGGTTACGACCTGATTCCGGATATTGCCGACAACCTGAGGGATCGCGGCCTGCTATTTCGGTGGTATGTCGTTGGTACGGGCGCAGACAGAATCGACGAAGAAATACGATCTCGAGGGCTCACTGATTTCGTCATCACTCATGAAGAGGTCGGGGTGGCTGAGAGTCCTGGCCGTGAGTGGCGTTTCCCCGACCGCAGCCTCGTTTCGATGTATCAGGCCGCCGATATCTACGCCTTTCCGTCGCTCATGGAGACCTTTGGCATGGTGCAACTAGAGGCGATGGCTGCAGGCGCCGCTCTTGTCTCCACTGACGCCCCAGGCTGCCGTGACGTCGTAATACACGAACAGAACGGGCTCCAGGCTCACGCTGGCGACATAGATAGCTTCACGGTCCAACTGGGCCGGCTTTTGGAAGATCCTGCGTTGTGCGAGGACCTATCGAAAAAGGGCAAGGCCTGGGTTCAGAATTACAGTTGGTCAAACGTCGCGAGCCAGTATGAGGCCGTTTTTACGGCCCTTATTGACGATCATCGGTCCGCCGAAAATTCACAAGACTGAGCAAGCTGCACTATGACTGACAGTCGAGGTCTCGACATTGGGTTCTGGTTCCCACGACCGGAACGTGGGGCAAAGTTAGCCGAGGGGCTTCGGCGCCGAGGCCACTCGGTGACCCTCTACCACACTCTTCCTATTCCGGGTGACCAGAGCTTCGTACGAAAAGTGCGGTACGAGTTCGGGAGCGGCCTGCGCATGGTTAGAGGATTGAACCACGATGTCCTATATACATCCCGCTCCTTCCTGCCTGTGACCCAACTTCGAATCGCCAAACTGCTAAGAGGCAAACCCTACGTATACACGCTGAATGGTGCGATCTGGGCCTATCATGCCGAGCGGAAATCAGCACGCGGGCTCGGCCCTCTCAAGCGAGCCATGTATCCCATAATGCTCAAGCAAGCCCTGGTTGGTGCTGGTGCTATCGTCGCAAACAGCCTGTTCCTGGCCGATGGCCTAAGAGAGAGATTCCCGTCGCTGGCCCCGAAAGTGACTTCGATTTACAACGGAATCGACTACGACGCCATCGACGCTGCGACGGCCAGGCCTGACGCCTGGGTCTCCGGTGGTCCTCGTGTCCTATCCGTTGTCACGCTCACATTCGAGCGCAAAATTGAGGGTGTCCATCTTCTGCTCAACGCCTTCGACAAGCTACAGCGATCCCACCCAGCAGCAAGCTATGTCATCGCTGCAAAAAGCAGCAGTCAGGGTGCTCTTAACGCTCTGCAGACACATATCGATTCTCTTGAATGCTCCGACCGAATCCGGCTGGAGATAAATCGGACCGACGTGCCAGACCTGCTGGCGGCAGCAGACCTGTTCCTGTACGCGACCCCCGAGGACTCAAGCGACAGCCTGCCCCGGGCCCTGCTAGAGGCACAGGCAGCGGGCGTACCCACGGTGACTAGCGCCACCACGGGCTGTGCAGAGGTGGTACTAGATGGGCACACAGGCCGGGCGGTGGACTACGATGTCGACACAATTGCTACCGCTGCCTCCGAACTCCTCGGAGACGAGCCTCTCGCCCGCCGTATGGCCGACAACGGCAGCAGTTCGGTGCGCGAGCGATTCCAATGGGACGCCATGGCAGACGTCTACGAGGCGCTATTCCTACGGGTCGCAAATCACAAAAATGCGTGAGGGCAATCAGATGAAACCGATTGATACGCACAGGTTCAGCATTGTCTGATCAGGACAATAACTCGACGCCAATACGTATCTGCCGCGTGATGGCCACATACCCGACAGACACCAGGCCGGGGATGGGGTTGCCGGAATACTACATGTTTGCCCACATCAACGACCCCTCCTTGGGGATCGCACGACTGCGGCGGGGCCGTCCCATGCCGACGCCAAGCAATGTGAGGCTACTACGGCTTCCGTACCCGGACGCGGCTGTTAGCAACGCATCCGGGCTACTGCGTTTATGGGCATTGGGCCTAAAGATTCTGGGGTACATCACGTTCTGGCTATTGAGCCTCCCCTACATGATTCAGTTCCGGCCACAGATCGTACACTTGCACTCGCCTATGCCAATGCTCCACGGTCTGTTCTGCAAGTACGTCCTCGGTGCAAAGCTATTTATTACATTCCACGGCACGGACGCGAACCATCTGCCACGATCACGCATTCTTCGCGCCCTGGTAAGGCGATCTGACAAGGTCTGCTACGTTTCTACTGCGATGCGACAGTCCATGGAGGGCGCTTTGCCCGAGGATCGCCTGCTCTACACACCCAATGGGGTAGACACGGCCGCATTTCCTTCCGGCAGCGAGGAGCGCCAAGCAAAGATACTGATGGTCGGTAGTTTGAGGTGGCAGAAGGGATACCCCGACGCCCTGGATGCATTCGCCAAATTCCGCGAAAACAGGCCGGACTGGAGTCTCGATATCGCCGGAGTCGGGCCGCTTCAAGAGGAACTGGAGGCTAAGACCCGAGATCTGGGTCTGGAAGACTCTGTGCAATTCCTGGGGATGAGATCCAGAGACCAGGTGGCAGCCCTCATGAGGGAGAGCCGCCTGTTCCTGCTATCGTCCGTTAGTGAGGGATTCCCCAAAGTCTTGTTAGAGGCCTCCGCAAGTGCACTGCCGATTGTGACGACCGACGTGGGCAGTTGTAGTGACCTGGCGGAAGAGGGCGTCGGGCTGGCGGTGGAGGCAGGCAACGCTGATGCTATTATGACCGCTCTGGAATCGATGGCAGCCGACAAGGACCTGTGGCTCAGCAGTTCGAAACGTGGGCCGGAGGTGGCAAAGGAGCACAGTTGGGAAGCCACCGCTGATGTCGTACGAAACGCATATTCCGATGCTCTCTCGCGGTGAACACTAATATGCCAGACCAATTCAAATTATCCTTCTTGGCCGTCGGTCCCGGTCGCTCCGGCACCACATGGCTCCACGAAGCCCTGAGTCATCACCCAGGACTGTGTCTACCGATGAACGTGAAGGAGACAATGTTCTTTGATCGTCACCATGGAAAGGGGCTGTCCTGGTATACCGATCAATTCCGGCATCGTGAGCCAGGCCAACTCTGCGGCGAGGTGGGTCCGACATACTTCCATGTCCCGGAGATACCAGAGCGAATCAAACAGGCCAGTTCTAAGTGCAAAATCATCATCACGATCCGCGACCCGGTCTCTCGAACGTTGTCTGGGTATCGCCACCATTTGAGCAAGGGACGGGTCAGTGGCAGTCTCACAGAAGCCTTCCAGCAGATGCCTAGCATCGTCGATTCTGGCAAGTTTGGCGTACATATCCCTAGATGGCTGGAGACATTCGGCGCAGATGCCGTCACTTTTGCATTGCTCGATGACATACAGGCTCACCCAGTGCAAGTACTGAGGTCCATCTACGAATTCTTGGGTGTAGCGGACGTCGCCCCTCCCCCCAGTACTTATGAGAGGATCGGCGTGGCGTCAATGTCTCGCCACCGGAACCTTGCTAGAGCTGCTACCCATCTCGCTGACTGGTTGCGCTCAAGGCGTCTATATGGTGTGGTCGAGTTTGGAAAGGCACTGGGTCTCAAGAACGTGTACAGAGGACTTGATGGTGATATGCCGGAACTTACACAGGCGGATCGGACGAGGCTCTTGGTGGAGTTCGAGCCGGACATGCAGTATCTTGAGAGCCTTCTGGACCGAGATTTGTCGGCATGGAGGAACCCGGTCTGAGGGCGACAAAGAATGAAATCTTGGGACTGGCGCAATTTGGCTAAGGTCTGCATAATAATTAGGGGGCGTGACTATGGTCTACGATTCCCCAGGGAAGTAGATGATCGAACCACGAACGATTGCCCTTACCTACAACGACGACTATTATCTCCATCGTTTCAAGGGAGGTCTGCTGAGGGCGCTATCGGAAGCGGGCCACAAGGTGTACGCCATCGCCCCGGCGGGCGACTCGGTCGAGGCCATTGAGAGTGAAGGGGCCAAGTTCATTGACTGGCGGTTGTCCCGAAGGGGCGTTAGCCCACTGGGCGAGCTGCGGAGCCTCACTGCACTCCACGCCATCTATAGGCGTACTAAACCTGATCTCGTCCACCACTTTACCGCAAAGCCCAGGGTATACGGCGCCATCGCAGCCCGTTTCGCTGGCGTACCCGTGGTTGTCGCCTCAGTAAATGGCCTGGGATATGTATACACCGAACGAAACCTGAAGTCCGCAATTGCGCGTCCAGTGGTGTCCGTTTTTAATCGCCTCGCTTTTGGTCTCAGCGGGGCGGTTCTGTTTCAGAACCACGACGACGCCAATTTTTTCAATGAGACTGGGGTACTGTCGAAAAAGAAAGTCAGGCACATACCAGGCGGCTCCGGTGTAGACACCGGTTTCTTTAGCCCAGACTCCGTCGATGTCACAGAGAAAAACCGTCTCAGAAGTATCCTTAACATCCCTGTAGATATGGGAGTAGTGGTTATGATAAGTCGGATGCTTACCCACAAGGGTGTCCACGAGTACGTCGCTTGCGCGAGGGCCGTGGCTGAGAACCGAGACGTCTGTTTCTTGCTAGTGGGCTCTGTAGACACTGGTAACCCTGCATCCATCCCACAGGAAACGCTGGTGGAATGGGGGCAAATGGGCTGGGTCCGATATCTGGGGGAGCGCTCGGACATTCGAGAGCTGATGGCAGTGGCCGACATCGTTGCCCTGCCCTCCTATCGGGAAGGCTTTCCCAGGGTGCTGCTGGAGGCCGCTGCCATGGGCAGGCCGATAGTGACCACCGATACGCCGGGATGTCGGGATGTCGTTGACGACGGTGAGAACGGGTTCTTAGTGCCAGTGCGCGACGCCGGAGCACTCGCATACGCGGTGGAAAAGCTGTTAGGTTCTCCTGATCTCAGGGCACAGATGGGAGAGATGGCCCGGTTAAAAGCCCTGGACGAGTTCGACGAGCGCAGGGTTAATCAGGGCATCATCGACGTCTACGATGAACTTTTATCCAGGACACCTATCGAGTAGAACTGGATTCACAGTTCTACTACCGCCCAATTGCTAAAATGGTGGACATCTATGATCTCAGTCTCATTTGAATGGGATTTGCCACGTTGGATAGTAATAGGCTTTGTCTCCATTGTAGCTTTGGCGGCTATGGTAGGGATAGTCGGGTCAATATTGATAAGGTCGTCCGCTAGTAACCAACAGTACCAACTGGAAACCTCACCTGTCACCATCTCACCCATTAAACCCAGAGTCGATGGGATTATTGAACATATCGAAGCTGACCCAGAGACGGCCACTGAACAGTTTGCCCTAAACGCACAGACCAATCCTGAGACGAGTGGTCAGGATTTGCTCGACATTGCAACCAAAGATAAGGGTGCGTTCGCAACGTTGCTCGAGCAATCGGCAAAAGAATACACAGAAATTATGGGCGAGGTCTTACTAGAAGCAGGGAGAGTTGACTCCGATACCATCGGTAAATCGATCGTTCAGATAGAAGATCCAGTCAGTGCCGGCGAATTATTTTCTGTGGCCGCTCGTAATGATTCTCTAGCTTCGGGGAATATTATGTCTGTGGCTGCAAAGGAAGATCCCTACTCCACGACTAGGCTTCTCGTCGAATCGTCTCGTAAAGATGCCTCTGCCACTATTGGAGCACTTTCCAACGGGCCCGGACAAGACGCTGATGCCATGAAAGCTTTAGGCGAATTTCTTCCTGTAGCTGTATGGGCACCGCAGCAATTACCCACATTGGGACTCCCTGGTTCTGGTAACAGTGGATGGACCGGGGTTCTGGTAAACCCTGCGGAGAGTGTTGCGGGTTCAACATCTAAAGTAGAAAACGTGGTTGAGAACATAGTTAGTAAGTTCGGTACCACTATGACGGATGTACGTGTAGGAGCCAAAGAAACCAACCCTACTACACCGGATAACAGGCCTGGGAGGATTGTCAATCGCTATTTGAGCTTGACTCCCGAAAATTTCAATAACAAGGATCTACTCGCTGCATATGTCATCTTTGCACTAGAAAAGCAATGGTTGGCCGACAATCAGTTACACGAATGGTCAGTTGAGTTCAGCCGGTTTGATGATCAGAGCCAAAGGTGGCATTCGACACTGTCCAAGCGTGTGGGAGAAGAGCACGACAAGATACTGTTCAGCGTACCGGTCGCTGGGTTTTCTGTCTGGTCCATAAGTGCATCCCTAGAGCCACCTGAGCCAATCGTAAGGGTTGAGCGCTTCGTGATGTCCGCCGATGAAATAGTTGAGGGCAATTCGATCGAACTGCAGATAGACGTGACAAATCTAGCTGAACAAGTTGTGCATCATACTTTATCCATCTGGTTGGATAAACAGTTGTACCGCAGTATGACAGTAGAACTACCACCTACGACTACAAAGACGGTGGAAGTCATATTGAGTCCCTCTTGGGGTAACCACGAGATACGTATAGACAGACATGTTGCAGGTCTTGTAGTGACAGAGGTACAAGTTCCGGCGGCGACTTCAATACTTACAATTGCACCTACACCGATACCCCTACAGGTTCCACCCACCGCCACACCTACGCCTACCCATGTGTCCCCTATGGCTACAGCTACATTCCCGCCCACTGCGACGCCTTCTGCGACAAACACCCCTACAGCGACACCTTCCGCGACAAACACGCCCCCACCGACGCCTTCACCACGAACTATTTTGACCGCGAGTCCGACATTTACTGCGACACCCATGCCATGTTTGACGCCTACCTTGGAGCCATTGGATAGCCCGACGTCCAAGGTATCGGCCTCTCCTGCCCCGACTCCCTCTCCTACGTCCAAATCTACCGCCACGGCTACGTTCTTCCCAACGCACACACCAAGCGCCACGCCAACACCTACCATTGCTGTCCTGCCCTCCAATACTCCAATGCCACGACCAAGTCCTACTCCATCTCCAATTATCGCTGCGATTCTCACTCCGACCGTAACGCCAACCCAGAAGAGCTCGCCCACTGCCGCGGTGGTAGTACCGCCCCCGACCAACACGGCACAACCAGCACAAAAGCGCGTGGAGGGACACACAGGCGACGCCCAACCGACGAGGACAGCCAAAACCACACACCCTCTACCCGGGGATGATCGCTACGCCGGCGCACTACATTCGCGTACAGCATTACACAATCTCGACGTTCTCCTTCGGATCGGCGTACGGTGGTACTTGGACCTAGAAAGTGACATGTCGCAGGTACCTGAGGGCGCTAGGAAGGTCCCCTATCTCAAGTTGCCGACGTCTGCGGAAGTCTGGAACGCTACCGGGATGGTGCGGCCTGACAGGATAGACATTCTTACGGATGCGCAACGTGCATCAATGGGCTTCCTCACCTCCTCGGAACTCCACTCTTTGGCCCAGACGAACTCAGGGAGCTACTGGTACATTTTTGGTGAACCGAATCGTTATGCGCATATGACCGGTACCAGATTTGCGCCCGTATTTCACTACTATGCATCCGCGTTGACCGATGCGGACCCCACCGCTAAGGTGCTTAGTCCCAGCGTATTGAACTGGGATTTCGTCTGTATTGGTTGTGGCGGGTACCAACTCGGTGAAGTGTGGGCAAAGGAGTTTGTAGATGCCTACGAAACTAAATATGAACGAAAGCCACCAGTGGATGTGTGGACGATCGACACCTATCCTATAGATTGGCTAAACACGCCTAATAACGACCCGAATCAACTACCGCTCTATATCCCCGGGGCTGGGCCTATCCAACTTGCAGGGAATGGGAGTTCTAAGCATTCATCAATCGCAACGCAACAGCTCATTGCCATGAGACAGTACCTCAAATCCATCGGCCACGATTCTAAGCCTATTTGGATCACCGAGGTGGCCATTCATGTGGGGTACGATCCACAGGACTGGTCTCTCAAGAACACAGGCGCCCCGTGCAACATTGTTCAAGTGATAACTAGTAAGTGTGTTACGCCCAGCCAGGATCTGTGCCATTGGGACAAGATGAGCCACTATGTCATTGAACTACTGGACTGGTTGGATGCCAACGCAGAAGAGCACGGGGTTGAGAAGTGGTTCTTCTACAAGACCTATCGAGATCTTATCAACATCGCGAATGACGGATATATGGGTATCTCGTTTCTCGATGATCCGTCGATGGGCACTACCCTCAACTGCCTCGGAGAGACCTACCGCACTAGATCACTGGGACTTGTTCCACTCATGTGCGATGCCACTTGTAACACGATCAAAGCCGACTGACTACCCAGGTATTTCGAAAAGATCCGTATCCGTCGACCAGACCCAGGTGTATTACAATATATCTGGGAACACACTCTTAGATATTATCACTGGCAAATGGTGAAGAGGTTTCTATGATCGGCACATTCGTCCTATCTCTGGATACCGAACTCGCCTGGGGGACCATGGACAAGCAGGGATTTCGAAAATATCGAGGTCATCTTGAGCGGACTCGCCAGAACATCGAGGGCCTACTGGCCTTGTTGGACCGGTATGACATACCAGCGACCTGGGCTTTCGTCGGTCATCTGCTCCTTGACAGCTGCGGCCGAGAAGCACCGGGGGCCGATCCGCACCCAGATGTCCTGACGGCGGAGTTCTCCTGGTACGATCACCAATGGCATCACCATGATCCTGCAAGCGATAGGGAGTCGGCCCCATTTTGGTACGGTGACGATATCCTGGACTTGGTTCGCGAGGCTAAGCCTGGCCATGAAGTGGGGTGTCATACATTCAGCCATCTGCCGCTGAACGACCCGGCTGTGAGCCATGATATCGCCCTTTCACAGATCCGAAAGTGCTGTGAGCTGGCCCTTGGCCGACGCCTGAGGTTGGAGTCCTTTGTCTACCCTCGTAATCGCGTGGCCCATCTGGATGTACTGGCTCAGGAAGGTTTCACGAACTATAGAGGTCCAGAGCGATCGTGGTACGGTAGTCTTCCCGGACTATTGGCCCGAGCAGGGCATTTCGCGCACAGGTTTCTTGCCATTGCCCCCCCCGTCTACCGTGATTTACAGGTGACCTCCGGAGTTGTCAACATACCAGCCTCAATGTTTCTCATGCCCCCGGATGGCGTGAGGACCCTGATTCCGGGACGCTCCCGGATACGCCAGGCGATCCGTGGTCTACGTAACAGCGTCAGATCTGGTGCTGTGTTCCATCTCTGGTTCCACCCTTGGAACATAGGTACCTCAGATGCAATGCTGAACTGGTTGGACGCCATTTTCGAGGAGGTTGGCCGGCTTCGCTCGGAGGGGCACCTGCGTGTCAGGACGATGGGGCAATTGGCTGATGAGATCCTTGCAAATACGAAGTGAAATCGCAATATATCACTTGACACTGAGATTATTCGTGCCTCATAAGCTTGATCTAGCACTTGCATGAAATCTGTGGTGGTGTAATACGAGAACAGCCATGGGGGTGGCGTGGATATAAAGCCGCAATCACTCCGGGACGGACAGGCTAGGTAATTATGGATCGGTACAAGCGACCACTTTGGTTGGGAATGCTCATTACAGGCACGATCGTCATAACTGTAAAAGTGTTGCTAATGGCCATTGTAGTGCTTCCTATTGCCCTAAGGGCAGAGCAGGATCTCTTGGCTCTGGGCGACTTCTCCCAAATGGTTCTGCTGGAACGAGGAGCTTCCGGAGACGCCCAGAGCAACATTGAGTCTGTGAAGGACCTAGTTGCACCCGCCGCCCATACTAGTCGTTGGATAGCTCGCCTCTCTTCCACCGTAGCGTGGTTCCCAGGACTGGATCATGAAGTCTACGCTTGGGCTTTGCAGATGGACCGTCTTGAAAACGATCTTGCGCTGGCCTCCGATCTCCTGGAGGCGTCGTCGGATCTGCTTGCATCGTACGAGAGCGTAGGGCTAGCGCTCGTCGATGTCGGTGCCAAGTCGGACATGCCCCAGCTGCAGCAGTCGGTCGCGGAATTGGAGGCCATTTTCCTGTCTGCCTATATACTCCTCGACGATGCCCAAGGATACCGCCTGTGGAAACCGGGGCTACGTCTGCCGCGTCTTAGTCAAGCGCTAGGGGCATTAGTAGAGGGCGAAGACCGGATGCAATTCGCTGCACAGGTTGGGCTCTCGGGTTCTCGGCTCCTCGTTGATCTATTGGCTGTAGGCGAGAGCATCCGGCCCCTAGTTGGTCAGTTTGCAGATAGAGCTATCAATGACTCGCCTGTCGCATACGACGAGTTGGTGGTGTTACTGCGGGATCTCGGTACCTTGGTTGATTCGACTACACAACAGTCGGCCGATTTGGCAGATCTGATTGAAAAGAACGGGCAGATTCTAGATCTGCAAACGAAATTGGCCGACCTCCAACTAGTTGTCGGCGTACTCCAAAATATCGTCGTCGCAGTTAGCACAACCCTCGAAATATTGGATCCGGTGCTCCAATCTGAGGACACTGGGCTTTTTGACGAAGGCGGGACGATTATTGCGGCCGTCGAAGCACTTAACGACCGACTCGGCGACGTTGCCGGTGCGGTTTCTCAGTTGGAGAGGGCAAAGCAGGTGCTCCGAGATGTCTCGTTGTCGGGCGCAGGTGCTACGGGTCTCAATGATCTTGTGGTTGTGGCCGATTCGCTCCATGACGGGCTCAGACTGCTGGTTGATATGGCCCCTCTGGGCCTCGAGCTTCTAGGGGCCCAGGGTACTCAGAGATATCTGATTCTAGGACAGTCGGCGGATGAACTGAGAGCCACTGGAGGGTTCGTATCGGCGCTCTGGCTTGTAACTATCGAGAACGGGGCCTTACTTGATGTGAGATACCACGACACAGTGCGGGTCGATGACTGGGACCGGCTTGAGCTTTACCCGCCGGCGCCGGCGGGATTAACGGCACATATGAATGCCAAAGTTTGGCTTCTCAGAGATGTTTCCTGGGAACCCGACTTTCCAACCGTCGCAAAGACCGCTACTGACATGTACATGATTGGTCAGCGACAGGCGGTGGACGGGGTTATCGCCATCAACCAGTGGACACTTCACTCCCTCTTGGGTGCTTTGGGTAGCATCGTTGCGCCTAGCGGGTCAGGAGAAATTACTCCCAACAACCTATTCAACAGGCTGGAGCAGGGCTCCGATGAATTCGGTCGGGCCTACACCGACCTGGCACTGCAGGGCATACTGGAAAAACTGAACAAACCACTATCACTCGGCTCGTTTGTTAAAGTAGCCTCCGCAGTGCAGTCATCTTTAAACAGCAGGGACCTGATGGTATACACAGAGGACGATCAGCTGCAGGAGCAGTTGATGACTGCAGGTTGGGATGGAGGTCTCGGTGGCCGGGGAACTGACTATTTGTATGTTGTGGACTCTAACGTTGGCTGGAGCAAGGCGGACCGTAACATACAGCGTCGATTGAGATACCAAATAGATCTTAGGAAAGAACCTGGCGCTAGGGCTAGTTTGACTCTGGATTACACCAATCATAGCGGCCCAGGATCGCCGGGTTGCGAGCCTCAGTGGCTTAATCGAGGCACTAATTATACTCAACTAAAAAACGCCTGCTACTGGGACTTCTGGAGGGTATATACACCCTTGGGATCAAGGGTTTTGAGCAACACGCCCTTAGAATTGCCTCTGTACAGCGTTTCGGCGGAAATCGACGAGGGCCTGCCTGGAGAAGATACCTTTAACATTTCTTCAAGTTATAATAGGAACGTTATGTCTGGCCTTTTCGCGCTCGGGGCGGGAGAACAGACACAGTTCACCATGGTATACGATCTGCCTTCGGATGTAGTATCCCGCAGTGGAGATCAGATTGAATACGAGTTGTTAGTTCAGAAACAGCCGGGCAACAGGGGTAGTGAAATGACCCTAGAGCTTGTTCTTCCAACCGGATACAGGTTGGTGTCCAGCTCTATTCCCCCGACCTTCTCTGAGGATTATCGAATAGGATTTAACTTCAGAATACAGCAGGATACGGTGTTCTCAGCCGTGCTAAATTCAAATGATGAGTCTAATTGACCACAATCTCGTCCACTATTTGAAACACCCTGGCACGCTAGTTCTGGAGTTAGCTTCGTTGATGTTAATTTTGGGTGCGTGCTCGCAGGGATCTATGTCTGTCCAGACTACTGTTCCGCGAGAATCCACAGTGATTACAAGCACCGACGTCAGGTCCTTCGCTCTAGCCTCAGTCCTGGTAACCGAGGTGACTGAGGAGAAGGTCCCAACGGTAGATCGCATTGAAATATCTCCACCTTCGATCGTCTTGGACCCTGGTGAGAGGGTCGTTTTGAAAGCTAAGGCACTTGGCCTGGATAATAGGGAGATCCTTGACGTCGAACTAGTCTGGACTGCCCCTGATTCCCGTGCTGGATCGATATCAGCTGGCGGCACCTTCCAAGCGGGACCTGTCCCTGGTGTGTTCGAGGCTAGCGTATCGGTCACTGCAATACAAAATACGTTGGATGGTGTGAACTACATTTCTGCCCAGGCGCCTGTCACCATAGTGGGTAATGCGGTTTCGTCCAAGTTGGTCCGGATCGAGATCGTTCCAAAGCGACCCACAGTACTGCGTCAGCAGATATACCGGCTTAGAGCAATTGGTCTGGACGAGAACGGTGTGGTTATTCCAGGGGCCTCTTTCACCTGGAAGCTTAACGATGAGGGCTTGGGCAGGCTGAATGAGATGGGTCTACTCACCATTGACGGTGACGAGGGAGACTATAGCGAGGTATTGGTAGCCACCGGGGAATGGGCCGGCGAACAGGTAGTGGCAGTTGCGGATGTACGCGTGATCTCAGCGGCGGAAGAGGATGATTATCTGCAGGTTCATGCCTTGCCTCAGAGGTTCTTCATAGAACCCGGGGGACGGCTGAGACTCAGGGCAGTTGCACTGAACGGACTCGGCAAGATCCAAGTGGGCACGGTACTTCGGTGGGGTATGGTGGACGCGCGCGCGGGATGGATAGATGGAGAAGGTAACTTTATTGCAGGAAACATGCCAGGGGTCTATACCGAAGCTGTGCGAGTGGAGGCGGTCTTGACCGGTGAAAATGGTTTTATACGGACAGAGGACTTTGCTTCGGTAGTTGTGCGCGATATAGGGATCAAGCGCCTTGATTCGCTGTTGGTCTTTCCCGGTACGGTGTTAACCGCGCCTGGAGGCAAGACCAATCTCTTTGCTAGGACAGCAGACGAGGGTGGCAGTCCAGCGGCGGCAAGCATCGCTTGGCAGGTTTTGGATGAGAATGTAGGCACTGTAGACCAGGATGGGATATTCACTGCAGGCGCTGCCCCGGGCGTAGACAAAGGGTCGATTAGGGCTATTGCGGAGCAGCGGGATGGTAGTGAGACCATCGTGAAAACCGCAGGCGTCGATATTGTCATTACTGGTACTCTCAGCAGTTCTGCGGTCTCCCCTGTGCTTGCGACAATAGCGCCTGGACGGCTTGTACATTTCAAATTAACAGGGTGGGATGAGAACGATGTGGCGCTTCCTGGCCTGGTGATTCGCTGGACGGTAACGGATTCAAATGCGGGGACCGTCGATGTATTTGGAAACTTCCGCGCAGGCGATATCCCAGGGATGTACCTTGATGCCATACGGGCCGATGTGATTCAACGTATATATTCTAAGTAATGAGCCGTCTTACGTCCAGGTGTCACGATTCGATGAGCACAGCACTTAGCCAACAATTCAAGTCTGCATTGCTATTCGTCGTCTGTGTTGGCGCTCTAGCGATATCATGTTCAACAGATTCAACGGAACCCCGGCATGTGCAAGTCGAAGCCTCTCCAAGAATGACCACGGAAGACGTTCTAGCAGCCAAAGTAGTAGGGATTGTCGACGGAGTCACGATAGACGTAGATGTAGATGCCGAAACTTTTCGTGTCCGTTACCTAGGTATCGATGTTCCGGGGTCTGGGCCAAAGTTTGACTCTACCATCACTGCGCGGGCACATGAGTTCAACCGTTTCCGAGTAATGGGCCGAGTTGTAAAGATCGAGAGGGACGGGATAGATGCTGACGACGCAGGACGGATTCTGAGATACGTGTACATCGATGGGGAGATGATAAACAAAGCATTGTTGGCGGCTGGTTACGCCGTAGTCGCTGGATTTCCATATGAGTTCCGACACCGCAATTCGTTTGTCCAGATAGAAGAATCTGCCCGTGAGGACGGACTTGGGTACTGGCGAGGTGTGGACGAACAGAATTTTAGTAAAGAGGACCTCGTAAAAGATGCTGAAGATGTCACGCCAGCTTTGGATCCATCCACGGTGCCTCAGTTTTCCGGCGGGACGTTGCCCTCATTTCCTGACTCTGGCGGGGGGCATTGTAATTTCACAGGCACCAGTGAAGCTGTTATCAAAGGGAACGTAGACGCTGCCACAGGAGAGCGGACCTACATTCTGCCGGGGAGCATTTTCTACTCGACCACTGTGGTCGATCCTGACGATGGTGATGAATGGTTATGCACCGAAATAGAGGCCATAGCTGCCGGCTGGATCAAGATGAAACACTGATACAGCCTCAATGATCTTCCGGCAATTGCTTATTCCCGGTGGTACCGATCTTCTAGTCGTACAATATCGTCTTCACCAAGGTAGCTGCCTGTCTGAACCTCGATGATCTCGAGTGGCTGGCTACTTGGGTTTTCGAGTCTGTGGGCGGTTCCCTCTGGCACGTAAACGGACTGGTTTTTCTCTAGTAGGAACACCTCGTCATTGCGGGTGACTCTCGCATTCCCGGCCACGACGACCCAGTGCTCGGCACGCCGATGATGCATTTGGAGTGAGATGGCTGCCATGGCGTTTATGATCAGACGTTTTACCTGGAACTCGGGGCCCGAGTCGATTACTTCATAAGTGCCCCAAGGTCGATGAACCTTTCGGTGGTTTATCTGCTCGGTGCGCCCGTCATCGCGTAGACGTCTTACAACTTCCTTAACGTCCTGAACACGGTCTTTTTTGGCTACCAGTACGGCGTCCGCCGTCTCGACTATCACCATATCGCTGACACCCACGGCAGCTAGCAATCTGCTCTGTGCGATGAGCAGTGACCCTTCGGTCGAATTGGCGTAGACATCGCCCTGTTGAACATTTCCGTGGGAATCTTGTGCCTGTACTTCCCACAAGGTTGACCAGGCGCCTATGTCCGACCATCCGGCGTCAAGAGGCACCACGGCGGCGGGGGCAGAACAGGAACTTTCTGATCCGACGGCGCGTTCCATGATGGCGTAATCTATGGAATCGCTGGGGCAATCTATGAACTCTGTGGTTCCGGGTCGAAAGAATACACCGTCCCTATGGCCGTTGTTCATGGCTTCGCGACAGGAACTTGCGATGTCTGCTCGATGTCGCTCCAGCTCCGATAGCCAAACCGAGACCTTCATCATGAAGATTCCACTGTTCCACAGCCAGTCGCCAGAATCGATATACCGCCTTGCCAATTCAATATCAGGTTTTTCTACGAAAGCGGTCATGTTCCGGGCAATCTTCATACCCACGGCGTTTATTTTATTGCCAGTACGGATATAGCCGTAGGCTGTAGCTGGAGAGGTCGGGACAACTCCGAGTGCTACCAGATACCCGGCCTCTGCAAGGGCGGCCCCTTCCCCAAGGGCCCGTTGGAGCGCATTTGCGTCTCGAATCACACTGTCCGCAGGCATCGCAACCATTATCGGATCGACGTCGTTGTCGTGGTGCTGGGTTACCAAAGACAGGGCGGCAAGTGTGAGTGCGGGCGCAGTATTGCGCCCGACAGGCTCGACAATGATCTGCAGGGGTGTATTCCCGATCTGCCGCATCTGCTCCGCAACGAGGAATCGGTGTGCGTCGTTACATACGATTAGAGCTTCGGCCACGTCTGCAAGTCCGTTCAATCTGCCGAGCGTGGACTGAAGCATAGTTTCCGAGCCAAGCAAAGGTAGGAACTGCTTGGGCAGGTGGTCTCGGGAAAGGGGCCAGAGCCGAGTCCCCGATCCACCCGAAAGTAACACAGGATGAAGTTTCATATTTGCCTCGTTTCGACGGATATACTAGTGTAGAGGGACCGCCCAATTCGGGTAAAACGACTCTACGACTAGCTTTTGTCGGTGGTAGTTTCACCCCCGGTGACTTCGATCACTGTCTGTACATCCCGTCTCAAGTTGTCGAACAGGCGTCTAATCTTGGAATCTGGCGCAAGGTACTCGTCGTGGGCCACCATGTAATCGTCAATAATGGCTATTGCCCCATTGGCGTCCTTTTCGATCACGAACTGTCGCACCTGAAGTTGGATTAATTCTATTCGCTCGGGTGCTAACTTGATGGCCTCGTCTAGGAGGTTACGCGCCAGCGTAAATAAGCTCGGATCCCAGCGTCCGGCTGTCTGGTACAGATTGGCAAAGGACAGGTATATGCGCCACTCCTTCGGTTCAGCCTCCAACGCATGATTGAGTTCAGATTGCAACAGTATCAGGGCCCTCTGACGTTCCAAACTACTGAGGGTGTGCCAGCATTTATTAAGTGTGGTCACCATCCATCTGCGAGGATAGTTTGCCAGACCAGGGGATGCAGTTATCGATTTTTCAAACAGGTCTAGGGTCTCATCCCACATCGGTATGACTCTTGCCATACCGACACCCCGCATAACCTGATGTCCGTCGCCAGCGAGCTCACATACAATTCCAGTGGTTTGGGCCTGAAACAAAGTCCGTCCAGATGCTGTAGAGAGAGTGACCAAAGGGTCACCAACATTAATCCTGTCAGAGACAGCAGCGACATGTCCCACGATACCATTGTCTGGAGCGTTATATGTGACGCTCTGGAGGCCGAGTACCACAGTCCTAGATCCCACGTAAGGGCCGATGATCAATATATAGAGCGCTGCTATAGACACAATAAAGGCAACAATGATGGCTGAAGATTTACATTGTTCTCTCTGGAGAAAGTGGAATCGCGTGGCCCAATTCGGCACCGCTTCAACTTCCCTGGGGCTGGTCGTGGCTAAGTCGAGAGCGTTGGTGGGCGCTGTTTCAATGAAGACGATGAATCCTACCAATAGGTAGAATTGTCCCACGGTCCCAGGCGTGTCAAACAAGAAAAGGTTCTGCATGAAGTAGGCCGTCGCGGCGGCCCCAATGAACATGGTAAATATTTGGAGCGCTGGGTCCTGTCGTCTGATGTTGCGAATCACGACCCAGAGCATGAACAGCCATATAGCCATGTAGGAGCCGAGGCCCAGTGCCCCCTTGGTGACAATCTCCTCAATGAGCTTGTTGTGGGCCTGGTCGAAAGACTCTGTCGAGATCGAGGCTACTTCCGCCGTCATGTTTTTGTCGTAAGCGATCGTGTAGTTTTCCGGGCCCCAACCGAGCAGAGGTCTTTCTAGGAATCCGTCTAACCCAATACTTGCGGAGTTGATTCGACCCCTTGTACTGGGGTCGTCGAGACCGATGTTGGCTAGTCTTTCAATCAGCTGATTAGAATCTGATACTACTCGGAACCAGCCTGTGTCACGTACGGTCACGAACCCTAACACGACAATGACAAGTATTCCCACCAGTACGGTCGATACGATCCGCACTCTATAGAGTTTCCCAAAGACCATATAAGCTAGCCCGAAGGCCATAAGACCCATGACTAGGCCTATGACAGCCCCTCGCGTACCACTACGCACAAGCATTAAGCCGTCAAGAGCGATAACGGTAACCCAAAAGATCCTCCACCAAATCAGGTGGTGTGTCTTGAATTCGCTGGACTTGGCCCTAGTGCGTCTGCGGCTGCGCTTTATCCGACGAGATAGCTGGTGATTCTGTCTTTCATCGGGCTGTACCATCGAGTGGACTAGGAATGCGAGGGCGATGAGAATGTTGACCAACATATACGCCCCTACGAATGTCGCGTTTCCTAGTGTGATATTGATCCTCCCCCCGCTCGACAGATAGCCGAATGGAGAGATATCGTTCATCTGAGCTAAGCCCAAGAGCCCCATGATGAAGCTGACGCCTAGGTTGAACTGAAGTAGTGCTCGCCAATCCCGGAATGACCTGAATACCGAGACCATCACCACGGTGAAGGCGAACCAATGGGCCAGATCGATCCATCCCTGCATGCGCTCGTATGTAGACCATAGACTACGTTGAGGGCTCACTCCCGTAAGAGACGATAGAAGGACGATGAACACGTAGACACCCAAAATGGGGACGATCCACGAACGAGGCAGTCGATGGGATGGGTACCAGAAGGCCAACACCAACCAGAATACAAAGGCAATCTCTACGAGAGCACGTATGTAGAGTGCTTTGCCGACTATGTAGGGGAAGAAGGTTGCTGGAAGAGGCGACGTCATCACAATAAGCGGTGCCACGAACACAAGCACTACAGTTGATCTGACAACCGTCAGTAGCGCATTTTCCATGTTGGAGGAGGCAGCTGAATCAGCCATGTTTGCCCGTTGACGTGGTCTTCACTGGTACAAAACCGAGTACGATTCTATGTGAGTACAATGTAGCGCTCAATTTACCGTGCCCACCTCCGGCACTTTGTTAGACGTCAGGGCAAGCAATTTAGGCACGATACGTTCCGGTCTTTATCAGCCACGTGACGTGATAGAGGCCAAGGTCTGTCTCAACCCATCATCAAGGGTTGTATGTGGCTTCCATCCCAACTCTCGCCGGGCTTTGGATACGTCAAGGACGATGTTTTGGACATCGCCAGGTCGAGGATCCTCGTACTTAGGGGGAAATACGTACTTTGTTTGTGCAGCCATTAATTTGAAAAGTTTATTCACGGATGTGGCGACCCCAGAACCTATATTCACTGTAAGTGTCTTCTCCTTCTCCAGAGCCATCCGATGTGCTTGTGCCACGTCGTCTACGTATGTGTAATCGCGGGTCTGTTTGCCATCACCGAAGATAACTATGCTCTCTTTCATTATCATACGGCGTCCGAATATCGCCACCACTCCCGCTTCACCATGGGGGTCCTGGCGAGGACCATAGACATTGGCCAGTCGCAACACTTGCAGGGGGACCTTGGGTGGAAGGATCATCCGTAGGTACTGTTCTAGCGTCCATTTGCTGAGGCCATAGGGACTTACGGGTCCTATGGGGTGTTCTTCGTTACATGGTAAGTAATCTGGTATTCCATATAGTGCACCACCCGTATTGACATAGATAAAGCGTGAACAGCCCGAGTCCACTGAAGCCCGAGCGACGTTTATGCCGCCAATTATGTTGGTGACAGCGTCGTGCCAGGGGTCCATCACGGAGTTGGGAACCGATATTTGCGCAGCGAGGTGGCTGATAGCGTCGGGTCGAAACGAGAGCACTATTTCATATAGTGCTGGATCCCCGATATCCATCTTCTCAAAGCGGGTGCCGGGTGGCAGGTTGGACTCCTTGCCAGTAGACAAGTCGTCTAGGACCAGAACGTCGTGCTGTCCGGCCAGCAGCATATCAACAATGTGGGAGCCGATAAACCCGGCCCCACCTGTGATCAATACTCTCACTGGACCATCGTCTTTGTGGAAATCCGGCCGTAATGAAACCTCAAATGTTCTACCGTCTATGTAGATATCCGCCCGTATCAAACGTTCGGGGGTGTCGCGATAAGTATAGTCTGCGACGGAGAGCCGTTTCAACAAGATACATTAGTTGATCACAGTTTCGGTTGAACGCCGTTCCCTGATTATCTATCATGGTTATAGATATTCAGGTGTTAAACATGAACAAAGTGAAAGGGTTGATTCAGGAGCTCGAAGCAGCGGTCGGCGCCAACAACGTGATGTGGCGGCCCGAAGACCTTGTGGTCTACGAGTACGACGGCTCTGTCGACAAGGCGATGCCTGCCGCAGTTGTACTTCCGTCCTCCACGGGTGAGATTTCTGCGGTGGTAGGAATAGCGGCGCGTAGTGGTGTTCCGATCGTGGCTCGAGGTGCTGGCACAGGCTTGAGTGGTGGCGCAGTTGCAGAACGAGGCGGCATCGTACTTGTAGTCACAAGGATGAACCGGATTCTAGAGATCGACTCAGTCAACGCGCTAGCGGTCGTTGAGCCTGGTGTCATCAACTTCGACATTTCTCGTGCTGCAGCGGCACATGGCCTCTACTTTGCGCCAGATCCCTCAAGTCAAAAGGCCTGCACTATAGGGGGCAATGTAGCAGAGAACTCCGGCGGACCCCACTGTTTAGCGTATGGTGTTACGACTAACCACGTGCTCGGAATGGAGGTTGTACTTGCCGATGGGTCGGTGCATTGGTTTGGAGGCCGGACCAGGGAGACAGTTGGGTACGATCTGCGAGGTACTGTAATTGGTTCCGAGGGTACCCTGGCGATCGTGACCAAGGTTGTTGTGAGGCTGCTGAAAGATCCTGAAGCGGTCAGAACACTGCTCGCGGTCTACGCGACTATCGAGGATGCAAGCTCTGCAGTTTCGGGAATTATCGCCGCCGGGATCGTGCCAGCTGCCCTGGAGATGATGGACTCGTTGTGCATAGAGGCGGCTGAGGAGTCGGTTCATGCGGGCTATCCGAAGGACGCCGGCGCTGTACTGCTCGTAGAGGTCGATGGTCTTGAGCAGGCGGTATTAGAAGAGGCAGCTGAGATCGAAAGTGTCTGCCAGTCCTTTGCGCCTATCGAGATACGCATAGCCACAGACTCGGTGGAGCGGGAAAAACTTTGGGCTGCCCGCAAGGGTGTGCTGGGGGCACTCGGTAGGCTTGCTCCGAACTACTACCTAGTCGATGGCACGATACCCAGGACGAAATTGCTCGAGGTTCTCAGTGCCATTGGTGAAATCAGCGATAGTGTCGGACTGCCCATTGCTAATCTACTGCATGCAGGCGACGGTAATCTTCACCCAGCGGTGCTCTTTGACGAGCGGGACCCAGACGAGCTTCGCCGTGCGATGCACGCGGGCGGGGAGATATTGAAATTGTGCGTGGCAGTAGGAGGAGTGCTATCTGGCGAGCATGGCATAGGGCTCGAAAAACAAGAGTATATGCCGCTAATGTTCACCGACGATGACATGCTCGCGATGGTCGGACTGGCAGATGCCTTCGAGACCGGGGGAATGTTCAATCCTGGAAAAATATTCCCGACGGGTAGAAAGCGGGAACCAATCCCGCAGGCAGACTCAATATCCCGTATTGGTGCTGGTGCGTATCTCTAGTGAATAGCCAGCCGACACGTACTACACCCTCATCCATTGACATAGTCCTGGACGCGCTTGCTGGTGCAGCGGCTCGGATAGTATCCGGCGAGGACACTGCTGCCCACGAACTAGATGGAATCCGACCGGCCCTTGTGGCATATCCTGCAAACATTGAACAGTTGTCCCAATTAGTGTCGTTGATGGCAGATACTGGCCTTTCAATAACACCGTGGGGCGGAGGCACTCACATCGATTTGGGCAATTTACCGGAGCGGCTAGACCTAGTGGTCGATCTTTCCGGACTCAACCAAGTGATCGACTACAACCCAGCGGACCTGACCGCTACCGTTCAGGCGGGCCTCACCTTTTCGGAATTCCGTGAAACTTTGTCCAAGGAAGGCCAGTGGCTAGCGATTGATCCTCCACTACCCCACTTATCGACCTTGGGAGGTGTCCTAGCGACCGGTCTTTCTGGGCCGATGAAGTGGCAGTACGGGGGACCGCGAGACGTGGTTATTGGGATGAAGATCGTCCAATCAGATGGGGTCGTGACTCATAGTGGGGGGCAGGTTGTAAAGAATGTAAGCGGCTACGACATGTCTCGGATGCACATCGGCGGCATTGGGACCCTTGGTAGTATTGCGGTAGTCTCTTTGAAGCTCACTCCCTTGCCATCGCGCCAGGTGACAGTGCTTGCGTCTTTCGATTCCGGATCAAGCTGCATAAGAGCTGCACTCGATGTTTTCAACAGCGATGTTGTGCCGTTAGCAATCACTACTTTTGACAACGCTGCGGCGAGCAGAATGAGTATTCCTCAAACAGAGGAAAGTCACACTCTGGCCCTGTGTCTTGGTGGCAGACCCGAGACGCTGAAGCGGCAACTTCGGGATACGGTAGCTATAGTACAGAGGGCCGAAGCGTCTACGATACAGACACTTGAGGATGATGACATGGCGTCGCTGTGGCGCTCCTTATCAGATTTTGGATGGGACGAGAATACTCGGCCTCTCCTGGGTGTTCGCGCCAGTGTGATGCCGACGGCATGCGCAGGACTCGTTGAGCTATTCGAGGGGATGATTTCGCCGGATGGAATAGGACCTGCAGTCGTTTCGCATCCTGCCCACGGTACGGTGCTTGCTTGTTGGTATGTGGAGGGGGAAGTTATTGACTCTGCGGTTGTAGAGATGATGTCCAAAGCCAGGAGCGTTGTGGAAAAGTCCGGAGGGAGTCTCGTAATTGAGCGTGCTCCTATTGGGACAAAGTTATTGGTGGATGTTTGGGGTGAGCCCGCCGGACCCATTGCCTTGATGCGAAGGTTCAAGGAACGCTACGATCCCCAACGCCTGTTTAACCCTGGCCGATTCGTAGGTGGCATATGATTAGCAAACTGAATGTCGATCCCTTTTCTGGTCCAGACGCGCCTAACGAGACCGATTTGTATAGTTGTGTCCACTGCGGCTTTTGTCTGCAGGCCTGCCCTACTTATGTACTCACGGGTCTGGAGGCAGAGTCTCCCCGAGGTAGAATCGCTCTGATGAAGGCGGTTAACGAGGAGCGAATTGAGGTCACCCCGTCTGTAATAAATCATTGGGATTTGTGTATCCAGTGCAGGGCCTGTGAAGTGGCCTGTCCATCCGGGGTGCCATACGGAAAGCTTATCGAGGCGACCATGGCCCAGGTGATGCCGCGACGCAAGTCAAATATGCTATCACGGCTGGTGTCAAATTTACTGCTCAAATTGATCCTACCCTACCAAGCACGGCTGGGTCTTGTTATTGGCGGGCTGCGAATATACCAACTCGTAGGGGCCCAGGTACTTATGCGTCGGATAGGGTTCCTAAAAAAGATATCACCGGGTCTCGCGTCTCTTGAAGAGTCTATGCCGAAGATTCCCTCCACTACATTCAAGGCCCAGGGTCAGGTCATACTGGCGCAAGGTCCTAAACGGGCGCGAGTGGCCCTACTGTCGGGGTGCATCATGCCCTTGGTGCATGGTCCGCAGATGGACGCCGTAATTAGGGTGCTGGCTCGCAATGGCTGTGATGTTGTCGTAACACGGGAGCAGTCCTGCTGCGGAGCGATCAATTCTCACGTCGGTGATCTAGATCTTGCCCGTGATCTGGCGAGACGAAACATAGACGCCTTCATGTCGGAGGATGTGGACGCCGTCATCGTTGCGTCAGCCGGGTGTGGTGCACGTATGAAGGAGTACGCCTATCTACTGCGTCGTGACCAGGAATATGTGGACCGTGCGGCAACTCTGGCTGGGAAAGTCAAGGATGTGCACGAGTTTCTAGCCGAACTGCCGCTACTATCCCCAAAGGGGCGATTGGATGTGCGCGTGACTTACCAAGACTCCTGCCACCTATCCAACGCTCAGTGCATCAACGATGCTCCCCGTGAGTTGCTCAAATCTATTCCGGGACTGGATCTAGTGGAGATGGAAGGTGAAGTCCAGTGCTGTGGAGCAGGCGGGACTTATACAGTCACTCAGCGGGAGTTTTCCTTACGACTCCTCGATTCCAGAATGGACGTGATCGCAGCGACTGGAGCCCAGGTCGTCGCAACCGCGAATCCCGGGTGTGTTCTGCAACTCGATTATGGCGCACGTATCCAAGACGCCGGAGTAAAGGTCCGATACGTCACTGACCTACTCGATGAAGCATATGAATCCGAATAGGTCCGAACGTCTCAGCACTGCGCTGGCTGACACGGTGCCAAATAAATCTACTATGGAATTAGAGGAGTGGGCAGAGGGGTAAGGTCCTAGTCCTGGGGTACCACGAGGGTCCCTGAAGGACATACTTCTTTCCTATTATTTCGATGAAAAGAGTGCGGGCAAGGAGGGTTCCATTGGATATGGGATTGAAGGGCAAGGTAGCCATAGTCACTGGTGGCAGCGAAGGTATCGGTAAAGCGGCGGCGATTAGCATGGCATTGGAAGGGGCCAGTGTAGTTATCTGTGCGCGACGTCCGGATATTCTTGAACGAGCCGCCGCCGAGATTGGCTCCTCAACCGAGAGCACGATCACCGCGATTCCTGCGGATGTACGTAAGTTGGACGATCTGCGCGTCCTGTTTGACAAAACCTTTTCACTTCATGGTAGGCTCGACATTCTCGTAAATAACGCTGGGACCGCTGCGGGTGGGAGTTTCGGCGACGCGACAGACGAGTACTGGCAGAATGATCTAGATATCAAGCTATTCGGGGCCATCCGATGCTCGCGTTTGGCCATTCCTCATATGAAGACCACAGGGGGTGGTCGCATTATCAACATCACGACGGTTGGTGGCAAAGCGCCAGAAGGAGGCTCGGTGCCTACCTCTGTTAGCCGGGCCGCAGGAATAGCCTTGACTAAAGCGATGTCGAAGGAGTATGCACCCGATAACATCCTGGTCAACACTATCTGCATTGGGCTGATTAAGAGTGGTCAGCACGATCGTCTTGCGGACGAGGCGAGATCTAAGGAGCCTGATCTGACGCGAGATCGTTTCTACGCCAAATGGGGCAAGAGTGTGCCTTTGGGCAGGATCGGTGAGGCGAAAGAGCCGGGTGACCTCATAGCCTTTCTCGCATCCGACCGAGCCGCTTATATCACTGGAGCGTCCGTCAATATTGATGGAGGCATGTCCGCTGTGGTGTAGAACTATCAATACAGGACTAAAGATACACGGACGTGGCTAAGTTGTATTTTATGGCTAAACTTAGGGTGCTAAGTCACCGAAAATGCTTTTATCCAAGTTCTCTGGTGATGAGAAATACTCTCCAAAGTGGAAAAGACAAAAAACCATTTACCTGCTTACTACGGACATCAAAAATATCGAAGGTAAATTGCCACTGATATAAGAAAAGAAGTGACTCAGATTTATCGCCGAGCAAGTTGATGGAATCGTGTCTTGGGGCGTCGAGGTAGATCCTGGATCTTTAACCAGAGCAACTGCATCAATGGAAATCTCCGACAGCTACAACCGAAGTGCGATTGAAGACACAGGGCCTATAATAGAAGACAAACCTTAAGGGGAGTGCATTAGGGGCTTAGTCCCTTTGTTTTGTTGGCCTCCCGACAAGGAGCATCAATGAAAATAGATCGTCTAATAGCGGTTGCCCAACAACTGGTAGCGCCGGTTAAAGGCATCCTGGCGGCGGATGAGAGTGGGTCTACAATCCAGAAACGCTTTGACTCTATTGACGTAGACTCTACCGAGAAGAATAGGCGTGACTATCGGGAGCTACTCTTTAGGACGAGAGGTGTGTCGGACTTCATCAGTGGCGTCATTCTTTATGACGAGACCTTGAGACAGAATGCGGCGAATGGAACACCGATGGTCGACCTGTTGCGAGAACGAGGCATCGTGCCCGGGATCAAGGTGGACAGAGGCACCAAACCTCTGGCAGGTGCGCCAGGCGAACTAATCACTGAAGGTCTCGATGGGCTACGAGAGCGGCTGGCCGAATACTACGAGCTTGGTGCCCGCTTTGCGAAGTGGCGTTCGGTCATCACAATTGGCGTGGCTATCCCTAGTGCTCACTGCATTGCGTCAAATGCTCACGCTCTAGCACGTTATGCGTCGCTATGCCAAGAGGTCGGCTTGGTGCCGATGGTAGAACCCGAAGTGCTGATGGATGGAGATCACGATATCGAGCGCTGTTTTGAGGTCACTGAGGCGACCCTGCGAGAGACTTATACCCAATTGGCAGCGCACCGAGTAGTGTTGGAGGCTACTTTACTTAAGCCGAATATGGTGCTATCGGGCAAGTCCGCGGTCAATCGCGCGGGTCCAGCGGAAGTTGCCGAGCGGTCGGTACTTTGCTACATGAGGTCGGTACCTGCTGCGGTGCCTGGCCTCGTGTTCCTGTCCGGAGGCCAGGACGATGACGAGGCGACCGAAAATTTAAACGCTATTAATAGGCAGGGTTCAAAGGTCGGCGTACCGTGGGAGCTAAGCTTCTCATTCGGACGTGGTCTGCAAGCAGCCCCGCTGAAGACATGGTCCGGAGACGCCGAAAACGTAAATAGGGCAAGGGAGGTGTTCCATGCTCGAGCCCGAGCCTCGAGCATGGCCCGCCAGGGAAGTTATGATCCGGGGAGCGCGACTGCGGGGTGACAAGTGTTTTCCACACGGGAATAGCCCTGATCCCTATAGCCTAGCCCCGCTGACCTCGTTGTCTTAGGGCATGGTCCACCAGGACTAGAGCCATCATCGCCTCTACCATTGGCACCGCCCTGGGTAGTACACACGGGTCGTGTCGTCCCCTGCCCTCAAGGGTCGTGGGGTTGCCATCGATGTCGATCGTCTCTTGTGGCTTCATGATAGTCGCGACGGGTTTGAATGCTGCGCGAATGATGATATTCTCCCCTATCGATATGCCGCCCTGGATGCCGCCGGAGTAATTAGTGCGAGTCCTGATCCGTCCCTGCTCATTGTAATATGGGTCGTTGTTTTGCGAGCCGGTCATGGTAGTGCCTCCGAATCCCGAACCGACTTCAAAGCCCTTGCAAGCCGGTAGTGACAGGATTGCTTTGCCCAGGTCCGCGTCGAGCTTGTCGAAGACTGGTTCTCCCAGTCCAGGCGGCACACCTCGAGCTACAGCCTCTATGACTCCGCCCACTGTGTCGCCTTTCTTTCGGGCCTCATCTATAGCCGTGATCATACGAGTGGCCACGTCCAAGTCCGGACAACGCACGATGTTGGATTCCACCTTGGCGGCGGTGATGGTATCAGAGTCTACTTCTGCTTGCAGGGTCGAGACCTGCTTCACGTAACCGATAATCTCAGTACCGAACTGCTGGCCGAGCACTTTCTTTGCGACCGCCGCCGCCGCCACCCGCCCTATGGTTTCCCTAGCACTCGCCCTACCACCACCCTTCCAATTGCGAAGGCCGTACTTGGCCATATATGGGTAGTCGGCGTGGGATGGACGGAATTTGTCCCGCATGTGCTCGTAATCTTTGCCACGTGCGTCTTTGTTCCAGATACCGATCATTATTGGGGTACCCAGGGTACGGCCTTCGAACACGCCGGACAGGATCTCAGCTTGGTCGGATTCGTGTCGTTGAGAGGTAATCTTACTCTGTCCTGGCTTTCGACGGTCCAATTCAGGCTGGATGTCATCCAGACTGAGTTGTAGGCCCGGTGGGCACCCGTCGATCACCACTCCAACGGCGTCGCCATGGGACTCGCCCCACGTAGTAATCCTGAACATGTGTCCAAAGGTATTGCCCATCGGTCTTGCAAAACTCCTCGCTGGTCTCTGATGGTAGGATCTCGTCACATAGGTATCCCCTATGCTATCATCTCGGTCAGTCCTCTGGCACTATCGATCTCAGTGTTAAACGGGCCCGGGTTGAACATCTGCGAGCGCCTACCGCTTCGGCGGGTGAGCGTCGCTCGCAGCCCGGGCCCCTTTTATTGAGAATTTTTTAGCGCTCGTGTTCCCATGATCGGATTCGGCAGGTAACTTTAGAAACGAATTGTATCAACATGGTCCAATATGCCTGGACATCAATAAATTTACTTGTTGAGAACCCCTGGCCATTCAGTCAGCCAATGTGACCCAACTCTTGTGCAAATGACGGTTATACGCTCTTCGCGTCCCACAGAGGCACCGATGCGTGGCTCATTGATATGCAGGGGCGCATCTTCCACCGACAGAGACTGGCGGGCCCGCTGCCTGAGAACAATTAGTGTCACACGGGAGACAGGATGTTGGAATCATGTTTGTGTGGATGATAAGCGGTGGATCAGTCTAGTACACATTGTCGCTATGTTCAACTCTGAGTAGTCTTGCCTTA
>CAYLLU010000019.1:0-20965 GCA_964384845.1 uncultured Dehalococcoidia bacterium
CTAAGTGTGGATTGACTCATATGTACATGGGGCTACTTCCAATAGCTTGATAGGCCGGTCGCTGTTTGGATGCTGCGTCTTTGTTAATGTGACCCTAAATCTAATGCCACGCCGACAGTCAGACAGTGTAAGGGCTATCCATGGATGCAGAAACTGCGCGAAGTGCGGCTAGTTATCTGGGCAAGGCGAGGCTGGAAAGAGTCCCGTTGGAGGAGCTCGATTCGAGGCTAGCCCCTGGAGACGAGGACACAGCATACATAGTACAGGACGCGCTCCATGAGTGGCTGACTGAGGCAGGTAAGGGACCTGTGTCCGGCCACAAAATTGGATGTACCACACCTATCATGCAGCGTTTCTTAGACATAGACAATCCCTGTGCGGGGGGTGTGTTCGAGCCAACTGTGCACCAGCGAAGTGGCACATTTGAATTCGATCAACTCCTGCACCCGGGAGTTGAGTGCGAGCTAACAGTGCAGTTGAATGAGGACCTTGTGCCGGGTGATATCCCATTTGATACCACTTCTGTGGCAGGTGTAGTGGGGACTGTGACACCTGCCATTGAGGTCGTCGACGATCGATGGGTAGACTACAAGACCGTTGATACCCCCTCTTTGATAGCTGACGATTTCTTCGGTGCAGGATGTGTATTGGGAGATAGTTTGTCGAATTGGCGAGAGTTGAACCTCAAGGAGATTTCAGGCTCGATGACCATTAACGGGGAGCATGTAGGGAGCGGCAGCGGTGCAGCGATACTGGATCACCCTCTAGCAGCCCTCGCGTGGCTTGCAAACCTGATGGCGCGCCGTGGTAGGTTCTTAAGAGCAGGAGAATTTGTGCTGCTTGGCAGCCTCGTCGAGACAAAATGGGTGGAACGGGGAGACTTGGTCGAGATCGACCTAGGCAGCCTCGGTGGTGCTACTGCACGTTTCGTCTAGCAGCACTATAAGTGCTATTTGGGATGAGGTGTGGAGTGTGGTATAGAAGCTAAAGTCTCTTGAAGATGCCTCAGGGTCTCCCGGATACCGAGTTGTACTCCAAACTATTGTCAGGAAGGGGGAGCTTCCTGAGAAGTATGTGGTGTGATTTGCGCAAGTCATTGGCTGCCGAGGCGCATACGATGAAGATGGCACGTGGGAGATGAACTATTGAAAATGGACATGCTTGCGGGGGAAATAGGTGACTGAGGGGACGGAATGATCACTGTGCGGATAGGTCAGTTGAGCGACCCCAGGTAACCCCTGGTACTAAACTGGTGATAGAGCATGGAGCGGGTCACTTCGTGTAACGCGATCGCCTATCTGGTGAGAAGGCTTTTTGAGTCAGGCGGAGTTATTCTTAGCGGACGCCGTTCAGGCGCTCGATGAGTTGAGACCGCAGTCGAGGTTGTCTAAGGCACATATCAGGCTCTCTACTCATTACCTTTCTCCACCCATTACTGCTGAGATCATCACTACATCCTCGCTCTCTGTGCCTTGGCCCAACTATCTCTAAGGGATACTGTTCGGTTAAAAACTAGTGCGTCGGATGTCGAGTCCTTGGAATCGATGTAGAAGTAGCCGAGCCGCTCGAATTGGTAGTGGTCGTTGAGGGTCGCATTGGCCAGCCCCGGTTCCACTTGGCAGGAATTCAGGGTCACCAGGGAGTCCGGGTTCAGGAATGTCCTGTACTCTTCCGACGAATCCGGCCTCGGGTTCACAAATAAGCGCTCGTACAGGCGTATCTCGGCCTTCAGGGCATGTTCTACTGAGACCCAGTGTATGGTTCCTCGGACTCTGCGGCCATCCGGCGCCTGGCCGCCCTTGGTATCCGGGTCATAGGTGCACCTCACCTCGACGACCTCCCCCGTCTCCTGGTCCTTGACTACACTTTGACAAGTAATAAAGTAACCGTACCTCAGGCGAATCTCGCGGCCGGGGGCTAGCCTGTAGAATTTCTTGGGCGGATCCTCCATGAAATCGTCACGCTCGATGTACAATTCTCGGCTGAATGGGACCCTCCGAGAGCCCATCGATGGGTCCTCAGGATTATTTACCGCCGCGATATGCTCTGTCTTGCCTTTCGGGTAGTTATCGATGACGACTTTGAGTGGACGGAGGACGCCCATGACCCTCTGCGCTCGCTGGTTCAGATCTTCACGGACGAAGTGCTCTAGTAACTCGATCTCGGCCGTGTGGTTTCTCTTGACCACTCCCACACTACGGGAGAAATTGTTTACGGCCTCCGGGGTGTAACCGCGTCGCCGCAACGCCGATAGCGTAGGCATACGTGGATCGTCCCATCCGGTCACGTGGCCTTCCTCTACCAGAGATAGTAACTTGCGCTTGCTCAACATCGTGTAGGTCAAGTTTAGGCGGGCGAATTCGATTTGCTGTGGATGGTGCACTTCCAGTTCTTCTAGTAGCCAGTCGTAGAGGGGCCGGTGATCTTCAAACTCCAGCGTGCAAATAGAGTGGGTCACGCCCTCGATGGAGTCGGACTGTCCCTGGGCGAAGTCATATGTCGGGTAGATTGGCCATGTGTCGCTGGTCCGGTGGTGGGTAGCATAGAGGATGCGGTATATGACAGGATCTCGTAGGTTGAGATTCGGCGATGCCATATCTATCTTTGCCCGGAGCACCCGGGAGCCCTCTTCGAACTCGCCCCCTCTCATCCTGTTGAACAGCTCAAGGTTCTCTTCTACGGTTCGATCGCGATAGGGGCTGTCCCTACCCGGCTCGGTCAGTGTGCCCCGGAACTCCCTGATCTCGGTAGGACTCAGGTCGCAGACATAGGCCTTTCCCTTCCTGATCAACTTCTGTGCAAATTCATATAGTTTGGGGAAGTAGTCTGAGCTATAGTAGGCGTGATCTCCCCAATCGTGGCCGAGCCAGCGTAGATCTTCCTGAATTGCGTCGATGTACTCCACGTTTTCTTTTGTCGGATTGGTGTCATCAAAGCGTAGATTGCAGACGCCGCCGTACTCCGCCGCGATGTCAAAGTCGATAGCGGTCGCCTGGGCGTGGCCGATGTGGAGGTATCCATTGGGCTCCGGCGGGAAGCGTGTCATTACGCGGCCGTCATGTTTGTTTGATTTGCGGTCCTCCTCGATGATACTGCGTATGAAATCGGCTGGAGAGGACAAGGTTGCAACTCTACTCAGGATTATGTTTTGCGCCGGCACTTGCCGGGGGCGCTCATTCCTGGAATAGTGTAGTGGATTGACTACGGGCTACACAACATTTCCAGACACAGGCATTTCAGGGCGTGGTGGCCGGGTGTAGCCGTATATATATGGGAATCATGCCAGGGCAACCGGTTTGAGGAGGATCTGTGCGCTCCATATGGCGAAGATTTCGAATTGGTATCTCACTTAAAGGGAACATTGTCTTGGGCCTGCTAACTGTGTTCCTTATGTTGCCCCAAGGTGACACTTTTCAGCTCTCCCCTGGTACTGCGACTGCGTCCGAGTATCTTTTCTCGGTGGCAGGCTGGGAAGTAGCGAACGCCCCATACAAGTGGTACCACATACTGATAGATGCCTTGTCCCACAGCAAGCCATCTCGCGAAGAGCGCCTGGCTAGCCTGGAGCGCTACCTGCAGCTTTCTCGCATGGTACGTAAGGAGACGGAACGCCTGGAGGGACTGACCTTCCGTAGTAGTTCTACTCTTGCCACGGGAGGTGTTAGAGAGCGGGCGGAAAGGTCTACCGCATACCTGGACGAACTGAATCTGGAGAAAGAAGCTTCCAGGGCGGATGCTGAAGGGGTGATTGAAGCGGAGCTAAGTGCAGTGCTCCGTGCGGCTGGTCTGACAACGGTGTTCGGGGTTTTGTTCCCACCGGTGGATCTACGGTTCGACCGCCCACCCACCGTGCTAGTTATTTCACCGCGTGATCGCATCGAACTAGTCGAGACGGTATTACTACACGCGGACGTGCCCTCAATGGAGCGGGATCGTCTGGAAAGGGAATTGCTGGAATTCTACGACCTGTCAGCATTAGTGGTCGACTTGGCAGGGCTCGCTACCTACCCTTCACTGGTGAACGACCTCAGCGAACTGCGTTCGGTCAGTCGGACCGCCGCTCACGAGTGGCTGCACCATTACTTCACCTTCTACGCGTTGGGACGCCATTATCGCAGCTCACCGGAGATGCTAGCCATCAACGAGACGGTTGCCGATATGGCTGGCCGGGAGCTTGGGGACATATTATTTGTCCGCATGGGAGGTGATCTCTCTGTGTCAGAGAACCGATATCTGTCTGTCGAGGAGCGCGACCCGGTTTTTACTCGCGAGATGCGCAAGACACGGCAGCGGACCGAAGAGCTTCTCGCAGAGGGTAATATAGTGGAGGCCGAGGAATACTTGAAGGAGCGGTGGTGGTTTCTGAGACTGCGTGGATTCAGGCTGAGAAAGTTGAACCAGGCCTACTTCGCGTTCAACGGGGCCTACGCTGCCAGCGCTGCCTCGATCAGCCCGATTGGCACTCAACTAAAGGAGCTTCGGGACCGCTTTTCAGGCGTGGGGGCTTTCTTGAAAGCTGTATCGTCGATCTCTAACTATCAAGAGTACCTCAATCTCTTGGAGCGGCATGGTGTAGAGACTTTGCCGTAGAAAGTGACCACAGTCAAGGGGTCCACCTCGTACGTCTCTCGCCCTCTCACTCCAGCTGTCGAGCATGTTCAGGCGTACGCCGATCTTCTAACTAGGCCGCGGTTGGCCATGTTGCCATTGGCTGCCTCGATGCTGAATATCACCTCGCCGCTTTCGAGATGAAGCGCGCGCTGGTCGGCAGTGACCAATGACCGATCGGGGATCACACTGTTGATTTTGGCGACCCGCTCTATGATCCCGATCACTATTTTCATCGTTTCGGCGCTATCGGCGTTCTCTGTGATGAAATCCTATAGAGCATCTAAGATAACACAGCTACGACACGTCGCGATTCGGCCCTGCGCGGCTCTTATTACTATGCCGCACTTAGATTCGGCGTTACGATTGCTCAGAGGGCGGAGTGGTGGTCTCCCGGCGCCGCTGCAGGAGTTTTTGGAACCAGAACCTAGATCCTGATTTCTAGAGTGAGAACCGCTCCTCTTTCCACGGGTCGCCCTCCATGTGATACCCACGTATCTCCCAGAAACCAGGGGCGTTCTTTGCCATCAACTCGATGCCGTTGACCCACTTGGCACTCTTCCACCCGTAGCGCTTCGGGACCACCAGCCTCAATGGCCCCCCATGGTCCGCTTCGAGGGATGCGCCGTTGTGTTTGTAGGCATACAGTACGTTGTCGTCCGTGGCGACATCCAACGACAAGTTGGTGGTGTAACCGCCGTAGCAGTGCACCATGACATACGAGGCGTCAAGCCTTGGCTTCACCAATTTCATGACTTCAGTGAACGCGACACCCTCCCAGGTGTTTTGCAGGCGGCTCCACTGGGTGACACAGTGGAACGCAGCGTCCAAAGTGGTCTTGCCCAGGTCCATGAATTGCTTCCAGTCCAGCGTCACTTCCTCATCGACCAGGCCGAAAATGCGGAAGCGCCATTTGTCGAGGTCAATCTTCTGCGTTGGGCCGAAGGTAAGCACGGGAAACTTCTCTGTAACGAACTGTCCAGGTGGCGCGTTGTCGCAGTCTCGACTTTGTGCGGTCCGAGTAATTCGCCCCAATTTCTTCAGCATGTGCCCTCCCGTTGTGCCGAAGCATCTGGACTGCCACATTGTACAACGGGGTCCCTATTTGGAGCGTTGTGAACGACACACGCAGGGTATTCCCTCTCTAGGGATGTTGGAAACTCCCCTAGTCCTAACACCGTCGCCTCAGACTGCCATACATTGATACAACTGGTGCAGTAACGTCTCGCGGCCTAGTGCTTTGTAGCGATGGTTCAACCTGCTTCATCGAGTGGGGGACCAGATGTAGGAGTGGGCGAAAATTCACTTTTAGTGCGACTTCGTGTAGGATTACCTAATCCCACCAAAGAGGCTCTACATGGCGCTGCAAGCTGGAGATACCGCACCCGAGTTTACGCTACGCTCCTCCGATGGAGGAGATGTGTCTCTGTCCAACCTTCGAGGCAAGAAGGTGATTCTCTACTTTTACCCAAAGGATGACACGCCGGGCTGCACAAAGGAGGCTTGCGGCTTCCGCGACAGTCACGACGAAATAATCGATGAGGGGGCAATGGTTCTAGGTGTGAGCGCCGACGACCTCGGCTCCCATGCGCAATTCATCGACAAGTTTGCACTGAACTTCCCACTACTCGCAGACGAGGACAAGCTCGTTGCGACTGCCTATGGGGCGTGGGGCGAGAAGCAGCTTTACGGGAAGACGGTTATCGGCATGATCCGCAAAACCTTTTTGATAGACGAGCAGGGCAAGTTGAAGAAGGTATGGCATCAGGTACAGCCAGAGGGCCATGCCGAGCATGTGCTAAAAGCGATTAGATCCGAGTGAGTCGGTGCTGGCTACGACATCATGCCTCGTTTAGGAGTGTGCCGTAGCCTACGACTGTCTTCCCGAAGAAGTCCCGGCTGTTCCAGGGCACGCCCCCGGCTGATACTCTTCGGATGTCACTTACGGGATGCTGAGTACTAACTTTCCGAAGAATACCCGGTCCTCCATGGTCTGGTGGGCTAACGCGGCGTCCTCCAGCGGGAACGTGTCGTGGATAACGCCACGCAGGGTCCCCCGGGCAACCATCTCTATGATGAGGCGAAGGTCCTCTTTGTGCCCCATGAAGACGCCAAACATGGTCTGATTTTTGAGGAACATAGTACCCATTTGCAGCTCGGCCTTGTATCCGCTTGTCACTCCGCAGATGCCATAGCGTCCTCCCGGAGCGAGCGACCGGTGTGCGGTCGGAAAGAAGTCAGCGCCGACGTGGTCCAGCACGACGTGGGCACCCCGACGGTCGGTGAGCTCCTTGACCCTCTTCTCGATGTCTTCGGTGGAGTAGTCGATCACCTCATCGGCGCCCAACTCTCTGGCCTTACTTGCCTTCTCGGGGCTGCTGGTCGTTGCGATGACCCGTGCCCCGATGACGTTCTTGGCCACCTGAATAGCAGCACTCCCTACCCCACTGGACGCCGATAACACGAGCACCGTCTCCCAGGGTTTAAGGACGGCGCGGCGCATTAGTATGTTCCAACTGGGGATGAACACGGTGGGCAGCGAGGCTGCTTGCTCGTAGGAGATTGTCCCTGGTATTCGGACGGCGTTTGTCGCCGGGACCTTCACGTATTCTGCGTAACTACCGTTCTGTGTCGAGCCCACCATCCCCGGAGCGACGCACAATTCATCATCTCCGGCGACACAGTACTGGCATTGGCCACATGTCAATTTCGGGTTTACCACCACTCGGTCGCCGATCTTAACCATCGAGACCTCCGAGCCCACCTCAGCCACGTCCCCAGCTGCGTCTCCTCCCAGCACATGAGGTTGGTCCAGCCCCATCTTGGTTCCGCGTACCCCCATCCGAGTGAACACGTCCAAACGGTTTATGGAGCAAGCCCGGACCCGTACCCTCACATCGTTTGGACCGATTGGTGGATCGGGGAGATCCCCGTACGTCAGTACATCGGTACCACCGTGCTCAGTGATGTAAACTGCTTTCATAGGTTCTCCTACTTTCTTTCTGTTGGGGGTTAGAGGATATCGAGCGACGCTCTGCAAGTCAGCCTATCCCCGTTCCAAGGGGCTGTCAACAAGAATCTAACCGTCGCCCTCCGGAAGGTTGTCCAGGAACTCGCCCAGGGCCCTGTAGTAGGGGATTCCTCCCACGACGTATGTGTCGTTGTGTCCTGCTCCCTTGATCCTATAGAAGCGCTTCGGAGAGGAGATAGCCTCAAATACCGCCACTCCCATGTCGTAGGGCGCGATGTCGTCCTGGTCGCCGTGGAGTACCATGACTGGCGCTCCGATGCCGGCCACTTTCGACAGTGTGTCGTACCGTGTGCGCACTAAGGAGCCTATCCCGGGCAGGAATGGGTACGCGTGCTTTGCCATGGCCTGGATGGATGTGATGGGCGACTCCAGGATTACCCCATGTATGCTGGTCTGCGACGCCAGCTCTGCCGCGATCGCGCACCCCAACGACCTGCCGAACAGCACCAGACGCTCCGGGTCCACGTCTTCGCGCGAACTGAGGTACTCCAGCGCGGAGACGGCGTCCAGGTACGTCCCCTTCTCGGTTGGAGTTCCCTCGCTCCGGCCGTAACCCCGGTAGTCGATTATGAACACGTTCACACCAAGGACGTCGTGAATCTCCGCGATATTGTCGACTCTATTGGCGATGTTTCCTGCGTTGCCGTGGAGCCACAGAAGGGTCGTGTCGTTCCTGCCGGGGACGAGCCAGCCGTTAAGCTGCACCCCGTCGGACGTCGTGAAGTAGACATCCTCAAAGTCGAGGCCGCGGTCGCTCGGATCCCGGTTCACGGTCCGATCGGGGAAGAATATGAAGTAACGATCTAGAATATCCGTTGTCCTGGTCATCATACCCAGCAGGGCGTATGACACGACGAGCACCACAATGGTCCAAAGTAGGATACTAGGGACACGGGAGCCAATCATGGCCCTACTGGAGCATGCTCTTGTATACTTGCTGGCCCTCGCGGAACAGGTCGACAATCTCCCGTCGCTGGTCGTCGTTGTAGTACTTGCCTTTGGTGCGGACCCATTCGAGGGATTGCTCAATAGCGTTCGTAAACCATCGTGCCGCGTCGGCTCGCTCCTCACTGGTCTTCCCTGTCGTGACGTATACAGGGCTCGTATGTGCGAATATAGGCTGTGCGAAGGAGTCGCGCCCGTTCCCCGACAGTCTGGCGGCGACCCATCCGTCCGCGTCAGCCTCCACTTCAGCCTCAAGCCGCCCCTTGGTCAAACCACCGCGAATCTCTCGACTGGCCACAACCTTGCCATTAGACACCACCTCCGTCCTACCTATAGGATAGTGCGAATTCCATGTCACGGTCATCGATAGGCGCTCGCCAGGCTGGCATTCCACCTCGCCGCCTGGGCCTTCGCCCTGGACGCTCAGAGACAGCTCCGGACCGTTGGTGATGAAGGTCTTGCCGGCCTTGAGAGCTTCAAGCCAATCTGCATATTTGAAAGGGGCACCGGTGTGAGCGTAGACGCGATTTGCTGAGCTGATGAACCAGTCGGACCCGGTGGACGCAGGTAGTCTGAGCCCAGCGTTGAGCATCCGGTAGTAAATGTCGTACTCCGGGTCCATCCAGTGGGGGTCGAAAAGATTAAACGCGTCTAACTTCCCCAGGGCGGCGGCCACAGGCGCCTCCATGCCCTGTCCGTTGTGGCACCAGATGACGATGCCCCCCTGACGGCGGGCGTCGTCGCAAGCGTATGATAGTGGCGGATAGTCGGGGTCGAAGGCATCTACTAGCATGCCCCGACTGACAGGATTCACGATGTTTCGGATGTTCAGTAGCATCACATGGCCGTAGCCGGTGTAGCCGGTGCGGGGGGATCCGGAAGCGTTGTGTCTGTTCTCCTCGCCGCACTCCACGTAGTGGTGGGCTGAGGAGAACTCGGTTAACATGCCCGGGGCGTACTTATTAGTGGCATACTCGAGGTCCCAGCGTTTTAGGATACTCACCGCCGTCATGCGGAGGTCTTCTATGCGAGGGTCCAGGCGGAGCCGTTCGTCCGGCCGCTTCTCCTTCTCGTCGTAGTGGATGTGGGTGTTGCCCGGGTGCCAACCTTGCGCCGCGAGCCCCGACCACCGCTCGAGTACGACCTCCACTGCCACAGCTCCTTTGGTCGGGACCTCGGTGGTGACGGTTGCGGGAACGTACTCTGTTCCTCGTTCGACCACAACCTGGGTAGGGCCCCGGCCCACCTCAACGCTGAACTTGCCGTCTGAGTAGAAAAACGGTGCGCCTGGTCCGACCTTCAGAATCGCCGTGTCCGGATGTGCGAAAGAGCCGTTCGAGGCCAGCACGCGCACTCTCGCGGGCACCTGCTCCCCACTATCGCCGTCGATTATCCTGCCTACGAGCATGGCCATTGAGCATCTCCCTGCCGTGCGTGGGCCCGAGCGTTGTCGAAGCCTCTGAACGAAGGATAGCACGGACAGACGAGGGGATGGTACTAGTGAGTCCCAGGGATGTTGCCTATAAGCCACGAGTTCGTCTTGGGTATGGGCATGGTGGCAGATCTATCTCTAGGAGCGTCATTGGTCGAACCCTGGCACGGCAAACCCATGTAGGTACGCTTGTCCACTCCATCCGGCTCCGACGGGGTAGTCGCAGTGCCGACTTTGGAGGCCTAGTAATGACAACCTCAGTCGCCGGTCCTACTACGGATCTGATCGAACGCCATATCACGGACGAACCTGTCCCGGTATGAAGAAGCATCGCCATGGGGTTCTGGAACTCGCGCGAATCTGTGGAGAATATGGTGCGAATGGTCATGATAGGTCTACTTGGCCTCATCGAAAATCCGACAAGTGCTATGGCGTCTGTTTCGAGTTGCTGGCGATCCTGGAGGTATACGACTCGATATTGAATCAGATACCACGGTGGACTAGTTGAGTTGTCTCGGCGCTGGGCCGCAATAATATATCGGAGGGCCGCTCCACTAAGCGGCCTATTGCCCACTTAGGTAGGTAGGTCCGCAGCCTCCGAGATGGCGGCACTTCAGAGCTTACCTGCTTGAACGGCAGACATCAGTAGGAAAGATCGCGACATTCCTCAAATCGTTCACTAGTAGACAGGGAGTGAGAATTTCAAACAGAGTTGTTGTAGCTAGGGGATCATTTAGAGTTGCTTGACCAGCAGAGCTCCATGATTTGCATACACAGTGCAGATTTTGATGTGGATTGATGCCATAGTGGGATTCAAAATCCTCAGTCATCGGACGTTCCCTTGAGGCACAAGACTCACGGTGACTAAGAGGTTATCCCATCAGCGGCCAAGAGGTCGTGCAATTCGCGAAGCGCCTGGCTGTTCTCGTCCAGTGTAAACCCGTCTACCATCGGCACGGCCTCCCCGCTCGGTCCGTCGACTGCCCCAAGTTCTACGTTACGGTTAACCAGTACTTGCTCAACTTCGATGCTTGGTAGCAGGTTCTTTCCCCTAGCCTTAGAAATGGCCGCCACCAGTCCGTAACCTCCCCAGTTTGAGACGCTGGCGATGACCAGGGCACTAGCAGTGGTAACACATGGTATCCTGACCAGAGACGGCACCGTAGGAATGATGTCGGCTAGATTCCCGAGGCCGATCTCGTTGCCTCCGTCTCCGATTCCTACCGAAGGGATGCCGTGATCAAATAGGTAGTCGGCCTTCGCGTTGTACTCGCTGATATCCACACCACGGCTGTTGCGATACAACCCCTCGGAGGTCAGCCCGCACCGCTCTATACCTATGATCACCGACGGAGACACATCGGACAGGAGCTTCTTGGCGAAGGAGCGGCTTTCTTTTTCACTGGCGATCGGGAACTCCATGACCATGGATTTAGGGCCCACGGTGCCCTTCATCACATCCATAGAGTACTTGTCTGTCACGTACACGACCTCGTAGCCGATAGACTGTAGTGCATTGCCTATAACAACAGCCCCTGGGGGTCCGTCGGTTTCTGTTGCACCGGCGGTGATGATATAGAAACCGGTCACGATCATCGCCGTGCCAGGATTGTCTAGGACGACTTGGGCGGCCTGGTCGCAGTAGTCTGAGGGCAGGTGTGATCTCAGAGCGGATATACCCCGTCTGTCCCGATCGAGGATTATGTCTTCAATGGTCACTGCGTACTCCCATATTCCAAACTAGAAGCTATAGATAGAAATATATATCAAAGTAAACCGTCAGTTTCCCCCAACAGGTTACGCTGCCTCTCTATACATCCGTAGGGCAGGCGTTGTACTACCAGATATGCTCTATCACATGCCGACAAAGCAAGCGTAGTGCCGATACTAGACTGCCATGTCCTCGTCAAGGACATCTGTGATAAACATGTGGCCAGGGGCGTGGGTGATCATCAACGGGGGCTTCGAATTCATTGCCACTGCTTGCGGCGTTACCCCACAGCCCCAGAAAACTGGCACGTCGTCCTTTCCTACCACGGCGGGGTCGCCCAGATCGGGGGTAGTGACATCTGTCACCCCAATAGCGGCTGGGTCGCCGATGTGCACCGGAGCTCCGTGCACCGAGGGGAATCGGGACGTAATTTGCACCGCTCTTACCAGCTTTTGTCTTGGGATAGCCCTCATCGATACCACCATTGGTCCCGAGAATATACCTGCGGGTGTGGTGCGGATGGATGTGGTGAACATCGCTGTATTTTTGCCTTCCTCATAGTGGGGAACGCGAATACCCCCTTTGATTAGCGCCGACTCGAAGGTGAAACTGCAACCGAGGAGGAACGATACCAGATCGTCGCGCCAGACGTGGGAGATACTGGTGGGCTCTTCCACGAGCTCGCCGTTCTCGTAGACACGATACCGTGGCAGATCAGTCCGCAGGTCGACGCCGGGTGCCATCTCACGAGGCTCAACCGATCCAGCCTCTATCACTTCGAGTAACGGGCACGGCTTGGGATTGCGCTGGCAGAAGAGTAGGAAATCGAAGGCTTGTTCTCGTGGCAGCACAACCAAGTTGGCTTGTACATAACCCGGCGCCATTCCACTGGTGAGTCCCGAAAGCTCTCCGGAGCGCATCTTTGCTCTTAGCTCCGCTGGAACCTGAGTCAACGTGGATAGCTGCATCAATGTTTCTCCGTCACTGCGAGTGCTTTTAGCATGCTGAGAGAAGATCTGTTCTTTCCATACCTCCACCATTTCCCAAGTGGGAACGAGAAGTATTATGTGAGTGGCATCCCTAGATACCCTACATTTGGAATACGCTTATATGATCTACCCTTTATTAACAACTGCTTTTCAGCGCGCCTCGGATCCCACTGCGGCCGCATGTTGTTCGTCTGCATGGTACGAGCTGCGTACCAATGGCCCGGCGGCGACCTGCTTGAAGCCCATGGCCTTGCCCTCGCGGGCAAGTTCGTCGAACTCCGCCGGTGTGTACCATCTGGACAGGGCAACGTGTTTTTGGGTCGGTCGAAGGTACTGTCCGATTGTTAATAGGTCACAGTCTACCGAACGCAGGTCTCCCATCGTCTCCAATATCTCGTCCCAGGTCTCCCCAAGCCCAATCATCATCCCCGATTTCGTCACCGTCGTCGGGTCGATGCTTCTGGAGCGAGCCAGCAATTCAAGAGACTGGTCGTAGTCTCCCTTTGGACGCACCCGCCGGAACACTCGCCGAACTGTCTCAATATTGTGGTTCAATGTGTCCGGTCTGGCGGCCATGACCGTTGTGAGGGCTTCCGCGTTGCCATTGAAGTCGGGGATGAGTACCTCGACCTTGCACATGGGCAGTTTCTTGCGAATCTGTAAGATGGTCTGGGCAAAGATGAATGCTCCTCCGTCGGGCAGATCATCGCGGTCCACTGAGGTCACAACGGCGTACTTCAAACTCATACGCTTCGTTGCCTCGGCCACTCTCGCCGGTTCCTGGAGGTCAAGCCCCGTTGGTTTCCCGGTGGCAACAGCGCAGTACGCGCAGGCTCGCGTGCAGATGTCGCCCAATATCATGAACGTCGCGGTCCTACGTTCCCAGCACTCTCCAATATTGGGGCAGTGTGCCTCTTCGCAAACCGTATTCAAGCCACTGTCGCGCATCATGGAGCGCAACTCAATGTAGTTTGTGCTGCCCGGGGCCTTCACTTTGAGCCACGTGGGCAGCCGACTCTTGACCGTCATTTGACCTCGCTGGTGTTTTGAGTTGGAGAGGGTGTGTTTGTATTGCTGAAATAATACCAGACAGATCCCAATCGCGTCTCATATGCTATATTTATAGGGAATTCAAAGGGTCAACCCCCTCTGCACTCCTTGCCCATCCCGGATCACCCAAATGACGGAAACTCAGCAAGTAGACCACATATCTGCCGACGAGCCAGAACTGGCAACGCTTACCCTCGGCGAATTCGATAATATGGGAGACACGGTGGCGGAGCTGGACGGTGAGTCCATCGGCGTCTTCGGAGGCATTCCGGGTGAACGAGCCGTATGCCGGATAGTGCGGTATGGCCGACGAAAGAGGCGGCACACTGCGGGCATGGTGGTGAAGGTCCTTGAAGCATCGCCACACCGAGTCATGGTTCCGTGCCCGTATTTTGGGACCTGCACTGGATGCCAGTGGCAGCACATCGACTATGGCCACCAACTTTCCATTAAACGCGAGGCTGTGGCTGCGGCGCTTCATGCCTACCCGGATTTGGTAGGTCTTGAAGTTCAACCTACGATGCCGAGCGACCAGAAATTCTACTATAGAAACCACGCCCGATTCACCGTTCGCAGCGGCGCGCTGGGGTTCGTCAGCCGCATAACACGCCAGTTCTCCAGGATCGATGAGTGTATGCTTATGACCCCGGGTATCAACAATATTCTAGGTAAGCTGCAGGGCCGTTCCGCGGCGACAAGCCAGCTATCCATACGTTATGGTATCAACACCGGCGAATGGCTCCTCCAGCCAACACTTAGCCCCAACGAGGTTCCCATAGAATCGGGCCAGACTCATTATCGTGAAAGGCTGTTGGACAGGATGTTCCGTGTGGCGTCGCCATCGTTTTTCCAGGTCAATACCTCCCAAGCAGAACTCCTCATATCGATGGTTCGCGAACGGCTAGAACTGCTTGGAGACGAGACTCTGGTAGACGCGTATGCAGGTGTCGGGACTTTCGCTGTTTTGTTGGCATCTAGTGTTCGCCGCGTGATAGCTGTCGAGGAGTCCTCAGCCGCGGTTAAGGACGCTGCTATCAACACCCTTGGTCTTGACAATTTGGAGTTTCGTGAAGGTAAGGCGGAGGACGTCCTCGGCGAACTTGGAGGATCTGCGGATGCTGTAGTTCTTGATCCACCTCGTGCCGGATGCCAGCCACCAGTACTTGATGCAATGGTGCGCTGGGGACCTCGGCGCGTTTGCTATGTCTCGTGCGACCCCGAATCACTCGCTAGAGACCTCCAGATCCTGGTGAGCGGCGGATTCCGCGTAGACAAGGTGGAGCCGGTAGACATGTTCCCCCAAACGCACCACATTGAATGCATAGCCACTCTGTCGTATGTCGAATAGAGGTCAGGATCCAGGGAGATGTTTTAAGGTAAAATGGCCTCAAAAAATGATGAATACATGAACCTTGTGCTGGCATCAACCTCACCGCGCAGGCGTGAGATCATGGATGCGCTGAACCTGACACCTAAGTGTGTGGTGCCCGTAGGCGACGAGTCCCCACCGCGGACCGGTGAGTCGCCACAGGAATATGTGTTGAGATTGTCACTCGACAAAGCAAGGAGTGTTGTGGAAAAGGTTGGGGCTGCCATGGTTCTGGGCGCAGATACCGTGGTCGTCCTGGATGGCGAGATTCTTGGCAAACCCGTCCATATGGCGGATGCAACCCGTATGCTTAGGATGCTCAGGGGGCGTACGCACAAAGTCTTTACCGGTGTGGCTGCTCTCGATACCCGAACGGGCCGGTCGGAGGTTGCGGTTTGCGAGAGTCGCGTTACGATTCGTACATTCTCAGACCCCGAATTGCTTGCCTACATTGCTTTGGAGATTTCTTTGGACAAGGCTGGGGCATACGCTGTGCAGGACAAATGCGCGGGTCTGGCAGAGGTGGTCGAGGGCTGTTATCTCAACGTCGTCGGTCTACCTCTGTGCGAGGTCATTACACTGTTAGAACGCTTCCCCACCAACACCCAACTTCGGAGTGGCTGGCAACCTCCCACTGAGTGTGTCGACTGCGCCCTGTCGGAGCGAATAGAGGTGCATACCACGTGAACTTCCTCGGTATGGGCTCGATCGAGATCGTGGTCATTCTACTAGTGGCCTTCATTGTACTTGGATCCAAAGGCATGATGGAGGCAGCGAGGATGCTTGGCAAGGCAACTAGGGAGGTCAGGCGTATGACTGAAGGCCTTCCCCAGATAATGACCGACGATGAGGAGTCCACGCAGGCCTCCGAGTGGCGCCGAACCGTCGCTGGAACATCCTCCCGTCATCGTACACCAGTTAAACCCGGCCTGCCCAGTGCCGGTTTCGTGGCATTCAGGAGTGACGAGGACTCCACGGCAGTGGTGCCCTCTAGCGATGAGAATGATGCTAATGAGCCTGACTCGGTAGTTCAGTCAGAGTCGAGGGCTCAATCTGAGCGAGACATACCCACCGATGGTCCAGTGGAATTTAAGAATGGTGAGGGACCGGGACTATCGAACCCATCTAGCGAGGAAAACGGTAGTGACGAGACTGAATCTGAAGTAAACCCTGGTCGAGACACGAAATGAGCGATAAAGCAATTTCGATTACCCAGCACCTGCTTGAGCTACGCCGCAGGATGACCTGGTCGGCCATCGCCGTGGCTGTCGCCTCGGGTGTGTCCTTCGTGTTCCATAAGCAGATACTCAAGTTTCTCATGGCGCCTGCTCAGGGGTTCGCGGGGATTCCTGAAGGCCAGCCCATCTACACCGATCTGACCGAGTTTCTCGGCATCGCGATGAAAGTGTCACTATTATCAGGGCTAGCACTCTCCACTCCCTTCATCCTGTTCCAACTGGTGATGTTCACCGCCCCTGGACTCAGCCATGGAGAGAGACGCTACTTCTATACCCTGCTGCCTGTGAGTATGCTCGCCTTCATAGTCGGGGCGGCCTTCGGGTATCGCATCCTGTTCCCGCCCGCCGTCAAATTCTTGCTCAGTTTTGGTAACGAGATAGCCACGCCCTACATTCGGATCGGTAACTACGCAAACCTGATGCTGTCGCTGCTGTTCTGGATGGGGCTCGTTTTCGAGACGCCGGTGGTGCTTTTTTTCCTATCACGGATTGGCGTTGTCAGCCACGAGTTTCTAAAACGACAGAGACGTTACGCTATTGTCGTCGCATTCGTCCTGGGTGCGATAATTACCCCAACATTTGATCCTATCAATCAAACCTTTGTGGCACTACCCATTATCGTACTTTATGAGGCCGGTGTATGGCTGGCTAGAATCGGTGGCCGCCAGCGCCGCCGTTCAATCGAGAAGTCCCTTGAACTGGACACCAAGTCTTAGGTAGGTTCTTGGGCTAGATACTAGGCTGTAATGTGCTTCGACACCATGCCATTCTCAGGAGGGGCCGGCGAATTATCTGGGAGTGAGATAGCGGACTTCATACACCACTTGATACGGGACCGATCTTACGCCACAGATCCTGCGTATCTCTTCGATGATAAGGGGTGGCATAGTGAATCTGAGTGTTCTAGAGGTAGATAAACCTACTTCCATGTCAGACGCAGATTAGCGACAGCCATAAACAAAGGCCCCAGCTTCCACCGGGGCCTTTGTTTATGGCTCAATCTATATTACTGTGGCGGACAGGCTAAGTCTTCTTACCGCCCTCCGCACCTGCCTCTACGGCCTCTCGGTTCTCAGAGTCATCGTTCTTGGTGCCGGAGATGGTGGACCGGAACTCGCGAATCGCCTTGCCCATAGCGCCGCCTATTTCAGGCAAGCGCCCGACACCGAAGATAATCATGACCACGACTAGAATGATTATTAGTTCGGTAGGTCCGACTCGGAACGGCATCTCTCATCCTCCATATCTTCGACACTCTCGCACCCATGATACTGGTATGGGATGTTAGGCGTCAATGCAAAGGGGTACCTCGAATCAAATTTCCGAGACTGAATGGTCGCAATTGAATATGCTGGGTCGCTCAGGCCGGATGCCGGAGGCCTCACGCCAATCCCAGCGCGTAGTAGTTGATGGATTCTAAGCTAATACCCACGGATAGATTGACGAATTTATCTAGGTGCTCGACCGGAAATGGCCTTTCTATTCATCGGCAGGATTTTCCATGGCACAAGATGATTGGAATTCTCATTATCGCTCCTGATTGCCGTCTTTGGGAGCGTACTCTATTTTGCCTGAGCGAGAAAGGCCGAGCATTTGGCCCGGCCTTTCCATAATCTTTGAGAATGCTTGTTGGTTGTTGGTGCTACATCGTCCTGACAACCCCGACGACGCGTCCCTGGACTGCTACGTTGCTCGCCGGTACCGTAATAGGTTCCATGGTTGCATTGGCTGGGTGAAGCGTGACCATACCACTTGCGATTGAGAAATGTTTCAGGGTGACTGCTTCACGGTCTTGGATCCACGCTGCCACCATATCGCCTTGCTGCGGCTGATCCACAGGTTCCAGAAGGACTAGGTCGCCATCGGCTACGAGGGCGTCAATCATCGACTCCCCTTTTACTCTTACCGCGAACACGTCCTCTTTGCCCTTGGTCAAGAAGGTCGGCAGTTCAATATTCTCGACGGCCTCAGAGTGCCAGGAGCCTGAGGGAGGTGTGGGCAGCGGGTCACCGGCGGCGATGTTACCCATCACCGGTACGGACACCATGCCGAATCGTGAAGGCCTGCCGCTACTTCCCAGCAACTCGATCCCCCGTGACACTTCGGCTTCACGTCGCAAATAGCCCTCGCGTTGTAGTATGCGCAGGTTGTAGTCCACCACGGAAGTCGAACTTATCTCGCAGCCCTCCTGGATATCGCGCACAGTGGGCGGATATTGGTGTTCCTCCATAAATTCACTTATAAACTGGAGAATCCGTTCCTGCCGTTGCGATAGCTTCTTTTTCATGATTACTCGGCCCCCATATAAGTACACATGTGCGGAACAAATGTACCAGTCACCATCCTACCTGTCAAGCGTTCTGGAGGCTATTCTGGAAGACATACCCTTGTGGCTATCGCACAGTTAAGTTATTTGTGAATCGGACACGGAGTGTGAGGGCCTGAAACTGGCATTTGCAGTTTTGCAGGGACGGTTTCCAGTCCCAGATCAAGATAGGATAGGTAGGCACTAATCAGGGGGAGCACGCAGAACAACAAATTGTAAATGTATCGCGGCGGGGGGGTCTTCCGATTTTTGGTGGAGGGATTAGGGGATAGAAAACTAGTCGCTTTTCGCCGATGTGAGTTGTTTCATGAGGCGGGACTTTCGTCGTGAGGCGTTCTTCCGATGGAGAGCGCCCTTCTGAGCAGCCTTGTCCAAGGCTACTACTGCGCTGCCGACTGCCTTTTCGGCGGATTCGATCTCGCTGGACTCAATCAACTGACGCGCTGCTGCAACAGCTGATTTAGCTCTTGTGCGGAGGGGTGCCATCCGTAACCGCCTTCGCTCAGCAACTCTCGCAGGCTTTTTACTCGGCAATCTTTTACTCCTCATACCTTCTTGACCGACTCATTATACCATCTATGTTCTCGATCGAATACTGTCGAATGATTACAATCAGATAACAGCCCTTGATACGTGGGCCACGCCATCGACCCCCTCCAATTTCGAAAACAGGCGTCCAAGCTGATCTATACCATCAGTGTAAATGGTTAACGTGATGACACTATTATCGTCGAATTCCTCGGTCACACACGATGCGATGTTGACGCGCTCATCCGATACGAGAGATGTAATATCTCTCAATAATCCGACTCGGTCCCATGCCTCGATTCTGATTCGCACTGGATACAGCGTCTGAGTTTGGCCCCAGTCGACCTCAATCAGTCGCTCGGTTTCGTTCTCGTTTACCACGTTTGGGCATGTGATTCGATGGACCGTGACTCCACGGTTCCGGGTGATATATCCCGTGATGTTGTCGCCGCGGATGGGAGTGCAACATTGTGCCATACGGGTGAGAAGGTCACCAACACCTAGAACCGTCACCCCCGATCCAGGGCCGATGCTCGGCAACGTCACGAGGCGCTCTTCCTGAGGCTTGATCTCTTGAGACGCGAGCTTGTTAATGACCTGGATTGTGGTGATTACACCGCTGCCCAGCGCGGCCAGAAAATCATCCGTGGAGTCCATGTTCATAGACCTGGCTACTGCCAGATCATCGAGGTCCGTGTTCAGTCGGCGGAGTTGCTTGACGAATATATCGTGCCCTCGTTGTATATTGACCCGTCGTGCCTGTTTGTTAAACCATTGGCGGATCTTCGCACGGGCCGACGTGGTCTTGACGTATCCCAAATTTGAGTTGAGCCAGTCTAGGCTGGGGCCACGAACCGTCTTGCTCGTCATGATCTCGACTGTGTCGCCATTTTGGAGACTGTAGTTGAGAGGAACCAATCTTCCATTGACCTTACCGCCGATGCAGCGATACCCGATGTCTGTGTGAATACGGAACGCGAAGTCCAGCGGTGTGGCTCCTGCTGGAAGTTCTTTCAACTCCCCCTTTGGCGTATATACAAACACCTGATTCTGGAAAATATCGGTCTTGAAGGACTCAACGAACTCCTCGGCGCCACTGACATCGCGTTGCCAATCGAGGATCTGGCGTAGCCAGGTCATCTTTTCTTCGAAACGTTGATCCTCTGCCTGTCCCTCCTTGTATAGCCAGTGGGCAGCGACGCCGTACTCCGCCAGTCGATGCATCTCGTGGGTCCGTATCTGAATCTCTACTGGGGAGGCATCCTCGCAAAGGATGGCGGTATGGAGTGATTGATAGAGGTTGTCCTTCGGGTTGGCGATATAGTCGTCGAACTGTCCGGGCAGGGGCCTCCACTTGTTGTGAACGGTGCCCAGGGCCGAATAGCAGTCTTGGACCTCGTTGACCAGCACTCGGAGCGCGAATAGATCGTATATCTCACCGACCTCTTTGTTCTGATTCACGAAGGTCTGCATCTTCTTGTATATGCTGTAGAAGTGTTTGGGTCGGCCTGTCACCTTGGCTGGGATACCAGCGGTGTCTAGTTCCGCTTGCAGTAGTGCGATGACTCGCTCCACGTATTCCTCACGTTCGCGCCGTTTGCTGCTCAGTAGGCTGGTGAGCTCCCGGTACTTTTTCGGGTTAAGGTGCTGGAAAGCCAGATCTTCGAGCAGCCACTTGATTTCGCACTTTCCCACGCGGTGGGCCAGCGGTGCATATATGTACGGGGGTTCTCGGGCG
>CAYLLU010000019.1:20975-29299 GCA_964384845.1 uncultured Dehalococcoidia bacterium
GCTTCTCGGGCGTTCGCCTCTCGGCGTCAGGTTGGCAGCGCTTTGAGCGGCCTCAAGTTGTGGACGCGGTCGGCCAGCATAATCAACACTACACGTATGTCCTCAGCCATGGACATCAGCATTTTCCTGATATTTGCTGCCTGCGCACCGGCATCGGTGTTCGTAATCAGATTCGGGTCGGCGTCCTCTATCTGTAATTCTGTCTTGGTCAACTTTGTGACGCCGTCTACGAGCTTGGCGACATCGCTGCCGAATCGTTCGCTGATCGTCTCTATGGGGACACCACAGTCCTCCATCACATCGTGTAAGAGGGCCGCACTCAGCGCGGTCGAGTCCAGCTTAAGGTCGGCCAGGTACAATGCGGTATTCAGAGGGTGCTCGATAAAAGGCTCACCAGACTTTCGCACTTGCCCAACGTGCGCGGCCTCCGCAAAGCGGTAAGCCTCCTCAATGGAGTTGATCTTGTCCTGGGGGAGGTATTCTGATGCTTTGACCATGAGGTCTTCTACGAGGGTCACGTCGCCTCCTAGGCGGCCTGGTCGCACCTCAAGTATAGTCAAAGTGACAGGGAGCTCGCAATCACAGGTCATACACCAACCAGTTACTGGCCACAATAGTTGTGGTACCCTTCTTGAAGGGTTCAAGAACCTCTTTGCTAAAGTAGATTCACACTGCACACACTGCAGAGGTTAACTCGAAAAAGTGGGCCAACAGCGCTTCCAGGCACCAAGAGGGACCAGTGACGTGCTCCCCGATGAGCAGGTCTATTGGCGGTACGTAGAGTCGGTCGCACAACGCACTGCCGCGAGTTTCGGCTATGAGCGCATAGACACCCCAGTAATCGAGGACACACGACTCTTTGTTCGTGGTATTGGTGAACTCACCGATATCGTCGAGAAAGAAACCTATTCCTTCAAGGACCGCGGTGGTGACTTGTTGACATTGAGACCTGAGGGGACGGCGTCCGTCTGCCGCGCCTATTTAGAACATGGGATGCACAACCGTTCCCAGCCCGTGCGTCTCTTCTACTTCTGCCCCGTGTTCCGGTACGAACGACCACAATCAGGCAGGTACAGGGAACACCACCAGTTTGGCATAGAGACTCTCGGAGACGCGGACCCGTCGATCGATGCAGAGGTTATGGAATTAGGGTGGAGGATGCTGGAGTCATTGGGACTAACGGACCTGACGCTGAAAGTGAACAGTATCGGAGACGCCGAGTGCCGCCCCGAGTTCATTGAGAAGTTACGGGCCCACTACAGTCTCTACCTTAACGTGCTGTGCAGTGATTGTGTGCGACGGATAGCCGTTACCCATTTGCGTCTTCTGGATTGTAAAGAGGACTCTTGCCAGCCTGCGAAAACCTCTGCCCCCCGTAGTATTGACCATCTTTGCGACGCTTGTAGTGACCACTGGTCGAGACTTTTGGAATATCTCCAAACCACCGGACTGTTATTCGAGATCGACCATCGGCTGGCGAGGGGATTCGACTACTACACGCGCACGGTGTTCGAAATAGTCCCCCCCGTCGAGGGTAGCCAGAGTACTGTCCTAGGAGGAGGCAGATACGATGGATTAATAGAAGAGTTGGGCGGACACCCGACGCCGGGGATCGGATTTGGTATGGGGATGGAGCGGATCATTGCAAACGTGAAACGCCAGGATATATCTCTGCCTAGTGTCGATGATACTAGAGTCCTGATCGCCACGCTTGGAGATAGATCAAGGCTTGCGGGGATAGCCCTTTGCTCTGAACTGAGGGCGGGAGGTATCGCCGCGGTGCTGGGTCCTGCTGGCAGGAGCCTGAAGGGTATGCTGCGTTACGCTTCGTCGATTCGTGCTTCCCATGCCGTCATGATAGGCGACCGTGAATTGGAGAGTGGCTCGTTCCTGCTCCGCAATCTGGACGATAGTGAGCAACGTGAAGTACCTAGGGACGAGATGCTGGAATTGCTCAGCGGTGTTGCACACGTTTAGTCTGCCTATTAATGGCATCCCTAGTGGCCAATGCATGCTTGCCAGGTGGTCTGTAACTGGCATTCGAGGTCGAGTCGTGCACCCGAACAAATCACGGGAATCCACTGTATATGAAGCTATCCGGAGGGACTTAGCCTTGTTGTTGCGCGTGGTTCAGCAGATTTAACACTAGATGAATAACATATCAGGAGTGGCACTGTTCTTGAGAGGTGTGCGAAACGGACGTAGTCCCCATGTCCGGATGTAAGCGCTTCCCCCATACTCATGTATACCTACGTATTTTCTTCCAAAAAGAAGTCGAAGAGTGGCCGGGACACTAAGAGATGCGAGAAAAATTAAGAGATATAGAGGATCGCTATAAAGAGCTAGAAGACCAACTGGCCGATCCCAAGATCGCGGGTGACTACAGCCGCGTGCAAGCCTTGGTAAGAGAGCACTCGTCTCTAAAGAAACTTGCCACTCTGGCTGGAAAGGCTCGCCAGATCATTGTGAGTATTGATGAAGCTCGCGCCCTATCCCATGACGATTCAGATCGGGATATGGCCTCTCTTGCTCGTGAGGAACTAGAGGAGCTTCAGAACGAGAAGGACCGAATCGAGGAAGAGTTGAGAGTAGCGCTGGTTCAGAAGGATCCCAATGACGAGAAGAATATCGTCATGGAGATTAGAGCCGGCACCGGTGGCGAGGAGGCCGGACTTTTTGCAGCGGACCTCTACCGCATGTACATGAAGTATGCGCAGCAAAAGCACTGGGGACTTGAGGTGGTGAACAGCAACGAGACGGGAGTAGGCAGTATCAAGGAGATAGTCTTTCAGATCAAGGGTCAGGGCGCCTATAGTCGCCTCAAACACGAGAGTGGTGTTCACCGCGTACAGCGTATCCCAGCCACCGAGTCCAGCGGGCGCATCCATACCTCGGCGGCTACGGTGGCTGTTTTACCGGAAGCCGAGGAGGTCGATGTCCAGATAGATCCTGAGGACGTTCAGATTGATGTCTTTCATGCGGGTGGCCACGGGGGTCAAAACGTCCAGAAGGTTGCAACGGCGATCCGGATTACCCACATACCTACCGGTCTTATGGCTATCTGCCAGGATGAACGCTCTCAGCTCAAGAACAAAAACAAAGCCATGGCCGTTCTCCGCTCTCGGGTTCTCGCAGCGGAGATCGAAAAGCAGAATCGAGAGCGCACTGACGAGCGCCGTTCTCAGGTTGGCTCAGGTGATCGTTCGGAACGGGTGCGGACATACAATTTTCCGCAGAGCCGAGTCACAGACCATCGTGCAGGTTTTACGTCCCATAACCTGGACTTGGTGCTAGAGGGAGAAATAGAGGAATTCATCGATGCCCTCGTGGAGATGGAGCAGGCGCAAAGGCTCGAAGAGGCTGGTCTATGACCGTCCGGGAGTCCTGGATACAGACCCGTGACCAGCTTGAGGCCGCGAATGTTCCCGAGGCTGGTCTGGAGGCCGAGGTGCTGCTCTGTCACGCCCTTGGTATTGACCGTGCCGAGTACTTCGCGTCTCTGGAGCAGTCGGTAGTGGCGTCCAAGCAAGATCTGGTGTATGAACTAGTCGAGAGGCGTGTGGTCGGCGAACCCCTTGCATACATCCTTGGACGCCGAGAGTTCTATGGTCACGAGCTTCGTGTCGGCCCTGGCGTACTTGTGCCACGGCAGGAGACGGAGCTGTTGGTAGCCGCCGTAGTCGAGTTTGTTACAACTCACAAATTGCGCCGACCCCTTATTGCCGACGCGGGAACGGGGAGTGGGGCGATCGCTATAGCTGTTGCAATCGCCTTGCCCGGCGCGACCGTCTTTGCCACTGACATCTCTCACGATGCACTGGAGATTGCTGAAGCCAATACCCTGACCCATGGTATGCAGGATGCGGTGCGACTACTACAGGGTAATCTGCTTAAACCATTGCAAGAACCAGTTGATGTAATCGTCTCCAATCCGCCGTACCTGACTACCGATGAACTAGCCTGTCTTCCCAGAGAGGTCAGGCTTGAGCCAGAGGTGGCCCTCGACGGTGGTCGCGAAGGCCTAGACGCGATCATAGAGTTGTTGCGGCAGGCTCCCCACCATTTGGGCTGGCCTGGTATGCTCGTGGTCGAAATAGCACCAAGTCAACTTGGAGATGTGATTGGACTAGCCCAGAGCCTGTTCCCAGAAGCTCTCGTCTCGCATCGTAATGATCTCGCCGGTTTGCCCAGGATCGTGCACGTCTTGCAATCGCACACATCTGTTGGACTGACGAGACTGGATAGGTAAATTTCCTCGCTATTCTTTTAGACCTCACAATAATAAGGGTTTGGATTGGCAAAAAAGAACAATGTCCAGACTGATTACGAAATTATTGTGACTGTATGGCGGGTTCGATCATAAGGGTCGCCTGAAGTTATTGTCGGTCCGATGGAATCCCAGTTGCCCGATGGTCGTACGTCTCGGATCACTCAGATGCGACTTCAGATCACGAGTCCGGCCAACCAACTTGACGTGGTTCGCAACAAGGTCGAGGAGTATCTCTCGCGGCGACACTGGCGCTCCCGGGAGTCTGAGCTTACACCTTGGGTCCAGTCCATCTTGCGCCGAAATAGACATCAGCCGCTGCGAAGAATCGCAATGCCGATGTACTGGGCGGTCTAAAAGTGAGCGGCGACTTGACTGGCTGCCTGTCCGTTATTCGTTCTCTAGGATGACGTTCCCTAGTTCAGACCGAGTTGGAAGTGCTTGCCTTCGGTCTTTATCGACGGCGCCAGGATAATGTCAGACTTATGCATGCTCTTAATGTCGAGGGATCCCAGCATCCCCATGCAAACCTCAAGTGCTCCGATCAGATTCTGACTACCGTCGGTTTTAGAGGTCGGGCCAAATAAAATCTGGTCCAAGGAGCCTTTTATCCCTACACTAACCCTGACTCCACGCGGAAGCGATGGGTGAGGGCTGGCCATACCCCAGTTGAACCCATTGCCAGGTGCCTCCTGGGTTTGGGCCAGTGGCGTGCCGATCATTACCGCGTCTGCACCACTTGCAAACGCTTTGCACAGATCGCCGCCGGTGCGGATACCTCCGTCGGTGATGATTGGCACGTACTTGCCGGTGCGTCGGAAGTGTTCCTCCCGCGCTGCGGCACAGTCCATTGTGGCCGTCACCTGCGGTACTCCGACTCCGGTCACTTCGCGGGTGGTGCAAGCCGCTCCGGGGCCCACGCCTACCAGCACACCATCGATGCCCGTCCCCATCAACTCCAACGCGACATCATAGGAAACACAATTGCCCACCAGCACCGGTACGCTGATCGTTTCGAGGAACTCGGAGAACACCAAGCCACGGGCACTCTTGGATATATGGCGCGCCGTTGTCACCGTTGACTGGACTACGATCATGTCAGCGCCAGCCTCTTCAGCCAGTGGTGCTAATCGCTTAGTATTTGCGGGTGTGACGGAAACGGCACACTTGGAGCCTCTTGACTTGATCTCCTGCACTCGGTCTCCTACCAAGTGCTCCTTTATAGGAGTGGCGTAAGCCTCTTGCATGACCGTGGTTGAATCCTTCTTGGACGCGGTCACAATTCGTTCCAGTACTTCGGTCGGGTCGTCGTATCTGGTTTGTACCCCTTCGAGATTCATCACTGCCAGCCCGCCTCGTTTGTGGAACTCGACCGCGAAACTAGGTGACACAATGGCGTCCATGGCAGATGCCAATAATGGAATAGGCATCGTCATCCCGTTGATCGAAAATTCCGTGTTCACCTGCTCGGGATTGATTGTGACACCGCCTGGAGCGATTGCTACGTCGTCGAATCCGTAGGCCCTTCGAATCTCTTTGAATTGGGGTACGCCCATAGCTCACCTCTTCCAGGAGATAAGCGAGAGTATATGTGAGCACTAGGTAGTCAGTCAAGGAATCACGTACAGCGTGCAAACACACCATACACGCCTGTACCATGCGGCGTATCGCAAAATGCCTAGGAGGATGAGAGGTGTTTCTCAGGTGGGTTGGGCTCAATTCAAGAATCCTCAACTGCCGCGAAAAACGCCCGCAGTGTATTATTGTGTGTGGTGGTGTTGCTCACTCTTAGTGAACAGGCATTTCGCATATCAGAAGGTTTTGCGCAAATAACCTGGAGAGGACAAGGTCCATGTAGAGGCGGATGCTGTTCTGCCCCTTGGGTGTACAGAGGGATGGAGCCGATCTGCCGGGAGCCTGTGAGCGGCCCTAATATTTAATACATAAATAATCTTTTATTCCTCTTTTTCTTGGACGGGAGACTAGTACAGCAAGATTGGATGGGACCAGATGGGCAAACTAGAGCGGTCAATCAAGAATCTCGCTCGAGAGTTCGGCTTTGACATCGTGGGTATCACGACTGCCGAGTCGTTCCCTCGCGATGAGAAGGCGGCCTTAGATAGGATTGAGCATGGTCTCATGGACGGCCTAGGCTGGTATACGAAGGAGCGCGTTCATAAGGCCAACCGACCTGCCCTACTGGTCAAGGGTGCTCGTTCCATCATCTCCGTGGCAATGAGCTACAACACTGGCGATCCTTGCCCCGGCAAGTTGGGACCCACTGGCAAGATCGCTCGCTACGCATGGGGTGACGATTACCACGATCTCATGAAGGAGCGACTTAGCAAACTGGTGAAGGCTCTTCCGGCACACGTCGGACACCCTGTCCAGACACGCATTTTCGTAGACGATGGTCCGATGAATGACCGGGCCGCCGCGGAGCGAGCAGGCGTTGGTTGGTTCGGTAAGAACAGCAATGTCCTGACCCGCAGCCACGGATCCTGGGTGCTGCTTGGCCAGATTATCACCGATCTGGCCTTAGAGCCGGATACTCCGCTAAAGAAGACTTGTGGTAGTTGCGTGCGCTGCATTGATGACTGTCCTACCGGTGCCATCGTCGCTCCTTTCACTATAGACAATACTCGCTGCATCTCCTTTCTCACCATAGAGCTTCGTGGATCGATACCAAGAGAGCTGCGATCTTTGGTGGGCGACTGGGTCTTCGGCTGCGATATTTGCCAGGAGGTCTGTCCCGTGAATCGCACAGTTGCCCTTGGCACAGAGCCTGCGTTCCAGCAACGTCACGATTTCGGTGCACCCGCACTGCTTCCGCTGTTGGAGTTGAACGATGATGAGTTCAGCACTAGATTCCGTAACAGTGCCATAAAACGAGCCAAGCGTGTAGGGCTCCAGCGTAACGTCTGTGTGGCCCTGGGGAACATTGGCGACCCAGTATCTGGCCCTGCCCTGACCAGATCTCTGTCTGCGCCAGACCCGATCATTCGCGAACATGCGGCATGGGCACTTGGCCGTCTGGGTAGTCAACAGACCCTGCGGGCCTTGCGAGACGCCTTGCCCTACGAAGCAGACGAGGTGGTGCGGACCGAGATTACGCTGTCTCTGTCCGAGGCTGAGGCAAGAGTACTCTCGTGATCGGTAGGACTTATCTAATCAATGTTGGTGCCAACTCGAGTCATCGTTTCGCCGGTCCCGTTTTTCCGGACGGCTCGTTCGAGATATTGCCTATCCCCGAGGACCGTGATCTACCAGTCAGCCACGGTGTGCGATATCGTGATCTGCACTCCTTTTACGATCCTGAACAGGATTTACTGAAATACATTCCAAAGAGGTTGTGGGAGCGTACCGCCCACGCTGACCCTGAGTGGGAGACCTTCACTTACGGAGACAATTGCGCCACCTCGCCCAGGGCTGGGGCGTTGAAGCGAGTTGTGCCCGGTGATCGTTTGCTGTTTCTCGTGCGCCTCCGGCACTGGGACGAGTATGGCCCGACGAACCTTTATGGTTTTTACCTAGTCGGCTTTGTCCATGTTGATCGTATATTGCTAGAAGTGAGGGCACGGCCTAATGATTTCGAGATGGACCGTTTTGGCCGTAATTCCCACGTGCGGCGGGGCTTGAGCGGAACCGGTCTGTGGAATGGATTCTGCGTTTTTTCTGGCTCGTCTCAGTCACGACGCCTCTCGAGGGCCGCACTTCTCGATCGGTCCCTTGCTGATCGTGTATTTACCAGTGCGAACGGCTCGCCCTGGCGTTGGGACACGGCGCGCTCTGATCTGCAAGTTATCGGCTCTTACACTCGTAGTTGTCGCTGTGTTCTCGATCCTGCTCTGCAGGGCCACCGTGAAAGGGCCGATATCCTGTGGGAATGGGTGATGTGTCACGAGTGATCTAAGGGTACTACACTTTGCCTAAACTGATTGACGTTTTGCCCCGCTGAGATCTATGACACTACGTTATAATGGAAGGGAACGTCGTACTATTTGGGGGAGTGTCGGAATTGGTAGACGAGCATGATTTAGGATCATGTGCTGCAAGG
>CAYLLU010000020.1:0-28976 GCA_964384845.1 uncultured Dehalococcoidia bacterium
CACTGCTCGCTCTGCGGTTGGCCCGAGGCCACACCGGCAAGACTAAAGTTGTGAAATATCGCGAGCATTTCCACGGATGGCACGACTACCTATCGATGGATTCGGGTATTAATACCCAAGTTGGCATTCCGAACGAGACGCTGTCAACCGTAGTGGTAATCGATCCAGCCCTCGACGCCCTGGCTACACTCCTGGAGAGAGACACAGACATCGCAGCAGTGATAATGGAACCCACCGGCGGCCACTGGGGGCAATTCCCATTACAAAATCCCGGCTTCTTGGAGGGTGTACGTCAGCTCACTACTGAGCACGGCGTCTTAATGATTATGGACGAGGTCATCTGCGGCTTCAGGATGTCCCGAGGCGGCGCACAAGGCCGATTCGGCATAATGCCAGATCTAACGACCATGGCCAAGATAGTGGCGGGAGGACTCCCTGGCGGAGCCGTCGCAGGCAAAGCAGAGATTATGGAAATGCTGGATGAAACTGGCCCATCTAGGTGGCTGCCCCATCCCGGCACCTTCAATGCCAATCCTGTCTCGGCCACCGCAGGTATCGCCACTCTGCAAAAGCTCACCAACGAGCCCATCAACGACCGGGCCGATGCTATGGCCTCCCGTCTGAAAGCTGGCCTACGTGACTCACTCAATCGCACCGAAATCCCGGGTCAGGTCCATGGCCTCGCCTCCGTCGTTCACATCGCCCTTGGCATCGAGGCCGATGACGAGGGCATCTCCACCATCCCCCACGAACGGCTGGCCAAGGCCACCGCAGGGGATCGATCCTCCATGATCAAACTAGCAATGCTGAACGAGGGTGTGGACATGATGGGCGGCATCGGTTTCATGGTCTCTGCCGTTCACGATGAAGCCAATATCGACCTCACGGCAGCGGCCTTCGAACGCGCCCTACTTGCCCTACGCGAAGAGCGCGTCATCTAAAGTTTTGATGCTGAGCACGCTTATCAAGCCTGGGGTACGCCGTCTCATGAACCCTGGGATCTTGGTCGGTCGGTACGGAGTGTGTAGAGATGCTAAGCCTCTCTAAAGGGTGCTTGACAGTGCACCTCGGACACAGTTGTTCTTCCTTTTTACAAAAACGGGGCGATCCACTACACCCCTTCAACTCAGGTTCTAATTGATGAACCCCCGACTGGCCCATGAGTTTAAAGGAGCGAGGTTTCGAGCAATGACTTGGAGTAGAGGGCACCGAGCGATTCCACGCAGTTTAGGTAGACTAGCTTAGCTAGGCATTAATACCACTCGTCTCTAATCCCCCGAACTCCTCGAGGTCGATAAACAGAAAGACCCGGCCTACCCCTAGACCTTCACACCTAGATGCCCTGACAGCGTAAACCGCTCTGATTCCGGTCGCTGCTCCCACAGTTCCTCCGCCCCTGCCATAGCCACAGCGCGCTCGTGACTGACTTTCCACTGATCGTATATATCTGCGCTCTCCCACACTACCAGACTCGAAATCTTCGAAGAGTCTGACAAAGACACCAGTTCGTGGCGGGATACAAACCCTGGCGCCCGGCTCTGAGCACGCCCATTCCTTTCCAGTATCGCCATGGCCTCCTTCACGCGACCATCCTTCGCCCAGTGATGCGTCAGCACGCCTATCATACGATACCTACTCGGTAATGCTTCTGAACATTGTGTCTAATGTCTGGACCTTCAATTAGTTGCCCTGGAAACTCAGCTTTTTGTGCGAACAGAGGCCGACGATGGTCCCCATCAATCACCATACAGACATGTTGACTAGTGGAAATCAGCCGGGCCGCTTTAATCCCAATGTGTTTTCTGTAGGGCAGTGTCATTGATTAGCTGATAATCCTGGTTGAGAGTTGAAAACGTGGCAGCATATACAGTACGGCACTAATCCACAAAGTGGGTGGGAGTGTACTTAGAACACATCCCACTGTCAACGTCAGCCGTAACGACATCCAAGAAATGCAAAACGAACTAGACTACACTGAGATCCTGCCTGGTAAACTTCAAAAAGTCTAGAGAAGATAAACTGGGGCTAGGGGCCTATCTACTTACTGCCCAATCACATCCTCCATAACTCGGAGGACGTTCTCACCCAGTACCTTGCGAAGGTCGGTTTCTGAATAACCCCTCGCTAACATCTCCTCGGTCAACAGAGGAAACTTGGAACAGTCCTCAAGTCCGATGGGCGTGAAACCGATGACTCCGAAGTCAGAGCCCAGGCCCACATGATCGATCCCGGCCACCTCCACAATGTGATCGATATGGTCCACGACCTCAGTAAATGAGGGCAGTCCAAGTCCTTTGGCGGGCTCCGCTAAGGGTCCTTCGTTCTGAGTGTCGAGCATGCCAAAGGCCATGACGGGGGACACCTGCATGTCATCCAGTTGCCTGCGCATTCTCTCGGATACGAATTCCGGCACAAAGGTAGCGCATACGACACCATTACTCTCACCAATGGCTCTGATCTGGTCATCGCTCATGTTCCTCGGGTGGCCGCAGACGGAATAGGCGTTGGAGTGAGAAGCCATAACGGGCCTCTCGGTAGTCTCCATAGTGTCCCAGAAAGTCTTCACTGCCACATGGGAAATATCCACGATCATGCCAAGTCGGTCCATCTCCCGTACCACATCACGTCCAAAATCACTCAAGCCATCGTGCCTAGGATCGTCCAAGATCCCATCAGCCCAGTTGTTGGTGTTGTTGTGGGTGAGGGTCATGTAACGGGCCCCCAGGTCATAGTAGGCGCGGAGTACACCGAGATCGTCGTCTATGGAGTGGCCACCCTCTACGCAAACGACTGCTGCCAATTTATCTTCGGCCTTCAGCCTTCGTATGTCAGCAGCCGTACGGGCGATCTCGATCTGGTTGACGTTACGTTCGCAGGTCTGCCGAACGGCGTCGATTAAGCCAATTGTGCGACGTACAGCAGCCTCCTGCGAATACCTAAAAGGATCGGACCATGCCGCGAAAAATTGGGCCGTGAGACCACCACGTCGCATCTTAGGTAAGGTCACCTGGCGACCGGCCGTATCCTCAGCTAAATCCTCCCCTCGGTCCAGGACCCAGCCTATATCATCGGAATGAGTGTCCACCACGATAGAAGAGAAGTGAAAGTCTAGGGTCTGTTTCTTGACCAATAACATGTTCCTTACTTGGGAGTAGGCGAATAGGTTCGCCAAGAGTCGACCGGAGCGTAACAGAAATTGAGGAGGAAGGCGACGACTATTATCCCTAGGTCAGATGCTAGTACCGCTGAAGCATGTAGTGATATGAGCCGCATTACTGGCCCCGAGCTGAATCAGCAAACTACTCATACGAGTAGGAGATTGCCGCTATGTTAGCAGTCATCGCGCGCCGCAATCTGCCTATCTTACTAACCATCTAGGCACTGCACCTTACATCTTCGACTTCATCGAAAAGATGCAATGACTTGGAAACTGCCTGCCAACCAGACTTAGGACTTATTCTGGCTACTAAACGCGCATGAACCTTTGGCGAGTCAAGAACAGGGCAAACAACAGGATGGCACCGACGAGGATGAAGGGCACAATATTAGCGAACAGTCCAACGAAGAACAGTATTAGTGCAGCCACAAACAGGACAATGAACAACCAGTATTTCAGCATCAAACCCTGCCCCTGTCTCCATGATGAAAAATCGAGCAATCACTTTGGGATCCTATCATGATTCGCGGCCAATCGGGTCCAAAAGACCATGCCTCGAGTACCATGGATAAAATACGTTGGGGGAAAGAGCTTCATATCGTGCAGGGGCAAATACATCGACTAGTTGTCCGATTAAGAATCGAACTTGGGTCAAAGACTACAACCTCAACTGGATGCCCTCACTCACCTTAATCTACGTTCCCGCTACATACCGTTTCGTATATACGAGAGACACTCGACCATTTTATCTTATCGCTGTTCCCCGAAAGATAGTAGCAATATAGCCGGCACTTATCTCCAAACAAATCGGCCAGGACGGCCAACGGTAGCACACGTGAATCATCATGGGGCGAGTGCCTACACCAACACAGAACTCCAGTTGGGGTTGGGATACACCGTGCTTCAGGTATTAGATCACGCCGGGGATAACACCACTGGCGGTCTCCATTGACGAAGGTGTGAGAGGGTCGCTGTACTGAATCCGCTAAGCGAATCGTCGGCCTTGAGCATCGCTGCTCCCTTGATTACCTTAGATTATAATGGGGTCATGTTGAGAGGTGGCTAGAACCTAACGTCAAAAGGGCCCATGGGAAGACCTAGTCACTCTATCTCAAGGTCACTTTGTAGTGATCTATCCAAAATCATCCACAATATCGCCAGTTGATGTAAAATTGTAGGATAGTATCACTCCGGCAGGCTTGCTGCCGAAAATGCTCCGGGCTATACCGGGTTATTAGGAGGGCGTCATGAACATTAAAGTCTTGATGGTAAGCGTTGTTGTGTTTCTGTTTTTTGCGGCATGTGGTGGGACGGAGGAATCCGAAAGTGCCTCGGCGGCGGCGGATGCCTCGGCGGACGTGGGTACCCAGAAAGCCGCTCTAGCTGAACTTACTCAGGTGGCCATGGGAGAACCCTTCAGAGTCGACGCGGCAGCACTGCCTGCGGCTCTTGGAGCTCCTTGGCTAGAGGGCAATGTGGTCTTCAAATTTGAGTCGGTGTCCAGCGGCATGTCGATTAAAGATGAGGTCCTCCCAAAGGTGTCAAGCACCACTAAAGGCAGGACAGGCGACTTTTACGCAGCTCAGGGCACTTACATTGCTGTCACATATACAATCACCGCCGAGACCAAAGGACTTCCGGGTCAGGTTGCACTACGACCCAGCATCCACGTTGACGGCGCCTTTCAATTGGCCGACGACCAGGATAACCTCTATGATGTCTATAACCCAAAGATTTTAAAATTCGGCGCTACGGCATCTCACAGGGGATTCTCTTTCCCGGTTTCGGCAGCGATTGCTCTCCAGGAAGGCAAAGACGACCCAAGAAAGTATGTAGATTCTGGCCAGACGATCACAAGTGTGATGGCCTTCGATGTGCCTAAGGATATTGGTGAGGTTCGACTACGTTCCGAGTTCCTCGGTATCGAATTACCACTGGGAACCTTGGCATCGATGCTCCCCTAAATACCCTCACATGCCTATTTTCTTCCAGTGAAAGAAGTGATCGATTTGACGATGGCTCAACCGCACGAGTTGACGATGTGTCAGGCTGCCAAAGCCATCAATCGCCGTTCGCTTTCGCCCGTAGAACTGATGCAATCACTGTTAGAGCGCTCCAACACCCAGGACCCAGTGCTCCGAGTCTGGGAGACCCTTGACAAAGACGCGATCATGGAGGCAGCTCGGCGCTCAGAACAAGCGCTCTTCAAGACTGGGAACGTTGGACGACTCCATGGAGTACCACTCGGAGTCAAGGATATTTTCTACACACAGGGGATAAGAACCAGCTCGGGTTCGTCCATATACGCGGACTTTGTTCCACAGTACGATTCGACGGCTGTGGCCCGCATACAAGACCAAGGCGCAATTGTCATGGGTAAGACCGTCACTACCGAGTTCGCCTCTTTCGACCCGCCTCCCACCCGAAACCCCTGGGGTCTGGACTGTACGCCGGGCGGCGCTAGCAGCGGATCTGCAGTGGGAGTCGCCGCTCGTATATTCCCTGCTGCCCTTGGGTCTCAGACCGCGGGCTCGGTGCTCCGCCCCGCGTCATATAACGGGGTCATAGGATTCAAGCCTACCTTTGGCCGCATCAGCAGGCACGGGGTGTTCCCGGTCGCATGGTCTCTTGACACAATTGGCTACTTCACCAGATCAGTGGAAGATGCAGCATTACTGCTCGATATCCTTGCCGGGCACGACCCGCTGGACACGGCATCCTCAACGACACCCGTAGAGCATTTCCACCATGCAGTGTCGACGGCCACAGAGCCTCCCCGCATAGGCCTGGTTCGAGATTACTTTTTCGAGAGAGCGGAGCCTGATGTCCAAAGGCACATCGAGGATACAATTAACGAACTTGCAGATGCCGGCGCAAAAATCGAAGAGGTTCGGGTTCCGGCAAACTTCGATGAGATGCTGGCCGCGCACCGTGTGGTGATGTCGGTGGAAATGGCGGCGGTCCATCAGCGAGTTTTCATGGAGCGAGCCGACGACTACGCTCCACGTGTGAGAGAGACCATCGAGGCCGGGCTGATAATCCCAGGTATTACGTACGTACAGTCGCAACGTATTCGACGGCGCTTCCGAAAGAGCCTGGAAGAAGTAACCGGTGCATACGACATATTGCTCACCCCGACTACGGCAACACCCGCACCACGGGATCTCGGCACGACCGGCGATCCTAGTTTCCAGACACCGTGGACCACAGTTGGATTCCCAACAATCAGCCTGCCAATTGGCTTGAACTCCGACGGTATGCCCCTGGGAATACAACTTGCGACAGGACGGTTTCTGGAGTGCAAACTACTAGCCGCCGCCAACTGGTGCGAGACAGTGCTGAATAGTTTGAACAGGTCTGGATGCGCGCCACCTGACAGAGACTGCGGCGTTGAGAGTTAGAGATCGGCCCGATACCTACAATCAAGAACTTGGTCCTGGCGGTTCGTTTCGCAACCGTCGACAGCCCCCTCTGGTCGAAAAACACATCTTGGGGTTAATTCTAGACGAACCCTATTCTCATCTCCATACAAAAATATCTCCTGAGTCAAAAGTGAGCATATTTTTCGGCACTCCCTTTGGGTAAAACATGTTGTCTGTCCCGAATAGCCCCATGATATAATATGATCAACCCTGCTTGGAGCCACACTTGAAGATAACTGCAGACGAGATTGTGGACCGACAACTCACCCTCAACATTGAGATAGAGGATCAGGACCTGATCCCGTATCTTGACCGTTCGTTCCGAAAACTTGCCCAGCAAGTGTCGATCCCGGGCTTTCGCAAAGGCAAGGCTCCGCGGCTTGTCGTAGAGAATTTCGTTGGCCGAGAGAGCCTCATCCACGAGTCTCTTGACGACCTGCTCCCTGATATGACGAATCGCGCCATCGCTGAACAGGAGTTGGAGGTGGCCGGGACACCAGCGATAGAGCTTGTCGAACTCGATCCAGTCACCGCAAAAGCAACAGTCCCTCTACTACCAAACGTCGACTTGGGCGCCTACCAGGACATCAGGATAGACGAAACTTCGGTGAAGATCACCAATGATGACGTAGACGGCAAATTGAGAGAACTGCAAGATCAGGCGTCGTCCTGGGAGCCAGTGGAACGTGATGTGGCAGCCGGCGATATGACTACCATAGACGTCAAAGGGCACGTCGACGAAGACTACATCCTAAACAACGAAGACTCTGTGTATGTGGTTGACCTAGAGAGCGCACTGCCCTTCGCCGGATTCGCCGAACAGCTCGTGGGGATGGTGGTCGCAATCGAAAAAGAGTTCACACTAAAGATACCTGACGACCACGCCGACAATAAATTTGCGGGGCGTGATATCCACATCACCGTAATGGTAAAGGATATCAAGGAGCGACTTCGGCCTGAGTTGGACGATGAGTTCGCCAAGAGCGTCGGCGACGGCCACGATACGCTGAAGGAGCTTCGAGAGAGTACTGAAAAGGACTTAAATACCCAGGCAGAAGAGGCGCAGATAGCTCAGTACCGCGAGTCCGCCCTCGACGCTCTGGTAAATGGAGGGACCTTCGACATACCTCCAATGCTAATCGATCACGAGGTTGAGCGCATGATAGACCAAAGGGACCGCTTTGTAGAGCGGCTGAAAGTCAGCATGGAAGACTACTTGCGCTACACAGGCAAGAGCGACGACGAGATGCGGGTCGAGATGCGCGAGCACGCCATGGAAAGATTCACCCGATCCTATGCCCTATCGACTCTCGCAAAATCGGAGAATGTCGATATATCTGAAGAAGAGATCGACGAACGGATCAAGGAATTGGAGACGGCTCGTGAAGCTCAAGAGACCGTGCCCGAAGGCCAGTCGGAGGTTAATCTGAAATCGGAGGCAGCAAGGGCTTCGATCAAGGAGTCCTTGCTCGTAAGCAAGTCACTGGATCGGCTAGTGGGCATCGCGAAAAACGAGGAGAAAGCCGACGTGGCGGATGCAAACAAGCCCGGCGATTAATGACGTGGACCTGGAAGAGGGAGACAACACAAACAATGCAGATTCCTGAAAATATCATTCCGATGGTGGTCGAGACCGGTGCACGAGGTGAACGAGCCTACGATATATACTCCCTCCTACTCAAGGAGCGGATAATATTTCTGGGAACGCCCATTAACGACCAGGTTGCCAACGCTATCATTGCCCAGTTCCTTTTCCTAGAGAGGGAAGACCCAGAGAGGGACATCAATTTCTACGTGAACTCTCCGGGAGGCTCGGTATATGCCGGCCTGGCTATTGTTGACGCAATGAATATGATAAGACCAGATATCGCGACGTTTTGCGTCGGCATGGCAGCCAGTTTCGGCACCGTCCTTCTGTGTTCGGGCACCAAGGGCAAGCGTTATGCATTGCCCAATGCCACCGTCATGATGCACCAGGTCATAGGCGGCGTGCAGGGCCAGGCATCTGACCTTGAGATTCACGCCCGGGAGGCTCTAAGACTTCAGGATACGGTGCGCAAAATTATCTCAGAGAACACCGGGCAAGACTTCGAAAAGGTCGCCCAAGACACCGACCGAGACTACTTCATGACAGCCGAGGACGCCAAGGTATATGGCCTCATAGACGATGTCCTTACAAGCCGCGATAACAAGGATGAAGAGGCCACTGCTGATTAATATCCAAGTCGTCGAGATAAACTCTAGATAACGAGGGGTGGGCAAATGCCAACGACGAGGACCGGCCAGAGCACCTACCACTGCTCTTTTTGCGGGAAAGCACAGGGCCAGGTAAAGCGGCTCATTGCCGGTCCTGACCGGGTATTTATCTGCGATGAGTGCGTCGCCCTGTGCGGCCAAATAATCACCGAGGAGAGCCCAGCTGCGCCCTCCCGCAGTGCCACCGGTCTAATGGCCAAGGGAGTTAATCCAAAGTGGCTCTACCAGCAACTCAACGAGTACGTCGTCGACCAGACAGTTGCCAAGAAAGTCCTCAGCGTCGCAGTCTACAACCATTACAAACGTATCTGGTCTAATCAGAAATCAGACGAAGTAGAACTCCAGAAGACGAATATCCTCATGTTGGGACCCGCAGGGTCAGGTAAGACTCTACTAGCTCAGACTTTGGCCAAGATCCTGGATGTCCCCTTCGCCATCGCCGACGCGACTTCGCTCACCGAGGCGGGATACGTGGGCGAGGATGTGGAAAACATCTTACTCCGCCTGATCCAGGCCGCTGATTTCGACGTTGCCCGTGCTGAGCAAGGGATCATCTACATCGATGAGATTGACAAGATCGCCCGCAAAAGTCCCAACCCTTCCATTACCAGAGACGTATCTGGTGAGGGCGTGCAGCAAGCGCTTCTCAAGATCATCGAGGGAACCGTGGCCAACGTGCCGCCCCAGGGCGGTCGCAAGCACCCACACCAGGATTTCCTCCAGATCAAGACCGACAACATCCTGTTCATGTGCGGCGGCGCTTTCGAGGGGCTCTCGGAGATCGTCGAACACCGTGTATCGAGAGATACGACCAATATCGGGTTTAGTTCCAGTCATAAGAAGGCTAAGCACGCCGAGTTGGGTAACATATTGTTTGAGCAAGTCATCGCCGATGACTTGCTCAACTACGGTTTCATCCCAGAGCTGGTAGGACGCCTCCCTGTCAATGTAGGCCTATCGAAGTTAGACAAAGACGCGCTCATCAAGGTGCTTACCGAGCCCAAGGACGCGCTGGTAAAGCAGTATAAGGCCTTGTTTGCCATGGACGAGGTCGAGCTGGAGTTCACGGAAAAGGCAATCAGAGCTGCGGCTGACAAAGCCCTTACACAAGGCACTGGCGCCCGAGGGCTACGATCAGTACTCGAAGACGTCCTACTCGACGCCATGTACGAGTTACCGTCAATGAGTGGCGTTACTCGCTGCTCGGTAGACGAAGACGCAATATTAGGTACAGGCGTAGTTACTATGGTCAGCGATAACGCCGAGCCAGTCACTATGCCATCCGTAAAGCAAAAGTCAGCATAACTGGCCGCTGACCGGCTCTCGGCAGAGCCCCCCTCTTGGCAAGGAAGGAAGTTCTCTGTCGTTTAACGATGCGCTCCGATCTTTACCAATAAACTGATTGCCTCGTTCCTCGTTCTCAGGTCGCTAATCCTTCCATATAGAACGGCGTCACCAAGATCCGATACGGCCGCGTTAACCTTGCCCTGGTCCAGGCGTATAAGACCCCGGATATAGTAGGCACGGGCAGAGTTTTTCTCCAAAAAGATCGCCTCGTTCGCCTCCACAAGTGCTCGGTTGGGATCTCCGTTTTTATAGTAGCCCTCCGCTAGTACGACATGTGGATATGCAGTCTCTGGGAACCTCACTGAGGCCCCCCAAGTCCCCACAAACAGGAAGACCATCACAGACGGTGCTACCCACCACCTACTCATCAATGATTTCGTATCAACTATCCTGCGATAAGAGCCAATGGGGTCGGCAACCAATCTATAGTGCGGCGAGATAGCCAGCCCAATTAGAAACCCGGCCACGAATCCTCCGATGTGGGCCCAATTGTCCACTTGCTCGGTCTGTATCCCCGAAGCTAGGATGAAGCCGGCTACCATCAGGACTCCAACCAGGCTTTGCCTGCCTTCTATGCCAAAGATATTGCGATGTACTAGGAAGAAGGCCACGAGGGCCCCTAGAACGCCAAATATCGCTCCGCTGGCCCCAGCGCCCACCGCAACGGAATTGAGTCCAAAGCTTGCGAGGCTCCCAAAGAGACCAGCCAGTAGGTAAACGAGCAGGAATCGGAGGTGGCCGAAGCGCCGTTCAACCAGGCTCCCCACCATAAATAGTCCCAACCCGTTCATGAGCAAGTGGACCAGACCCGAGTGTAGGAACATTGCAATGAAGAGTCTCCAGTACTCGCCTGCAACAATACGCGGACCGAACATGGCACCGAAGTTAATCAGCACCTGTGGGTCCCGGGTATCGCCGCCACTACTAGAGACCAGCCAAACGGTGGTGTTGACCACGAGCAATGCCCACGTAACCCAGGGCTGGATTCTGCGCGCAACAAGGGGAACCGGCACGGGCTCCTTCTGATCTAAAGGCACCGCGTACGCGATGTGGGAGGCGCCGACAGGGCGTGTCGAGGCAAAATACCGGAGAGTTGGAGTGATTTGCAGTTCATTTTACTAGTAGCCCCCCGGGTGCCAACCAGCGGTTACGTAGTGTCCAAAGTACACTGGGGCCTGCAGTATACTCAACCCAAGCCAGCGCCGTAGCACTCTTATCTGAGGCGCCTTATGATACGTTTTTTGATCTTAGTGTAGGTGGTCAATACATGAACCAAGGGGTTCATGCGGCGACCGACTATTCTACCCTGGGCGAGGGCCCGTAGGAAGTCTGCGGGGGTGTCATCGAACTCCGGCATCTCCACGTAGGTACGGCCCAACTCCATTGTCATATGGGCGTCGGTTACCCCTGAGGTAGTAAGACAATGGGTGGCCGCGAATTCCTGCGCTTTCCGGTCGTCACTGGCCAGGTTGTTGCGAGAGTTGAACGTCTCCACGATATCGATGTAGGGAAGAATTTCGTGTAACGCAGTCCCATCAATTACGTGAGATCGGAACCGGTCGAATGGATGCGGGATCGAGACTAGACCACCCTGTTCCTTGATTCGCTCCACCGTTTGAATGGCCGTCAGTCCCGCCGGGATCGTCTCCTTTAAAAACAGGCCTGTGATCTCTCCTGAGGCGGATAAAATCTCTTCACCAATGATAACCTTGAACGGAGCAATAGCGCGTACAGCAATGGAACCATCGATCGTGTTGTGATCTGTGATAGCGACGTAGTCAAGGCCTACATCCACACAACGCTTCACCATGGCCTCAGGGGAGATCTCCGAGTCGGGGGAGAACTGCGAATGTATATGAAGATCGGCTCTCAAAGCATCTATCCACCGGGTTCAGGTGGAAGCTGCATCTGTTCACCATATGAGGTTTGAATCCGGGTGATATTCAGCTCCGCTACTGCCAGCATCTCACTGCATATTCTAGAGAGCTTCATGCCCTCTTCATAGAGCCTAGTGGCCTCGGCAAGTGGCAGATCACCCGATTCCATGGCAGCGACAACATCTTCCAGACGGCCCAGGGCCTGCTCAAAGGTCATCTCTTCGGGGCCATTTTCGTTAGTCATACCGGTGTTACCGCTAGCGTAATTAAGTGCAAATCCTACCTGTCTCCACAACAGTTCATCAACCTTTACTCAACGTCCGACTCAAATCTACGGCGCCGTGGGGTGACTACATCGGCGGACAACTTGCCTCGGGACAGGGTGATCTCGACCCCATCCCCGACTCCGACTTGTCCCGGGTCGCTGACCACAGTCGATTCGTCGGTGGTCTGTACTATAGCATATCCCCTGCGCAGGGTATCTTTGGGGCTCAGGGCCTGAAGTCGCATTGTTAGAGCGTCTGTGTTAGCCGCTCTGGCCACCAGATTCCGGCGGGTGTTTGTTCCTGCGACTCGTAGTATCTCGTCTATGCGTACACGGTACCTATCAAGATCAGGTCTCACTCGAGACAACCTTGGGACAAGCCTCCCTACGGTCTCGGATCGGCGGTGTATCGCACGCGACACAGCCCCTGTGAGAATCCGTCGCTTTGCCAGGAGTACAGCCGAAAGCTCGGCCTGATCAGGCACCGCGATCTCCGCAGCCGCCGAGGGGGTTGGCGCACGCACGTCGGCAACCATATCGGCCACGGTATTATCTGTCTCGTGCCCGATAGCGCTTATCAGCGGTGCACGACACGCAAAAATCGCCCTAGCTACGACCTCTTCATTGAAAGGCCACAGATCTTCCAGTGAACCTCCTCCACGAGCGAGAATTATCACATCCACATCTGGTTCTGCATCCAAAGTAACTAGGCTCTCAACGATGGTATCAGCTGCGCGTTCTCCCTGCACCAACGCAGGTACCAGCAACAGTTCTACCAGTGGATAGCGCCGCTCGATAACACTCTTGATGTCCTGCCAGACCGAGCCGATAGGTGACGTGACCGTAGCCACACGCCTCGGATAACGAGGTATGTCACGTTTCCTCGACTCTGAAAAGAGGCCTTCGCCTTCCAATTTAAGGATGAGCTGTTCCAGCTTCATCCGAAGGTCCCCCACTCCCTCTGGCTGTACAACGTCCGCTACTAGTTGTAGATCACCCCGTGCTTCGTAGAGTGAGATGCGGCCATGTGCAATAACGGCCATCCCGTTGGTCAGTAGTTCGGCACCTCGAGAACCGCGGCTGAACATCGCGCAACGTAACGTAGAGTCGGAGTCCCGCAACGTAAAATAACTGTTGCCAGATCCGGGTCGAGCAAGATTGGCCACCTCACCGCTGACCCACAGATCCTGAAGGGCGGAATCTTGATAGAGGATGTCCCTGAGATAGCCCGCTACCTGTGATACAGAGTATATCGCCATCTCATGCCCTAGACAGGTAATCTCCAGTGCGAGTGTCGATTCGAACCGTGTCCCCATCCGAGATAAAGAGCGGCGCCTGCACGATATGCCCCGTCTCCAGCGTCACTGGCTTCGTCCCTCCCTGAGCCGTGTCTCCCTTGTGACCAGGAGGTGCATCCGTGACTTTTAAGTCTACCGTTATCGGCATGTCGATCGCGATGGGCTGTTCCTCGTAGAACACCACGTCGACGATAGTCTCCTCCACCAGGTATGGTAAACCATCCTGGATCTGCTCCTCGGACATCGGGAACTGATCGAAACTCTCGGTGTCCATAAAGTAGTAAAGATCGCCATCCGAATAGATATATTGCGCATGGCGCCGCTCGACGGCCGCCAAATCCAACTTAACATCGTAGCCCTGGAACGAACGATCAACAATTCGGCCAGTCCGCAGTGAGCGGAATCGGACCTGCATCACCGGCGCGCGCTGCTGCATCTTGCGCGAACTATATTCAATCACCACATACGGCTCCCCATCCAATTCGATGGGAAGCCCTTTCCTCAAGTCTCCATACCCAATCGTCATACCCAGATCCTCATAGGTTTACGTTCATCTTTGCTGCCTTGGAAAGCACCCTTGCACGCCCAAATTCCATTACTACAATATCCTCGATCCTCACCCCTCCCCAGTCGGGCAGATATATCCCGGGCTCGATTGTAAAGACCATACCGTCTGCCAGCACGTCGGAGGCCCTGGGACCGATCCGTGGATACTCGTGGACGGCAAGTCCAACGCCATGCCCAAGACTATGTCCGAAAAAGTCGCCATATCCAGCCTCGACTATAATATCGCGCGCAATCATATCTGTCTGTTCACCGGTCATTCCGGCCCTGACCTGCTCCTCAGCCGCAAGTTGCGCACGGAGCACTATGGTATATATCTTCTTGAAGGTGTCATCGGGTTCGCCGACAAAGATGGTGCGTGTCAGATCGGCACAGTAGCCCTCGTATGTAGCTCCCATATCGATCACGACAGGCTGACCCTCGCGGATCACCGTGTCATCGGCTCGGTGATGAGGCAGTGCGCCGTTGAGACCAGTGCCGACGATTATGTCGAAGGCCATGGCCTCCGCGCCCTGCTCCCTCATCGATTTTTCAAGATTCCACGCCACCTGAGCCTCGGTCATGCCGGATTTGACAGTAGGGCCTATCTCGTCTAGAGCAAAATCAGTGATCTCGATAGCCCTTATTAACAGATCTAGCTCGTTATCTTCCTTGGTGGCTCTGGTCTTGTCGATCATATCCGACGTCTCAACCAAAGTCAGACTATCGTCGTGTTGGGCTTCATTGAGCGCCTTGACGAATGACGAGTGGGTACCCACGGTCATCACTTCGGCCTCGAAGCCTATCCGCTGAGCAGAAACCGCCGTTGCGATCTCACCTAGCCACGACAACGAAGCCCCGGTGCGTTCTACTCTGAATTCAGGAGCCTGTTTCCCAGCTTGCTCAACATATCGGAAGTCAGTTACAAGTACAGCGTCGGTGTGACTAATGAACAGATAGCCGGCCGAACCCGTAAATCCCGACAGGTACCGGCGGTTCTCCGGGCTCGACACCAGAAATGCGTCTAGCTCCTTCTCCTTCAATATGTCCCGCAGACGCGTCAGCCTATCTGTGATACTCACTCGTTCTTTTCATCCTGATATTGTGCCACCAGGTAATCAAGGGCGTACAGGTAGCCTCTCCACCCAAGGCCTGAGATCTGGCCTACCACGACTCCACTGAACACCGACCTTTGGCGAAACTCTTCGCGTGAGTTTATGTCGGACAAGTGTATCTCAACAGCCCGAATCCCGGCGTCCGCAAGGGAGTCACGTAACGACATCCCGTAGTGAGTAAGTGCACCGGCATTAATTATGATACCGGCCGCATCCTGGGCGGAACATTGCAAATACTCCACGAGTGCCCCCTCGTGATTGGACTGAAAGAACTCTACGCCCACACCCAACTCATCGGCTCTACTGCGAATCCGGTCCTCTATAATGGTAAGTGTGTCACTGCCGTAGATCGCTGGATTCCGTGTTCCAAGCATATTCAAGTTAGGCCCATTGATCACGAGAATTTTCATTGTTCACCTTCGCCACGTCGAATTTTCATTTTATAACCAATAATCCGCATCACCTTCACTGTATTGCCTTCAATCTCGGAGACTCACAACTAGAGAAAACTCTGTATCAAACCCTGTTAAGCCGTCGTGAACACTACTCATCTACCACAACAGCCCTCGGGCATTTATGGTGCCCATTTATTTCTATGACGAGCCTATTTTCCAAACACACATGATTTACGATGTATCCCCTGATCGGGGTTGGCACCTGAACTTGAAGTCCTCAGTTTTCATTGGAAGATTTCCTCCAAGCAGCGCGATCCACGGGGATTTATTCACAGCGGAGTATCCTGAGAAGAGAGGTTAGCTCGTTCACTTTGGAAAAGCACTCTGATCTCAATCACATCTCTCAAGGGAGTGGCGGTAAGACAGTTCCGGCTCGGGGGTGGGCTGAGAGATACACCTCCTTGGCTTTGGCCTGTGTTACATGGGTGTAAATCTGGGTCGTTGCCGGACTAGAATGGCCCAGCAGTTCCTGAACCACGCGTAAGTCCGCACCACCGTCTAGAAGGTGAGTCGCGAAAGAATGTCGCAAGGTGTGAGTGTGAATACCTGATCTCAGTCCCGCCTTCATAGCATATCGCCGTACCTTCTCCTGGACACTTCTCTGGCTAAGCGGGGTCCCGAGACGGCTCAAGAACAGCGCGCTGCCCGATCTGGCGTTTACTAACTTCGGACGCAACTCGCTCAGGTAGAGCGAGAGCGCGTCGCGAGCTGTTTCTCCAATAATAACGGACCGTTGTTTAGAACCCTTGCCAGTCACGCGAATCTCCCTAGTGTTCAGGTTTAAGTCATCCATCTTTAGTCCCGTCACTTCGCTAACTCGCAGGCCTCCCGCATAGAGCGTCTCTAGCAACGCCCGGTCCCTGGGCCCAAATCGTCCCACCATGTCCGGCGATGACACCAGGGCGGCCGCCTCGCGCTGAGATAGAAAACGAGGCAATCTGGATTCTCGTTTCATCACCCCACGCCGTGGCAACAAATCCGTATCGATTATACCCTCGCGCAACAACCACCTAAAGAAACTGCGAAGACCACTCAATTTGCGGACAATACTGGACCGTGCATAGCCCAACTTTACGAGCCAGCCCAGGTATCCTCGAAGGGCATCACGGTCTAGGGAGTTGAAGCCCTTGATGTCCATCTCTCTCATGTAATTGAAAAGCGGTCCCAGATCGGTTGAGTAATTCCTTATGGTCAGCGTCGCTAGGCCCCTCTCAGCTGAAAGGTGGTTTGCAAACCGAGCAAGCAGTGCGTTCCACTCTATGGATTCCATGACGATGTTTTATAGTATCGACCTTCCCTAGCGAAAGGCGGATCAAGGTCTATCTTGTGGGCAACGCCGCTCAGAGATCACCATTTGCCAGACCGATCCGGTTCCAGTCTGGAACGTGGCCACCAAAATGATTGGTGCGTGCCCGGCCTCTAGGAGGCCAATTCCACGACCTTCTCCTCATCAACTGGACCACTGTAATTGCAGGAGTTGCAGCGGGCATTATTCCTGCCCGCTGCCAGTAGCAGACTACGGCAGTCCGGACAGGGCTGAGACAGCGGCCTGCGACTCACCGCGAAGGTGCAGGTTGGGTAGTTGGAACATCCATAAAACTTGGTCCTGCCACGACCTTTCCCCTTGCCCTGGCGCTCCACCAAGTCACTGCCGCATTCCGGGCAGTCGACTCCCACCCGTTCTAGCAACGGTCTGGAGGCTTTGCACTCAGGGAAGCCACTGCAGGACAGGAACCTGCCAAACCTGCCAGACTTGATGACCATAGGACGCTCACAGACCATACAGACCTCATCGGTCTCCTCGTCTATCTGATCGCGAGGAATTCTCTCCGCCTCGACTAGGGCACGCGTTACTGAATCCGAAAACGGCACATAGAACTCTTTCAATACTGGTCCCCATTCCCGCTCGCCGCTGGCAACGTCGTCCAATTCCTCTTCGATACGGGCAGTGAATCCCACATCCATGATGTTAGGGAAGTGCGCCGTTAAAAGACCGCTCACCGCGATACCTAACTTGGTAGGCACGAAACGACCCTGCTTTTTACGTGCATAGTCTCTGTCCGTCACCGTGACCAGTGTAGGGGCGTAGGTACTAGGGCGTCCAATGCCCTGCTCCTCAAGAACCTTGACCAATGTCGCCTCTGTGAATCGGGGAGGAGGCTGGGTAAAGTGCTGCTCTGGGGTGACAGCCAACGATCGTAGTGCCTCTCCCTGATTCAAGTTGGGCAAGATAGCTTCATCGTCCTTGTCCTTGGCTGCATCGTCCTGGCCTTCCAAGTAGAGCTTCCTGAAACCAGGGAACTTTAGTACAGAGCCCGTTACCAGGAACTTATAGACCTTGCCAGAATCGGACCCGGAACCCTCGATCTCGATGCTGGTCATGTCAAGTAATGCGTCACTCATCTGACTAGCGAGCATTCGCTTCCATATGAGGTCATAGAGCCTAAACTGCTCGTTGGTGAGGTGCGGCCGAATCGATGCCGGATCTCTGTAGATAGATGTTGGCCGAATGGCCTCGTGGGCCTCCTGCGCACCCTTCGATTTCCGCGAAAAAATCCGCGCCTTGCTAGGGGTATAATTTGGACCAAACTTCTCCTTGATGTACCGGTTCGCCTCCGAACGGGCAGTGGCGGCCACGTTAGTCGAGTCGGTACGCATGTACGTGATGAGTCCCTCGGAAGCCTCGCCACCGGTGTTGACACCCTCATATAATTGCTGGGCGATCGCCATAGTTCGGCGAGCCGTAAATCGCAACTTGCGAACGCCCTCCTGTTGCATCGTACTGGTGATGAATGGAGGGGCTGGTCTACGCCTCTGCTCTTTTCTGGTGATGGTTGCAACGTTATAGGTTGCAGACTTGAGGTCGGTCGTGATCAAACCAGCCTCATATTCATTGGCAATCTTAAGGCGACCCTTCTCGCCCTTGATAGATCGTAATTGTGCCTTAACCGTTTCCTCGGAAATCCCCTCGCGGCCCAACAAAGCGTCGATGGACCAGTATTCCTCACTTATGAAGGCATTGATTTCGCTCTCACGGTCCACTATTAGCCGCAGTGCCACGGATTGCACCCGGCCGGCCGACAGACCTCTCCGGACCTTCTTCCAGAGAACCGGGCTCAAGTCATAACCTACGAGCCTGTCTAGAACTCGTCTGGCCTGCTGTGCGTTGATGAGGTCCATATCAAGATCTCGTGGGTTCTCGAAGGCTTCGTTGACCGCAGTTTGCGTGATCTCGTGGAATACGACGCGCCGAATCTTAGGCATCTCTATCTTGGCAGCTTCAATCAGGTGCCACGCTATCGCCTCACCTTCTCGGTCCGGATCAGTAGCTAGATAGACGACCTTTGCCCCCTTGGCAGCCGCCTTGAGTTCAGCGACGATCTTTTTCTTGTCTGAAAGGGTCTGGTATTTCGGCTTGAAATCATCGTTGACTGCGACACCAATCTCGCGCTTTGGCAGATCGCGCACGTGCCCCATCGACGCCTTGGCGACGTACTCATTGCCGAGAAAGCGCTCGATGGTACGAGCCTTAGCCGGAGATTCTACGATTACAAGGTCTTTAGCCATAGTCACTCACACTACTTAGATGTCTGTAAAAGTGCCCAATTGGGCCTTCATCGTGTTGAATAGAATCCAGCCTATGCCAAGCATACGATTGAATTCGATTCAGTATCCTATCTGGTCATTGTTGATCACAGAATCTAATTCTAGCATAGGTCTATTGGAACGGTGGGTATGTGGATGGTTCGACAGTCCACGAATCTATATGGTTGCTCAGTAGCGATATAATGAGCGATAGGTGTACAGGAGGATTCCCCCAAAGAGTACTGAGAACGAAAGACTGGCGGAGAGAGTGGGATTCGAACCCACGGTCGCCTTGCGACGACACGCGATTTCCAGTCGCGCCCAATCGGCCACTCTGGCAGCTCTCCAACTGTGTCCCGGGCAGCGCCGACGGTAGTGTGACATAGGCGGCGCGCGCAGAGCGGAGAGGGTGGGATTCGAACCCACGATGAGATTGCTCCCATACTGGTTTTCGAGACCAGCGCCTTAAGCCGCTCGGCCACCTCTCCCAAGTGAAATTATATCATAGGCGACCGGTGGTCTTGGCCTGACATCTTAACTCTGGGACGACATGATGACCGGCCAAGTTAGCCCTAGGTCCGTAGTGAAGCACAGACCGTAAGAGGTAATGAAATCGCGCTCCCACCGCAGTGAAACTCCCTACGGTATCTTAAGCCGGTAGATGCCACCGGTGAATGATAGTACGTAGATCTCACCCGACGGACCCTCGCCAAAGGCAGGTATCTGAAACTCCGAATCTACCAGCAACCGTTGTTCGGTGACACTTGAGCCATCGTGTCTTAGTGCCCATATGTTGCCGGTACAGAAATCGGCGTACACGTAGGCTCCGGTCAACTCGGGCAGGCGATTCCCACGATACACGTGCCCACCAGTCACCGAGCAACCATGATCTCGTCCATACTCAATTACGGGAAGGGCCAGCCCCAGCCCCTGACATGCACCGGATTCACTGCCAATAGGAGACTCGCTGAAGCAGTGGAGTCCCTCCATCAAGTTCCAACCGTAGTTAAGACCACGTTCGATAAGATTGACCTCCTCGTACCGATTTTGGCCAACATCTCCCACCCACAACTCGCCCGTCTCCCTGTCGAAGGAGAATCGCCAAGGGTTGCGAAACCCAAAGGCCCAAATCTCCGCGCGAGCACCTCCTGCTCCGTCGGCAAATGGGTTGTCGGGTGGAATGGTATAACTTCCATCGGATTCCAGCGTCGAAACATCAATGCGGAGAATAGCCCCCAGTAGAGTGGATGTGTCCTGGCCGTTGCCCTGAGGATCGTCCCGATGTCCGCCATCTCCAAGGCCGATGTATAAGAACCCGTCAGGCCCGAAGGCTAGTTGGCCGCCATTGTGGTTATTGAACGGCTGCATCACCTCTAGCACGATTACCTCGCTCACTGAGTTCACGGGCTCGTGTCCGGCCCTACCTAAAGAAAAACGCGATATGACCGAACGCCTAGGCGAGGATGCAGAATAATAGACATAAAAGTGTCCGCTCTCTTGGTAGTCGGGGGGAAAGGCCATACTGAGCAGCCCTTCTTCATTGCCACTATTATTAACTCGATCGACGATGTCGAGAAAAGTGATCGCCTCGTCCACGTCTGTGTCATCCTCAAATAGCATTACTCGGCCGTGTTGAAGTACTACGAAAAGCATCCCGTCGCCTACACCGGAGTGCGTCAAGTGGACCATGCGTTCAAATGAAAGTTTTTGAAATACACGCTCTAAATCAAGAATCAACGGAGAGCCTGTGCCTATGACAGACGAGGGCGTCGATGTGCGAGTGGGGATTAGTGTACTTGTAGAAGATGGATTTAGTGAGAAAGTCGCCGTAGGATGATGTTGAAACTCGACCACCGCAGACGAGTCATTGGCACAAGCAACCAACAACATAGCGATCCCAGCAACTACTGAGGCAAATAGTTGTCGCTGCCCTTTATCCGTTTTGTTTTGCCTAATGGTAAGGCATCCTATATGAAGCTAGACATGGAACCAAGCCTACTTACTTCGGCAGTGATGTACAAACTTATTCTAAAGCCTACTCAAACGATCGTCTCTCAATCCTATACCGCCTTGGCGCCGATTTAACGGTGCGAACTTAGGCTGATGTTCGATGTTCAAGGAGAAGACCTAGCCCAGCCCCCTCTCAGTCCGCAAAGTAGCATCCAGAGAATATATGGGTGGAACAGCCCGGTGCGCAAAGATAGTTATCGGTGAATCAAGAGGGGTGTAGTGGTGACAAGTATGCGGTGCAAATCCAAATTGCCAAGGTATTTGGACGAGAGTATAATGCACATAGAATTCACTACGGAGAGCGACGCATGACATTAATCGATACCACCGTGGAGACCGGCACCTGGCAAGTAAAGACTGGACTGGCGAAGATGCTCAAGGGTGGCGTCATCATGGACGTGGTAACAGCCGAACAGGCGAAAATAGCCGAGGACGCAGGTGCTGTAGCAGTGATGGCCCTGGAACGTGTACCCTCCGACATCCGCAAGGCCGGGGGTGTAGCTCGGATGGCCGATCCTACCAAGATAATCGAGATCATGGAATCTGTCACGATTCCGGTGATGGCCAAGTGTCGAATTGGCCATTTCGTCGAAGCTCAAATACTCGAATCTTTGGGAGTTGACTACGTGGACGAGTCGGAAGTTCTAACTCCTGCAGATGAGAATAACCACGTCGACAAGCACGCGTTCAAGATGCCCTTCGTCTGCGGCTGCCGCAATCTCGGTGAGGCACTTCGCCGCATAGGCGAGGGTGCTGCGATGATACGCACAAAGGGCGAAGCCGGCACAGGAAACGTGGTGGAAGCTGTACGGCATGCCCGCACAGTTATAGGGGAGATACGCAGGATACAGGGGATGAGCACCGATGAGTTAATGGCAACCGCCAGGGATCTCAAGGCACCTTTTGACTTAGTCAAAGAAATCCACGAGACAGGTAATATGCCTGTGGTCAACTTTGCTGCGGGCGGCATAGCCAGCCCGGCGGACGCAGCACTTATGATGCAGCTTGGCGTCGATGGGGTGTTCGTGGGATCCGGCATCTTTAAGTCCGAAAGCCCGCTACTAATGGCGGAGGCCATAGTGAAAGCCACCACTCACTTCAACGACCCCTCCATTCTGGCAGAGGTATCCACGGGGCTGGGCGATGCAATGCCTGGCCTAGACATTAAGACGATGCCGGAGGAAGAGCAGTTGGCTACCAGGGGCTGGTAGTTTGCCAACTATAGGTGTGCTAGCCATTCAGGGAGATTTCCTGGAGCATCGGCATGTTCTGACACGTCTGGGCGTGGATGCGCCGGAGATCAGGCTCCCCTCGCATCTCGAGGACATTGACGGGCTGATCATTCCTGGCGGCGAGAGTACCACCATAGTCCAGCTTATCGATATCTATGGTTTCAGGCGGCCCCTCATCGACAGGGTACGTGCGGGAATGCCTATCTGGGGTACGTGTGCCGGTATGATTGTCATAGCCGACCGTCTCCTTGATCGACGTCCGGACCCGCTCCGCCTCATGGACATTGAAGTCAGCCGCAACGCCTTTGGACGCCAAATAGACAGCTTCGAGGAGGACATAACTCTCCAGGGTATCGATGGCCCGCGCTTCCGAGCAGTCTTTATCCGAGCCCCTGCCGTAAATTTCATGGGAGACTCGGTCTCTGTACTAGCGAGAGTCCACGACGGCCGGCCCGTAGCCATCCGCCAGGATCGCATGCTCGCAACGTCCTTCCACCCGGAACTTACAGGGGACGACCGAGTACACCAGCTATTTACAGGGATGGTAGAGGACTCGACATAACACAACAGCACCGTGATCAGACCCCGGCACCCATTAGACATCATCCGATACCCACTCCCGGCAAATCAGATGGTCGCTAATCGAGTGTGTATTCCTACCGCCTCGGGAGGAACATCTCGGACCAGATATCGGCGTTGATTCGGAGTATGTAACGTTGGTAAAATCACCGATGCTCCTCGCCTTAGACAAGAAGAGCCCTGGGATACTGCCAATGACCCCAGTGAATTTGAAGTAAATACCACCACATTTACGCAAAGAATGAGCTTAAAAGAAAAACAATGGATTGACACAGATCTCGGTGCGATAATCGGAAAGCTGCCACCAGCTATATCAGTGCCCGTTGCGAAAAGAGATGACAATGAAGATCTCCTAGAGGTAATCATGGACTTGGGACGAGCGCCCCAAGCGAGATTCCCCGGGGAGACGGTTGAACTCGCACCTGAGGAGATCACTGCCGCAGACCTCCAGTACGTGATCGAACGTATCGGTGCTTTTGGAGGCGATAACCGAGCAGGTATTGAACGCACCCTTCATCGTATCTCCTCAATCCGCAATCGAGGTGGCAAAATAGTCGGTCTGACGGTACGCGTAGGGCGTGCCGTGTACGGCACGATCCGCATCATTGAAGACCTTGTCCTAACAGGCAAGAGTGTACTGTTACTTGGAAGGCCAGGCGTAGGCAAGACTACTATGCTCAGGGAGGTCGCCCGCGTACTTGCGGACGACGCGCTCAAGCGTGTCGTAGTGGTTGACACATCAAATGAGATCGCGGGAGACGGCGACATCCCCCACGCCGGTATCGGCCTCGCAAGACGCATGCAGGTCCCGACACCCTCCCAACAGCACGACATCATGATCGAGGCGGTCGAAAATCACATGCCCGAGGTCATCGTCATTGATGAGATCGGTACCGAACTTGAGGCCACTGCCTCGCGAACTATTGCCGAGCGCGGCGTGCAACTAGTGGCTACCGCCCACGGCAATACAATCGAGAACTTGATAACCAATCCCACCCTCTCGGACCTCATCGGCGGCATCGACGCTGTAACCCTAGGGGACGACGAGGCACGTCGCCGACGGACCCAAAAAACGGTGCTCGAACGCAAGTCTCCCCCTACATTCGATATCCTGGTAGAAATACGAGGCCGCAACGACGTGAACATCCACGCCAATGTGGCCGACATAGTCGACAGGATGCTGAGAGGCTATCCGGTAACCATCCAGCGACGGTTTATGGATGATGACGGCAAAGTCCATCGCACCCAGGTACCGGTGCCTGCCCTGGCAATGTCAGAGAATGGCCGGTCGGAGCGAGACTCCAAGTCTCTGCGTGATCGGGAGCCACGTCGTGGATCCAAGCAGCGCCGTGAAGAACGCGATCGGACTGTGGAGACGCCTGAAGAACCGCCAGCACAAACCACCTACATTCTTCCGTACGGTGTAAACAAGGGCAAACTCCAGCAAGCATTGAGCTCATCACCAGCCACCGTGAATCTTGTATCCGAACTAACAGACGCCGACCTACTACTGACTACCAAAAACTTCTATCGTCGGCGGACCCGAGCACTCCTCAACGCCGAGGAGGAGGGCAAGCCAGTGTACGTCCTACGCAAGAACACCACCACTCAAATACACCAGTTCCTTAGAGCATTGGCCCGCAACCAGCCTAGGCAAGCCACCCGAGAAGAGGTCGGCAGAGCCATTGAAGAGGCCGAACAGGCGGCGTCTCGCATTACCGAAAACGGCGAGCACCAGGCCAACCTGAGCCCGCAGGTCGCCTACATACGCCATCTCCAGCACGTATTCGCAGAGGAGCGTGGCCTCGCCTCCAACAGTACGGGCCGTGAGCCAAGTCGCCGGGTGGTGCTCTACCGGCAATAGGTGTACGCACACTTTGGAGTGGGGCAGGGTGTAACATCATCAGGTTAAGTTATTGTATGTCTGAGCCAAACCCGGCCACAAAACTAGAACCAGATTCCAAGAAGTATGTAGAGAGGGGCGACGCGCTGGATTTGCAAGAGTATCCCTCCAATGGATCTCTATATTTTTCGGAAGGTTAGTGACCAGCTAACCAACCTCAGGAGTAGAGTTTGGGGCTATTTATCTCTTTCGAGGGCGGCGAGGGCAGTGGCAAGTCTACCCAAGCGAGGATACTCGCCCTGCGACTTGAGCGCGAGGGCTTCCCCACCACACTGGTTCGAGAACCTGGTACCACGCCCCTGGGCTGGTACTTGAGGGACTGGCTAAAGCGCGAGAAGAGACGTGGAGGCACCATTTCCCACGGGGCCGAGCTATTCCTGTTCGCAGCGGCCCGTGCGGAGTTTGTCGCGAAGGTGCTCGCGCCTGGCCTAGAAGGAAAACGCCGCGTTGTTATCGCGGACCGCTATGCAGATTCCACGACAGCATATCAAGGTTACGGACGAGGACTGCCACTCGACGATATCGCACGGATTAATCACCTGGCGACCCAAGGTACCCCCCCCGATATCACTTTCCTGCTAGACTGCTCACCCGTCGAGGGGCTCAAAAGAGTTGGGTCGCTTCAGATCCGACTTCCAATGGATCCGGGAGATGGACCTAACACTCAACGCATGGACCGCGAAGGTACCAGCCGATTTGAGAAGGAGTCGCTTACCTTCCACGAACGGGTCAGGGCAGGATACCTAGAAATGGCAGACCAGAAGCCCGACCGATGGGCCGTCATTGATGCTACGGAACCTAGGGAACGCATTAGTGACAAAATATGGCAGCGCACCCAGCGCCATCTTGTCCGGCTCGCAGGTGACGCCGATGGAAAGCGCTCGACTGTACTGCCACTCTTCCAGCACGGCGCTGAATCAGCCCACAATGAGGAATCAGATTAGATGGCACGCATGTCGCCAGTCGAGATGGACATATATCTTCGCGAGCCTAACCTGTCACACCTTTACACCGTTGGGCCCGCCGGGTCACCCCACGTCGCACCAGTATGGCACCACTACAACGGCGAGACTCTAATAGTACTTTCCAGCCCAAAGGCAGTAAAGGTACGCAACATCCGCCATGAGCCAAGAGTATCCATTGCAATCACGACCACTATCCAGCCCTACTCGTTTCTGCAGTTCAACGGAATGGCACATTTATCTGACCAGTGGGACAAGGCACTGCTCTGGGCAATGTCCATAAACTACCAGGGAAAGGAAGAGGGAACGCAGTATGCCGAGCGCACATATCGTGAGGAATTTTTTATATCAATTACCATCACCCCAACTAAGATGACAGGCTGGGTCTTCTAGGCTGCAGGGATGCAGTATCCCTAATCAGGTAAGTTCTTAGCAAAACGAAACAAAAACGACTAGAACCAGAAGAAAAACCGGCGGCGGTCCCGCCGCTCTTCCTTTCGCGGCGGTTCAACATTGACTGGTAGATTATTGACTATTCGTCTCGGGGTATCCATCACCATCACCTCCGCTTCCGCCTCTCCAACGATACTCGCGGCCGCTTCGGCCCCAGCCCCAAGTTCAGGAGATCGTGGCCCAACTGGGAAATGAGTGTCAGAAGCCAGGATGTGCACTAGTCGTTGGCGCAGCAGACTGTGGGTGATAGAGCGCACCTTCTTGCCGAAGTGCCCAACAACGCTACCCGCCGTAACCTGACTCAGCATCCCCCGTTCGACGAAACCAGCCAATAAAGCATTATCGTTCTGTACCGCCTCGATCCGCTCTGGATGGGCCAGGATAGGCGTGATTCCCTGTAGTTGGATCTGGAACAGTACATCCTCCAGGTAGTTTGGGCGACCAAAGAAAGGCAGTTCCACAAGACAATACTGGGTACCGTTGAGGCGCAGCGCTTTGCCGGTGGCAATATCGCCGGGGAGATCAAGATCTAGGTGGTTCTCCATGCCCACCAGGAGCTCTAGTTCGACGTCTTCTCCATCCAAGTCATAGTTGATTCCCGCTACCAACGTCTCAATGTGAGTCACAGACGAGTTCTCGCCCACATCTTTACGATGAGGGGTACACACCATCACGCGTGTCCCCTGCTGAGCGGCGACGCGCGCCATAGCCATGGTGTCATCGAGGGCCTTGGGCCCGTCGTCTATACCGGGCAATATGTGGGAGTGAAGATCGTACATTTATCGGTGCACCAAGGCAAAGTAGAATCGCGTCATTGTGTCAACCGACCACGATTAGATACTAGGCAAAATGCCTGTAGAGTTACGCCGTATCAAAGGGCCGAGAACCTCTCGTCACCATCTGTCCTTCGAGAGGGATCGACGCTGGGATATTAGTGGGAAATTCGGCCAACGGTAGCACGATACCGCCAGAGAAGACTGCCTTCATCGCATCTTCGACCGTGATGTCCGTGCTGATTACCTGGTCCTCAGGAACCCAGGCCAACATCCCAGAGGTCGGGTTCGGCACCGTCGGGATATAGACCACTACCATCGCATCACTTTCCTCGATGCCTGAATGGAGGTGTCCGGTCACGAATCCCATGGCTCGTACACCAGGCCGTGGCCAATCGAGAAAAACCACGCGGCTAAAGTGTTGCCCGGACGTAGACTGGAGCGCGTCGACAGATTGTCGCGAGACACTGTATATGCTGCCCAATATCGGGATCTTGCTAAGCATGGAATCTTCCCAAGCTCGCACGCGCTTCCCGGCAAGAAAGGCTCCGGTTACGTATAGTAGGGCTAGAGTAATGACAACACCTATCCCCGGAAAAGACCAGGCAAAGTCGCCTACCAATGGCCTGAAAAACCCCTCCACGTAGACGTATACGATCCTCAGTATCAGAAAGGTAATTATTAGCGGAACTAGGATTAAGAACCCGGACACAATTCGCCGACCGACGTGTCGCTGTAACCGCGCTATCGGCGGTAAACGACGTCCCGGATGTGAGCCGTAGTTTGCGTCACCGGAAGGGGCCCTTCTAGAAGCGTCCCTTAAGTCATCCACTATGTCACTCTCCGATTACTTTCAACCACGCTTCCCCGGTCACCCGATCGTAGTGGCGGGAAAGACCAGAAGCTACAGTATCCCAAGCCATGGTTAGCGCTTTGGCCCTAGCAGCACGGCCAATGCGCTCCCTGAGCGACGCGTCCATTAGGATCTGTTCCAGACGTTCGGCATAAGCCTCTGGATGGGGCCATGCTATAAGATATCCGGTCTTGCCCTCCTTGACGAAGGACTTCGGCCCACCGGACGCTCCAGAAGCAACAATGGGGGTTCCGCAGGCCATCGCCTCAAGAGCCGCAAGCCCGAAGCTCTCGTAGTAGGAAGACATGACAAATACATCGGCGGCGCTATAGTACTTCGGTAGTTCTGTCTGCTCCACAACACCTGTGAAGGTCACAGATCCAATCACACCCAGAGATGACGCCAGTTCCATGAGCCTCTTAATCTCGGGGTCGGAACCCAGCTCACCACCCACGATGAGTAGCCGCGTATCCGAGATATCATGGAGTTGGGCCAAGGCTCTTATCAGTATGTCTATCCCCTTCAATGGCTCGATTCGGCCAACCGACAAGATGATCTTCGATTCGGTCAGTCCGAGCGATTGACGTGCCTCGATCATATCCATGGGTTGGAACAGGCTGAGATCTACTCCGGCTGGCACAACATCGACACGCTCAGTAGAGACATCGTACAGACGGCCAAGATCGTCCCGCTCTTGTTGCGTGCAAACCACGATGGAGTCCACCGACCGGGCCACCAATGATTCGGCGGCCAATCGATTGGCAGACTCATCTTCCGCTGGCCTCACTTCCATTTTCGCCCGGGCCAGGGTGTGAAACGTCGTCGTGTGGGGAACCTCCCATGCACGGCTAAGCTCCATGCCTGCCAGCCCCGATAGCCAATAGTGGGAAT